>NZ_JBHXDN010000117.1:0-15019 GCF_042726075.1 Kitasatospora sp. NPDC127035 | reverse complement strand
CCGCCCGGCCGGGCGACCGCGGCGTCCACCGAGACGCCCGAGCCCCCGGCCGACCGCGCCGCGCGGTTCCGGCTGCCCCGGCACGCCCGCCGGATCTGGCTCGTCGCGCACGTCGCCCTCTCGGTCGGCTGGCTGGGCCTCACCGCCGGCGTGCTCGCCCTCGGCATCGCCGGCCGCTTCTCCGACGACCCGGACACCGTCAAGGCCGCGTACCTGGCCCAGGAGATCTTCGCCGACTGGCTGCTGATCCCGGTCAGCCTGCTCTCCCTGCTGTCCGGTCTGGTGCTGTCCCTCGGCACCACCTGGGGCCTGCTCAAGTACCGCTGGGTGGTCACCAAGTTCTGGCTGACCCTGGCCGCCACCCTGGCCTCGATCTTCGCGCTGCGCGCCTTCATCCACGACGCCGCCGGCCAGGTCGCCGCCGGGACGGTGCCGCCGGACGGCCGGTCCCCGCACGTCCTGGTGATCGCCCCGTCGGTGGCACTGACCATCTACCTGACCGCCACGATCCTCTCCGTGCTGAAGCCCTGGGGCATGACCCGGCGGGGCACCCGGCTGGCCGCCGCCGCCCGGGCCGGCCGCGTCCGCCCGTCCGGTGCCGGCAGCGCGTCCGACCCCGCTGCCGCCCGGAACGTCCGGTCCGCCCCCGGCGCCAAGGACGCCCCCGGCGCCAAGGACGCCGCCGCGCCCGGTACCGCCGACACCGACACCGACGCCGCCGCGGTGCGGCCGGGGCGGTGAGCGGGAGTCCCGGCATGAGCACCGACCACGACCCGCTCGGCGGCCCGCCCTGGACCAGGCCCTCCTGGACGGTGGTCTCCGCCGTCCTGGTGGCGCTGTTCCAGGTGGTCGGTTCCACCGCCGCCGCCCGCCAGCAGCAGGACTACCGCGTCCCGCTGGACGCCGCCGGATACGCCCTGCTGCTGCTCGGCCCGGTCCTGCTGCTGTTCCGCAACCGCTTCCCCGGCCCGGTGGTGATCGCGGTGACCGCCGTCACCACCGGCTACCTGCTGGCCGGTTACCCGTACGGGCCGGTCTTCTTCAGCCTCGCCGTCGCCGTGTACGGCGCGCTGTCCCGGGGCTACCGCCGGGTCGCCTGGATCTCGGTCGGCACCGGCTACCTGGTCCATCTGGCCAGTTCCCACCTGCTGCCGCAGAGCTGGCTGCGCGCGCCCGCGCAGAGCCCCGGCTGGTGGCAGGAGGCCGGGGTGGCCGCCTGGCTGCTGCTGGTCCTGGCCGTGGCCGAGATCATGCGCTCGCGCGGAGAGCAGCTGGCCGCCCGCCGGCTGGCCAGGCGGCAGGCCGAGGAGAACCGGGCCGCCGAGGAGCGGCTCCGGATGGCCCGCGAGCTGCACGACATCCTGGCCCACTCCATCTCGGTGATCCACCTGCAGGCCGGGGTGGCGCTGGAGCTGATCGACCAGCACCCCGAGCAGGTCCGGGCCGCGCTGACCGTCATCAAGGCCACCAGCAAGGAGGCCCTCGGCGAGGTCCGGCAGGTGCTCGGCACCCTGCGGGGCCCCGACGGCCAGGCCCCGCGCACGCCCGCACCCGGGCTGGCCCGGTTGCCCGAACTGGTCACCCAGGCGGGCCACGCCGGCCTCACGGTCTCCGTGGAGACGGCGGGGGAGGGGCGGCCGCTGCCGTCCCAGCTGGAGCTGGCCGCGTTCCGGATCGTCCAGGAGGCGCTCACCAACGTCATCCGCCATTCGGCCGCGCGCAGTGCCACGGTTCTGATGGACTGGACCTCCCCGGAGGGGCTGCTGCTCCGGGTGGACGATCCGGGTCCGGCCGCCGGCGGTGAGGGCGGCGGCTCCGGCAACGGCCTGATCGGCATGCGCGAGCGGGCCGCGGCGTTCGACGGCGAGCTGACGGTCGGTCCGCACGGCGGCGGCTTCCGGGTCCGGGCGTGGCTGCCCGATCCGGCGGGGAAGGACCGGGCGGGGAACGGCGCCGGGCGGACCGGCGCGGAACGGCACGGGCGGTAGCCGGCAGGGCGAGCACAGCGAGGGACGACGAACGACATGATCCGAGTACTGCTGGCGGACGACCAGGTCCTGGTCCGGGCGGGCTTCCGGGCGCTGCTCGACGCCCAGCCCGACATCGAGGTGGTCGGCGAGGCCGACGACGGGGACGCGGCCGTCCGGCTGGTCGGGGAACTCCGGCCGGACGTCGTGCTGATGGACATCCGGATGCCGGGCACCGACGGGCTGGAGGCCACCCGCCGGATCTACGCCGTCCCCGAGCTCTCCGGCGTCCGGGTGGTCGTGCTGACCACGTTCGAGATGGACGAGTACATCTTCGAGGCGCTCCGGCTCGGCGCGGCCGGCTTCCTGGCCAAGGACACCGAGCCGGCCGACCTGCTGCGCGCCGTCCGGGTCGCCGCGGTCGGGGACTCGCTGCTCTCCCCGGGCGTGACCCGCCGGCTGATCGACGAGTTCGCCAGCCGCTCCCGGGAGCCCTCAGACACCGGCCGGTTGCTGGCCTCGCTCACCGACCGTGAGCGCGAGGTGCTCACCCTGGTCGGTATGGGCCTCACCAACGACGACATCGCGCGCCGGCTGGTGGTCAGCCCGCTCACGGCGAAGACGCACGTCAGCCGGGCCATGGTGAAGCTCGGCGTCCGCGACCGGGCGCAGCTGGTGGTGCTCGCCTACGAGTCCGGCCTGGTCCGCCCCGGCTGGCTGGGCTGACCACCGCGCCCCGCCGCCGGCCCGCCCGCCACCGGCCCGCCCGCCACCGGCCGGCCCGGCACCGGTCCGCCGGTCTCGCGTGCCCCGCGCCCGGAGCGCGCCGCGCCCGCTCCCCGCGCCGCAACGCCGCTCCTCGCCCCGCCGCCGGCGCGGGAAGTCGGCGGGTCCGACGTCCCGCGCGCGACCACCCGCGCGGAAGGCCCACGGCCGGAAGCCGTCCGGCCGGAAGCAGCCCGGTCGCCAGGCCGTACTCCCCGTGTCGTAGCCCGGGTGCCGCTCCCCGGAGGACGCGCCGGACCCCTCCCCGGCGAGAAGCTCGTGGTGGCCTCGGGGAGCGTCCCGGGGCAGGGCCCCCGCCGGAGTGCGCGGGGGGCACACCGAGGAGTTGAACGACATGCAGAGCACCGCGACACTGCTCGCCGACACCGTCTGCCGGGAGGGCTGGGGCCCGTGGGGCGGCGGCCCGGGTCCGTGGTTCCTGATCTTCCCGCTGTTCTGGCTGCTCGTCCTGGTCGTGGTGGTGACCACGCTGCGCCGCCGCGGCGGAGCCGGCCGCGGTCCGTGGGGCCCGCCGTGGGCCGGTGGCCCGTGGGGCGGCGGCCCGGGATGGCGCGGCGGCTGGCCGGGCGGCCCCGAGGGCCCGCTGGCCTCGCTGGCCCGCCGGTACGCCGAGGGCCAGATCACCGAGGAGGAGTACCGGATCCGCCGGGACACCCTGCTGGAGCACCTGGAGGGCCCCGACGACACCAAGCCGGGCCGGGGCGGTGCCAAGTGACGGCGTTCCCCGTCCTCGAACTGGTCGGGACCGACCGGATGGCGGCCCAGGTCTCCGAGGCGGTGAAGGTCTACGGCATCGGCCGGACGGAGGTCCGCGCCCTGGACCACGTGACGGTCGGGTTCCCGGCCGGCCGGCTCACCGCGATCATGGGCCCGTCCGGTTCCGGCAAGTCCACCCTGCTGCACTGCGCGGCAGGGCTGGACCGGCTGACCGCCGGCACCGCGATGATCGGCGACACCGAGCTGGACGGGCTGAGCGACCGCAAGCTGACGGTGCTGCGCCGGGAGCGGATCGGTTTCGTCTTCCAGTCCTTCAACCTGGTGCCGGTGCTGACGGCGCGGGAGAACATCACCCTGCCGGTCGACCTGGCCGGCGGGACGGTGGACGAGTCGTGGGTGGAGACGCTGATCGACGCGGTCGGTCTGCGTGACCGGCTGGGCCACCGGCCGACCGAGCTCTCCGGCGGGCAGCAGCAGCGGGTCGCGCTGGCCCGGGCGCTGGCCGGCCGCCCGGAGGTGGTCTTCGCGGACGAGCCGACCGGCAACCTGGACTCCCGTACCGGGGCCGAGGTGCTGGGCCTGATGCGCCGCGCGGTGGACGACATGGGCCAGACCGTGGTCATGGTCACCCACGACCCGACCGCCGCCGGCTACGCGGACGAGGTGCTCTTCCTCGCCGACGGCCGGCTGGTGGACCGGATGGAGCGGCCCACCCCGGACGGGGTGCTGGACCGGATGAAGGCCTTCGAGCGCGGCTCCGGCGCCGGCCGGGGAGGCGTCCGGTCATGAGCAGCACCACCGCCACCCTCAGGATCAGCCTGCGCTCGCTGGCGGCGCACAAACGGCGGCTGGCCGGGACGTTCACCGCGATCATGCTCGGGGTGAGCTTCCTGGCCGGGACACTGGTTCTCGGCGACACCCTGCGCAACAGCTTCGACACGCTCTTCGCCGACGCCAACCGGGGCACCGACGCGGTGGTGCGCAGCGCCGACGTCATGGACACCGAGAACACCCCGGGCGGCGTCCGGGCCCCGGTGGACCTCGCGCTCGCCGACCGGCTGCGGTCGGTGCCCGGCGTCGCGGCGGCCGAGCCGGCCGTCCAGGGCTTCGGTCAGCTGATCGGCAGCAACGGCAAGGCGGTGGGCGGCCAGGGGCCGCCCACCCTGGCCGGCTACTGGCAGGCGGACAGCGGGCTGAACCCGTACCGGCTGGCCGAGGGCCGGGCGCCGGAGCAGCCGGGGGAGGCGGTGATCAACCGGGGCGCGGCCAAGGCAGGCGGTCTGGCGGTGGGCGATTCCACGCTGCTGCGCACCCCCGACCCGGTGACGGTGAGGATCGTCGGGATCGCGACCTTCGGCCCCGAGGCCGACGGCATGGGCCAGAACACCTACACCGGGCTGACGCTGGCGGACGCCGAGCGGTACCTGACGCCGAAGGGGCAGGGCCAGGCCAGCTCGATCCAGTTCCGGGCGGCGAGCGGTGTCTCCCAGCAGGAGCTGGTGACGGCGCTGTCCGCGAACCTGCCGTCCGGTCTGGAGGCGGTGACCGGGGCCAAGGTCACCCAGGAGGCCACCGACCAGGTGTCCAGCCGGTTCCTGACCATGTTCACCACGCTGCTGCTGGTGTTCGCGGGTATCGCGCTGCTGGTGGCGACCTTCACCATCTACAACACGTTCGCCATCGTGGTGGCGCAGCGGACGCGGGAGAACGCGCTGCTGCGGGCCCTGGGTGCGGCGCGCGGCCAGGTGCTGGCGGCGACCCTGGCGGAGGCGGTCGCGGTGGGCCTGGCGGCCTCGGTGGCCGGTCTGCTCGGCGGGATCGGTGTGGCGGCGGGGTTGAAGTCGCTGTTCAAGGTGATCGGGTTCAACCTGCCCACCGGCGGGCTGGCGATCAGCGCGGTCTCGGTGGCGCTGCCGCTGCTGGTGGGGACGGTGACGGCGGTCGGTTCGGCGGTGCTGCCGGCGGTCCGGGCCGGTCGGACGGCTCCGCTGGCCGCGATGCGCGCGGTGGCCGTGGACACCGCGGCGGCCGGCCGGGCCGGCCGGATCCGCTGGGCGGTCGGTTCGCTGCTGGTGGCGGCGGGTGTGGTCGGCACGGTGGTCGGTGCGACGAACGGGCCGTCGGTGGCGTTGACGGCGGGCGGTGCGCTGGGCACGCTGCTCGGTGTGGTGGTGCTGGGTCCGGTGTTCGCGACCTTCGTGGTGCGGGTGCTGGGTGCCCCGCTGCCGAGGCTGCGCGGGATGCCCGGCGTGCTGGCGGAGCGGAACGCGGCCCGCAACCCGAAGCGGACGGCGGCGACGGCCAGCGCGCTGATGGTCGGGGTCACGGTGGTGTCGCTGTTCACGGTCTTCGGTGCCTCGATCAAGGCCACGATGGACGACACGGTGAAGAAGACCTTCGCCGGGGACCTCGCGGTCTCGACCGGAGGGTTCCGCGGCGGCGGGCTGAGCCCGAAGCTGGCGGAGGCGATCGGCGGGCTGCCGGAGGTGCAGCAGAGCGTGGGGCTCGGCCGGGGCGTGGCCCGGGTGGACGGCCACGGCCGGACCCTGGACGTCACCGACCCGACGAAGCTGTCCGGCATCGTCGACCTCGGCCGGGTGGACGGTTCGCTCCAGCTGGGGGCGGACGGCCTGGCGGTCTCCCGGACGGAGGCCGAGAAGCACGGCTGGCAGGTGGGTACGCAGGTCCCGGTGCGGTTCAGCGACGGCGCCGAGGCCCCGTTCACGGTGAAGGCGCTCTACCGGGGCGGCGAGCTGACCGGGGACTACCTGATCACCCGGGAGGCCTGGGCGCCGCACAAGGGCCAGGACGCGGACTCGCTGGTGGCGGTGGCGCTGCGTGACGGCGTCTCGCTCGCGGCGGGCAAGGCGGCGGTGACGAAGGCGGCGGAGCCGTTCGGCAACCCGTCGGTGCAGACCAGGTCCGAGTACGCGAAGAGTGCCGCCTCGGTGGTCGACATCATGCTCTCGGTGGTCTACGCGCTGCTGGCGCTGGCGGTGCTGATCGCGCTGCTGGGGATCGCCAACACGCTGACCCTGGCGGTGCACGAGCGGACCAGGGAACTGGGGCTGCTGCGCGCGGTCGGGCAGACCAGGAGCCAGCTGCGGGCGATGGTCCGCTGGGAGTCGGTGCTGGTGGCGCTGTTCGGCACGATCGGCGGGCTGGGCCTGGGGGCGTTCCTCGGCTGGGCGCTGGTGCGGGCGGCCGACACCGAGGGGACGGGCAGCTTCGCGGTGCCGCCGTTGCAGCTGTCGGTGGTGCTGGTGGCCGGGCTGGTGGCGGGCGCGGTGGCCGGGTTGCGGCCGGCCCGCCGGGCGGCCCGGCTGGACATCCTGCGGGCGATCGCGGCCGGCTGAGCGCCGGGGCGGACGCGACGGAGCCCGGGCCCCCCGACCAACGGGGCCCGGGCTCCGGCGCGTGCGCGGAGGCGGTCGGCTCAGGCCGCGGCCGGCAGCTCGTCCAGGCCCTCCTGGACGAGCCGGGCCAGGCGGTCCAGGGCCTCGTCGGCGCCCTCGGCGTCGGAGGCCAGGACGACCTCCTCGCCGCCCTCGGCGCCGAGGCCGAGCAGGCCGAGCATGGAGGCGGCGTTGACCGGCTTGCCGCCGGGCTTGGCGATGGTGATCGGCACGCCGGTGGCGGTCACGGCCTTGACGAAGACGGAGGCGGGACGGGCGTGCAGGCCCTCGGCCCAACCGATGGTGACGCGGCGCTCAGCCATGAGACGTGCCTTTCCGGTAAAGCTGGTCATGGCCGTGATGGGGGAATCGACCATGTTGTCTAGACCAGTGTTGCATGCAGCCGACCCCTGCGAGGAGCTGCGTTCGGGACTTGTGATTGTTTCTTTCGGGGGCATAACCGGCGCATAACCCCCGGCCAACGGCCGTGTCCACCCTGCCTCGTGCGCACGCCCGGCGCCATTCGGCTCGCCGCCGGATAACCTGACGAATGTGGACGACCCCGCGGCACCGCCCCCCCAGCAGGACCAGCAGGACCGGCCGGTCCGGCCGGGCGAGAAGGACCGGCAGCACGGCCGGCCCGCCGAGCCGGACTACCCCCAGCACTGGGAGGCGGACATCCTGCTGCGCGACGGCGGCACGGCCCGGATCCGGCCGATCGGCACCGCCGACGCCGGCCGCCTGGTCGAGTTCTACGAACAGGTCTCCGACCAGTCCAAGTACTTCCGCTTCTTCGCGCCCTACCCCAGGCTCTCCGACAAGGACGTCCGCCGCTTCACCCACCACGACTTCGTCAACCGGGTCGGCCTCGCCGTCGTCGTCCGCGACCGCTTCATCGCCACCGTCCGGTACGACCGGATCGACGCCGACGGCCGCCCCTCCGAGACCGGCACCGACGCCGAGGTGGCCTTCCTGGTCCAGGACGCCCACCAGGGCCGCGGCGTCGCCTCCGCCCTGCTGGAACACATCGCCGCGGTCGCCCAGGAGCGCGGCATCCGCCGCTTCCAGGCCGAGGTGCTGCCCGAGAACCGCAAGATGGTGAAAGTCTTCACCGACGCCGGTTACACCCAGCACCGCAGCTTCGCCGACGGCGTCGTCCACCTGGAGTTCGACCTCGAACCGACCGCCGCCTCGCTCGCCGTCATGCGGGCCCGCGAGCACCGCGCCGAGGCCCGGTCCGTCCAACGGCTGCTCACCCCGCGCTCGGTCGCGGTGATCGGCGCCTCCCGTAACCCGCAGACCGTCGGCCGGGCCCTGCTCCGCGACCTGCTGGCCGGTTCCGCCGACGAGGACCGGCCCGTCTACGCGGTCAACCGCAACGCCCCGCCCGGCACCGAGCTGGACGGCGTCCCGGTGCACCGCTCGATCCTGGACATCCCCGGGCCGGTCGACCTCGCGGTGATCGCCGTCCCCGTCTCCGCCGTCCCCGCGGCCGTCGCCGAGTGCGGCGCGCACGGCGTGCAGGGCCTGGTGGTGGTCACCGCCGGGTACGCCGAGACCGGCCCCGAGGGCCGCGACCGCCAGCGCGCCCTGGTCCGCCAGGCCCGCGCGGCCGGCATGCGGGTGATCGGCCCGAACGCCTTCGGCCTGATCTCCACCGACCCCGACCGCCCGCTGAACGCCTCGCTCGCCCCCGTCCTGCCCGGCCGGGGCGGCTTCGGCGTCTTCTGCCAGTCCGGCGCGATCGGCGTCGCCCTCCTGGAGTCCGCCCACCGGCGCGGCCTCGGCATCTCCTCCTTCGCCTCGGTCGGCAACCGCGCCGACGTCTCCGGCAACGACTTCCTCCAGTACTGGGCCGAGGACCCGTCCACCGACGTCGTCCTGCTCTACCTGGAGTCCTTCGGCAACCCGCGCAAGTTCACCCGGATCGCCCGCCGGCTCGCCCAGGCCAAGCCGGTGGTCGTGGTCAAGGGAGCCCGCCACACCGGCAGCCTCCCGCCCGGTCACGCCGTCCCGCCCACCGCCACCGGCCTGCGCGACGCCACCGTCGACGCGCTCTTCCAGCAGGCCGGCGTCACCCGGGTGGAGACCATCACCGAGCTGTACGACACCGGCGAACTGCTCGCCCTCCAGCCGCTGCCGCCCGGCGACCGGGTCGCCGTCGTCGGCAACTCCGACTCGCTCGGCCTGCTCACCCACGACGCCTGCCTCTCCGCGGGCCTGCGCCCGCGCACCCCCGTCGACCTCACCACCGCCGCCACCGGCGAGAACTTCCGGATCGCCCTGGACACCGCGCTGGACGACCCGGCGGTGGACGCGGTGATCGCCGTCGCCATCCCGCCGATCGGGACCTCCGCGCACGCGTTCATGGGCGGCCGGCTCACCGGCCCGGACGACCCCGAGGTCGGCTCCGACGACCCCGAGATCGCCGCCGCCCTGCTGGAGGCCGGCACCCGTGCCCGGGCCCTGGGCAAGCCGCTGCTCCTCGCCCACCTGGCGCTCACCGACCTGCCGTCCCGGCTGCGCCCCGGCGGCATCCCGGCCTACCCCGCACCGGAACGGGCCGTGCACGCGCTGGCCCACGCCGTCCACTACGCCGACTGGCGCCGCCGGATGGCCGAGGCCGAGGAGACCGCCCGGGTCCCCGAGCTCGACCGGATCGACGAGGCCGGCGCCCGCGGCCTGGTCGAGGCCGCGCTCTCCACCCGCGCCGCGATCGCCGCCCGCACCCAGCCCGGCGGAGCCCGGATCACCCTGCCCGACGCCGACACCGTCGCGCTGCTCGCCCGCTACGGCATCGACGTCTCGCCGACGCTGCCCGCCCCCGACGAGGAGACCGCCGTGCGGGCCGCCGCTACCCTCGGCTACCCCGTCGCCCTCAAGGCCACCGCGCCGCACCTGCGCCACCGTCCCGACCTCGGCAGCGTCCGGCTGGACCTGACCGGCGAAGCCGGGCTGCGCCGTGCGCACCGGGAGCTGGACGCCCTGCTCGGCGGCGCCGCCGAGGCCGCGCTGGTGGTGCAGCGGCTCGCCCCGCGCGGGGTGGACACCGTGATCGGGGCCACCGTCGACTCGGCGGTCGGCGCGATCCTCTCCTTCGGCCTGGCCGGTGCCCCCGCCGAACTCCTGGGCGACGTCGCCCACCGGCTGGTTCCGGCCACCGACCAGGACGTCGCCGGGCTGGTCCGCGAGGTCCGCGCGGCCCCGCTGCTGTTCGGCTGGCGCGGCGCCGAGGCGGTCGACACCGGCGCGCTGGAGGAGCTGCTGCTGCGGGTGTCCCGGCTGGTCGACGACCTGCCGGAGGTCGCCTCGGTGGATCTCGAACCGGTGGTCGTCGCCCCGCACGGGCTGGCGATCCTGGGGGCGCGCGTGCGGATCGCGCCCCTGCCGGTCCGCAGTGATCTGGGTCCGCGCGCGATGAGCACGCTGTAACCTTCCTTGGTTGCGTCCGGACCGCGGGCGCCGTTGTCCGAAGCTCGGCGCCGTGCCGCCCGCTTCGTCGGCGGACCATGCCAGGATGGAGTTATGGCGAAGACCGGTACCACCACCACGCAGGACCTGCGCTCGGCGATCGAACGCAGCGGCTACTACCCGGCCCTGGTGTCCGAGGCGGTGGAGTCCGCGGTGGGCCCCGAGCCGATCAGCTCCTACCTGGTGCACCAGGAGACCACGTTCGACGCCAACGAGGTCCGCCGGCACGTCACGGTGCTGGTCCTCACCTCCACGCGGTTCGTGGTGAGCCACACCGACGAGCAGTCCGGTGACGCGACCACCCCCGCCGTCCCGTACGCGACGACCTCCACCGAGAGCGTCCGGCTGGACCGGATCAACTCCGTCGTGGTGAGCCGGATGGTCGCCAACCCGGAGACCTACACCCCGGGCACCCTCCCGCGCGAGGTCGTGCTCACCATCGGCTGGGGCGCCGTCCAGCGCCTCGACCTCGAACCGGCCGGCTGTTCCGACCCCAACTGCGAGGCGGACCACGGCTACACCGGTTCGGCCACGGCCGACGACCTGTCCCTGCGGGTCAGCGAGGCCGGCGACGGCCCGGAGACGGTCGCCCAGGCGCTGGTCTTCGCCCGCGCGCTCTCCGAGGCGACGACCGGCGGCGGCTCCCGGGTCTGAACCCGGGTCTGAACCCGGTTCCCGCCCGACCCCCGCCCGCCCGACCCCGAAGGACCGATCGCCACCGGACCGACCCGTACACCGGACCGGTCCCCGCCGGACCGACCCGTACCGACGCACGCCCGGACGCGGCCCCGCCACCGCGCCCGTGACGCACCGGCCAGCCAGGAAGCCACCCCCGCCACATGCCCTTCGCCCCCGACGACTACGACGCCTTCGAGCTCCTCGACCCGGCCGCCGCCCCCGCGCCCCCCTACGGCAGCGGCTCGCTCTGCGACCTGCTGCCCTCGGTGGCGGCCGGCCTCGGCGTCCCGGGCTTCACCACGACGCTGCCGATCGCGCCCGCCGACCGCGTGGTGGTCTTCCTGGTCGACGGCCTCGGCTGGGAGCTGCTGCTGCGCCACCCCGAGTACGCGCCGTTCCTCTCCTCGCTGACCTCCGGCTCGCTCGGCGGCACCGGTCGCCCGCTGACCGCCGGCTTCCCCTCCACCACCGCCACCTCGCTGGCCTCGGTGGGCACCGGCACCCCGCCCGGTCTGCACGGCCTGGTCGGCTACACGGTGGCCGTCCCCGGCGCCGGGCACCTGATGAACCAGCTCCGCTGGCAGCCGCCGACCGACCCGGCGGCCTGGCAGCCGTACCCGACCGTCTTCCAGCAGACCCACGCCGCCGGGGTGGCCACCGCCCAGGTGTCGTCCCCGCTCTTCGCCCAGACGCCGCTGACCAGGGTGGCGCTCTCCGGCGGCACCTTCCACGGCCGTACCACCGGCGAGGAGCGGATGGACCTGGCCGCCGCCTGGCTGGCCGAGCACGACCGCGCGCTGGTCTACACCTACGTCAGCGAACTGGACGGCGCGGGGCACCGCTTCGGCGTGGACTCCGACGAGTGGCGGATGACCCTGGACGCGGTCGACCGGCTCGCCCGCCGGCTCGCCGAACAGCTGCCGCCGCGCTCGGCGATGTACGTCACGGCCGACCACGGCATGATCGACATCGCCCCCGAGGACCGCATCGACTTCGACGAGGACTGGGAGCTCGGCGCCGGCGTCGCCCTGCTCGGCGGCGAGGGGCGGGCCCGGCACGTCTACGCGGTCCCCGGCGCGGCCGCGGACGTCCACACGGTCTGGAGCGAGGTGCTCGGCGACCGGATGTGGGTGGCCACCCGCGACCAGGCGATTGCCGCCGGCTGGTTCGGCCCCGCGGTGGACGACCGGGTCTACCACCGGATCGGCGACGTGGTCGCCGCCGCCCGGGACGACATCGCGATCACCGCCTCCCGCAACGAGCCCGGCGAGTCCGCGATGATCGGCCTGCACGGCTCGATGACCCCGGTCGAGCAGTTCGTGCCGCTGCTCGAAGTCCGCAGCTGAACTCCCCCGATCCGAAAGGCCTCTGCACCACCCATGGCTGAACTGGTGTTCTTCTCGGGCACGATGGACTGCGGCAAGTCGACGCTCGCGCTCCAGATGGACCACAACCACGCCGCCCGCGGTCGGCAGGGGATCATCCTCACCCGTAACGACCGGGCCGGAAAGGCCACCATCTCCAGCCGCCTCGGCCTGCGCGCCGACGCGGTCGAGGTGGCCGACGGCTTCGACTTCCACGCGCACGTCGTGCAGCGGCTCTCGGCCGGCGGTCGGGTCGACTACCTGATCTGTGACGAGGCCCAGTTCTTCGCCGCCGAGCAGGTCGACCAGCTCGCCCGGGTGGTCGACGAACTCGACATCGACGTCTACACGTTCGGCATCACCACCGACTTCCGCACCCGGCTCTTCCCCGGGTCGCAGCGGCTGATCGAGCTGGCCGACCGGGTCGAGGTGCTCCAGGTCGAGGCGCTCTGCTGGTGCGGTGCCCGCGCCACCCACAACGCCCGGACCGTCGGCGGCGTGATGGTGGTCGAGGGCGCCCAGGTCGTGATCGGCGACATCTCGGTCCGCGACGACGAGGTCGGCTACGAGGTGCTCTGCCGCCGCCACCACCGCCGCCGGCTCACCGCCGCCACCGCCCGGGCCTCCGTCCTCTCCCCGGACGTCCTCCCCTTCGAGGAGCAGCAGCCCACGCTCTGAGGCACACGGACCGACAGGTCCGCGGTCGGGTCGCGTCAGGCCCCGGGTCGGGTCAGGTCAGGCCCCGGGCTTCGAGCACCGAGAAGTGCCCGCCACGCGGGTCGGCCAGCCGGGCCGCCCGGCCGCGCACCGTCTCCTGCGGCGGGACCAGCACCCGGCCGCCCAGCTCCGCCGCCCGGCGGGCCGTCAAGTCGACGTCCTGCACAGCGAAGTGGGACCGCCAGCGCGGCGGGTGGCCGCGCAGCTCGTCGCCGCGGCGGATCCCGGCCACCGGCCGGCCGCCCACCAGCAGCGCCGACCCGCCCTCGGCCGCCGCCGCCGACACCCCGAGCACCGCACGGTAGAAGGCCGCCGCCCCGTCCGCGTCCGGGGTGAGCAGTTCCGCCCAGGCCGGGCCGCCCGGCTCGGGCCCGGTCTCCCGGCCCGGGTGCTCCTCGCCCTGCCAGAGCCCGAAGACCGCGCCGGAGACGTCGGAGGCGATCGCCAGCCGTCCGGCCCGCTCGGCCTGCAGCGGCCCGACCGCGACCGTCCCGCCGCACTCCCGCACCGACTGGGTCGCCCGGTCGGCGTCGTCCACCGCGAAGTACGTGGTCCACTGCACGGGGAAGCCCGTCACCGAGGACTCCCCGAGGCCGGCCACCGACTCCCCGCCGAGCCGGGCCCGGACGTACTCGCCGAGCGGGCCGGGGCCCGGCGCGAAGTCCCAGCCGAGCAGTTCGCCGTAGAACGCCCGGGAGCCGGGCAGGTCGTCGGTCATCAGGCTGACCCAGCACGGGGTGCCCTGGGCCAGCCGGAGTGTCACCGCGGGCATGACAGTCTCCTCACGGGCGGTAGGCGCACGAAACGGCGCAGTGAGGGTGATGCTTCCACCGTGGCGTGCATCGAACCCTCGGGCCGCGCGGAAAGTCCGGCAAAGACCGGACAAAGAGCACCGGCCGGGTCGCGCTGCGCCAGAATGGCCGCCATGACGACCCATCACGATGATTCCCCGCTGGTCTCGGTGACCGACCTGCGGGCGGCGCTCGACTCCGCGCACCCGCCGGTTCTGCTCGACGTGCGCTGGCAGCTCGGCGGCCCGCCCGGCATCGACGACTACTCGGCGGGCCACCTGCCCGGCGCCCACTTCGTGTCCCTGGACACGGATCTCGCCGCCCCGGCCGGCCCGCCCGGTCGCGGTGGCCGTCACCCGTTGCCCGACCCGGAGGCGTTCGGCGCCGCCCTGCGGGGCTTCGGCGTCAGCGCCGACCGCCCGGTGGTGCTGTACGACGGCGCGACCTCGCTGGCCGCGGCCCGCGCCTGGTGGCTGCTGCGCTGGGCCGGCCACCCGGACGTCCGCGTCCTGGACGGCGGTTTCGCGGCCTGGCAGGAGGCCGGCCTGCCGGTGACCACCGAGGTGCCGCCCGCCGGGGAGGGCGACTTCAAGCCGGTCCCGGGGCAGTTGCCGACGGTCGACGCGGACGGCGCCGCCGTCTGGGCCCGTGAGGGTCTGCTGCTGGACGCCCGGGCGGGGGAGCGCTACCGCGGCGAGACCGAGCCGATCGACCCGCGTGCCGGGCACATCCCGGGTGCGGTCTCGGCGCCGACCACCGAGAACGTCGGCCCGGACGGCCGCTTCCTGGCGCCCGCCGAACTCGCCGCCCGGTTCCGGGCGCTGGGAGCGGGGGAGCGGGGGACGGCCGTCTACTGCGGCTCCGGGGTGACCGCCGCGCACCAGATCCTGGCGCTGGCGGTGGCCGGCCTGCCGGCCACCCTCTACCCGGGCTCCTGGAGCGAGTGGTCCGGTGACGAGACCCGGCCGGTCGCGGTCACCGACCAGCCGGGCTGATCCCGGGCCCGGCCGACGCCACCCCGTGACGGGTGACGGGTGACGGTGTGACGAAGGGGCGGGAGGCCACGGCCTCCCGCCCCTTCGTGACACCCTAGTGGCCCGTGTGACTCCTTCTTGTTGGGCCGGCTGGCCATT
>NZ_JBHXDN010000116.1:0-15436 GCF_042726075.1 Kitasatospora sp. NPDC127035 | reverse complement strand
CGTGCTGCTGATCCCGGGCATCATGCTGGGCCTGCTCGTCGCCCACCTGATCCTGGTCTTCTACCACAAGCACACCCAGTGGGCGGGCCCCGGCAGGACCGAGAGGAACGTCGTCGGCATGCCGCTGATGCCGGTCTACCTGGCCAAGGCCGGCGGCTTCTTCTTCCTCGTCTTCGGCGTCATCGCCCTGATGGCCGCCGTCGCCACGATCAACCCGATCTGGGCGTACGGCCCGTACCGGCCGGACCAGGTGTCGACCGACGCCCAGCCCGACTGGTACATGGGCTTCGCCGAGGGGCTCATCCGGGTGATGCCGGGCTGGGAGATCGGCGTCTGGGGGCACACCCTCAACCTCGGCGTGCTGGTCCCCTTCACCCTCTTCCCGGTGATCCTCGGCGCGATCGCGGTCTACCCCTTCGTGGAGAACTGGGCGACCGACGACCGGCGCGAGCACCACCTGCTCGACCGGCCGCGCAACGCGCCGGTGCGGACCGCCCTCGGCGCGGCCTGGATCTCCCTGTACCTGGTGATGCTGGCCGGCGGCGGCAACGACCTGTTCGCCACCCATCTGCACCTGTCGCTCAACTCCATCACCTACGCCGTCCGGGTGGGATTCGTCGCCGTCCCGGTGGTCGTGTTCGTGGTCACCAAGCGCTGGTGCCTCGGCCTCCAGCGCCGCGACCGGGAGAAGGTGCTGCACGGCCGCGAGACCGGCGTCGTCAAGCGCCTGCCGCACGGCGAGTTCGTGGAGGTGCACGCCCCGCTCGCGCCCGCCGAACTGCACCGGCTCACCGCCCACGAGCAGCCGCGCCCCCTCGAACTGCCCGCCCCCGTCGACGAGAATGGAGTCGCCCACCCGGCAGGTGTGCTGGAGCGCACCCGTGCGAGGCTGTCCCGTGGGCTGCACGGCGAGGGAAGCAGGATCGCCAAGCCCACCGCCGGCGAGTACCACGAGATCACCGACGGCCGCGGCCACTGAGGCGCCCGCCCCGGAGCCCCGCCGCCGGCCACGAACCGTCCGACTCGGAGAGGGTGGACATCGTGCACGACCGTACCGACCAGCTCGCCGACAGCAGGTACCTCCTGCTCACCACCTTCAGTGACGACGGCCGTCAGGTGCACTCGCAGAGCTGGGTGGTCGCCGACGGCACGGCGCTCGGCATCTGGACGCCCGTGCACTCGGGCGACGCCGACCGCGTCCGCCGCCGCCCCAAGGTCCTCGTCGGCCCCTGCGACGCCCACGGCCGCCCGACCGGGCGTCAACTCCCGGCCCGCGCCGCCGTCTGCGACGAGGACGACACCGCCCGCTACCGCACCTCGCTGATCAACAAGTACGGCCTGCCGGCCCTCGTCGCGCTCGCCCGCAGCCGGATGCGGCTCGGGCTGGCGGGGACGGTCGGCATCCGGATCACGCTCAGCGAGCTGGAACAGCGGCTGGTCGGCCCGGAGTGGCAGGTGCCGGGCACCTACTGCCCGAACTGAGCGGCCCCGGGGCGCACGGCGTCCCGGGGTGCGGCGCCCGGGGCCGTGGGCGTACGGCACCCCCGGGCGCACCCCCGGGGGCGCCGGCCTTCAGGCCGTGTCGTCGTCCGGCGCCCGGGCCAGGTCACCCGGCTCGCAGGCCTCCTGACCGGTGCCGACGTGCACCACCTTCACCGCGCGCCCCGGGCCGCCCGGCACGACCTGCTGCTCCCGGCCGCAGCGCGGACAGATCAGCGGAATGCGCGTCCCGCGGCCCTCCGGTCCACCCGACCCGCCCGACCCCGCGGCACCACCGGGCGCCGTCACGTCAGCGGGTGGGTCGGGATCGGGCTGACCGCCTGGATCTCCCCGTGCGCCTTGGTGAGGAGCTGCGAGGCGAGGTCGTTGAGCGCCCGGGCCGCCGCGATCTCCTCGCCGACCCGCAACTGCTCCGGGTCCGACGGGTGGCGGCTGGTGTAGCCGTGGGCACGCACCTCGGTGCCGTCGCCGAGTCTCAGCAGGGCGGCGGCGGTCGTGCGCGCCCCCTCCTCGCGGAACTCCATCTCGATGTGCCAGCCGACCAGTGTCTGCATGGCGGATCACCTCCGGCGGTCGTTCCGGTCATTCCGGTCGTTCCCCGTTCGGTTACTCCTCCAGGGTGCGCCGACCCCACCGGGAACACCAGGGCAGGGCTCCGGGGAGGCAGGTCGCGGAGATCTCCCCAGGGAACTTGAACGCGTTCAATATGCGGCGTAGAGTCGCCGACGCCATCGTTTGAACACGTTCAAGGTAAGGGGCGGCCATGGGGCGGGGCACCGTCGAACTCGTCGACCTGCTGGTCCTGCTCGGCATGGGGGCGGTGATCCCGATCGGCCTCGCCCTGATCGACGAGCCCGGACTCGCCCGTCTGCGCCGGTACTGGCCACTGGCCGCCGTCCCCGGTGCGCTCTCGCTCTGGCTGCCACGCGGCGGACTCGCCACCGGCAGCGCCGTCCTGTACGCGCTCGGCACGCTCGCCGTCGCCGCCCACGTCCCGGTCCGGCTGGCCCGCACCCGCTCGCTCGCACCGCACGAGATCGCCGTGCTCACCGCCCTCGCCGCCCCCTCGGTGGCCGGCCTCGCCCTGGTCGCCGAACGCTCGGGGCACGAGCTGTTCGGCTTCGACCTCGACATCCTCGCCCTGACCGTTCCGCACTTCCACTACGCCGGATTCACCGCCGCGCTGGTCGCCGGGCTGGTCTGCCGGGCCGTGCCGGACAGCCGGGCCGCCCGCTGGGCCGCACTCAGCGTCCCCGTCGGCACCCTGCTCGTGCTGGCCGGCTACTTCGTCGACGACTGGGCCGAACTGGTCGGCGCCGCGGTCCTCACCACGGGCATGTGGCTGGTCGGCCTGCTCACCTGGCGCGACCTGCGACCCCGCGTCCGCGCCGGTGGCGACCGCGGCGGCGGTGACGGCGGTGACGGCCCCGGTGGCGGCGACGGCGGTGACGGCCCCGGTGGCGGCGACGGCCGGCACCGGACCACCGCCGCGCTGCTCGGCGTCTCCGGTGCCGTGCTCGCCGTCACCATGCTGCTCGCCCTCTGGTGGGCGCTCGGCGAGGCCTCCGGACTCCCCCACCCCACCCTCGGCTGGATGGCCGCCACCCACGGCGTCGGCAACGCGCTCGGCTTCGCGCTCTGCTCACTGCTCGCCTGGCGCCGCCTCGCCCGCCCCCAGGAGAACGCCCGATGACCGGCACCCCGCACCCGGCCGACCTGAACTACCCCGAGGTCGGCGCCAGCACCGCGCTCGACCGGCCCCTGCCCGCCGGCTACCACCACCTCCGTCACCGCGCCCCGATCGGGCGCGGCCGCGCCGCCCTGGACGCCGCCGGCACCGCTCTCCTCGGCTGGCGGATGCACCGCGCCGCAGGTGTCCGGATCACCGCCGAGGCCGACCGCGCCGCCCCCGGGGTCGCCGTCCGGTGCGCCATCGGCCTCGGCCCGTTCCGGGCCGGCGCCCCCTGCCGAGTGGTCTCGACCACCGACGGCCCCGACCGCTACGGCTTCACCTACGGCACCCGGTGCGGGCATCTGGCGGTGGGCGAGGAGACGTTCGTGGTCGAGATGGACCCGGACCGGATCGTCTGGTTCACCGTCAACGCCTTCAGCCGCCCCCGTCGCTGGTACGCCCGCCTCGCCGGCCCGTTCCTTTCCCTCGCCCAGCGGCTCTTCGCCCACTGCTGCGCCCGGGCACTCACCCGGATCGCGGCGGAGGCCGACCGGTCGGAACGGACGGCCGGGGGCAGGGGCCGGCGACGTGAACGGCGGGGCTGGGCCCGGTAGTCCCCGGGCGGAGGCGGCCGGCTTCCCGCGCCGGACCCCGGCCGGGCCGCGGAGCGGGAAGCCGGCCTCCCCGCCGAGCCCTCCCCCGGGGGCCCCGATCGCCGGCGTGTCGCCCGCGGGCCCTCGGCCGACCACCGGCGGAATAGCCCGGCCACGGCAGCCGTTGTCGCGGGCACATGGCCTGGACCGCCACCACCGGAAGGGCAGGAATCGCGACATGAGCAGCACGGTCGAGCTGACCAAGGAGAACTTCGACGACGTCGTCCCCGGTCAGGGGGGCAAGGACTTCGTCTTCATCGACTTCTGGGCCAGCTGGTGCGGCCCGTGTCGCCAGTTCGCGCCGGTCTTCGAGAAGGCCGCCGAACGCCACCCGGACCTGGTCTTCGCCAAGGTGGACACCGAGGCGCAGCAGGAGCTGGCCGCGGCGTTCGGTATCCAGTCGATCCCGACGCTGGCGATCATCCGTGAGGGCGTCCTCGTCTTCTCGCAGGCGGGCGCCCTGCCGGAGCCGGTCTTCGAGGATCTGATCGGTCAGGCGCGGAAGCTGGACATGGACGAGGTGAAGCGGAAGGTGGCGGCCGAACAGAACGGCGGCCCGCAGGACTGACGCCGCCGAGAGGCGAGTGCCCCGGGTGGCTGACGCCCTGAGGCGGTGACGCACGGCGGGTCCCGGTGGTGTCCTTCGACGCCCCGGGGCCCGTCGGCGCGCGTCCGGACGCGTTCAGACGGACGCCTCGGTGTCGCTCCACCCGGTGAGACGGGCGGCCAGGGCCCGAACCTCCACGCGCAGTTCGTCCGGCCGGAGAACGGTGAACGGCCAGCCGAGGCCGGCCAGCATGACCGCCATCCCGTCCAACTGCTGTGCCCGGGCCCGCAGCAGGACCCGACCGTCGTCGGTGGCGGTGACCGCACCGGCGGTGGGCGGAATCCGTCGGCGGGCCTCGACGAGCGTGGTGGTGAGCACCACCTCCACCTCGTGCGTCCAGGGCACCGAGGCGAGGGACTCCAGCACCCGCTGGACCGGGTCGACACCCGCCGGGGGTTCGAATCCGGTCTCGCGCAGTTCCGCGGAGCGGATCCGGTCGAGCCGGAAGGTCCGCTGCTCGCCGCTGCGGTGGTCCAGCCCGGTGGTGTACCAGCGGCCCGAGTGGAAGACCAGCCCGTACGGGTCGAACTCGCGCTCGCTGGGCGTGCCTTCGCGGTCCCGGTAGTCGAGCCGGACCCGGCGCCGGCGGCGCGCCGCCTCGGCCAGCGTGAACAGCGCGGCGGCGGCCGGACTGGGGCCGCCGACGGGCGCGCCGGTCAGACCGAGGGTCTGCTCGACCGCCGCCACCCGCTCGCGCAGCTCCGGCGGCAGCACTCGTTGGATCTTGGCGAGCGCCGTCTCGCCGGCCTGCTCCCCCACCGAGAGCCCGGACCGCCGCCCCGCCAGCAGCCCGAGCACCACGGAGGCGGCCTCGTCCCCGGTGAGCATCAGGGGCGGCAGCCGGAAGCCGGGCATCAGCCGGTAGCCGCCGTACCGGCCGCGTTCGGCCTGGACCGGGATGCCGAGGTCGACCAGCCGGGTCGCGTAGCGGCGGACGGTGCGGGCGTCGACCTCCAGCCGCTCGGCCAGCTCGGCGCCGGTGAGGCCGGGACGCGCCTGCAGGATCTCCAGCAGGGCGAGCGTGCGGCTGACCGGATGGTCCATCGGTGTCCCTTCGTCGGGCCGTCGTTCGGCCTTCGTTCGACCTTCGCCCGCGCCTCGGCACACGCCTTGGTCCGCGCCTCCGTTCCGGCCGCGAACCGACGGTGCGACCCGGCGGTGAGGCCGACGGGTCGGAGGCGAACCGACGGGGTGGTCGAGCCGTGGGACCGGCCCGGGAAGTCCGCCGGTTAATCCGGTCGCGTTCTGTCCGCATTCGATCCTAGGGTCGAAGACAGCGGCCGGCACCCCAGGGGTTCCTCGGGGCACCAACAGCCGCGCACGGCACGGAAGACAAGCACGGCATGGATGCCCGGAGAGGATTTTCCACCATGAGCACCTTCGTACTCGTTCCCGGATTCTGGCTCGGCGGTTGGGCCTGGGACGCGGTCGCCGAACCGCTGCGCGCGGCCGGTCACACCGTCCACGCGGTGACCCTGCCCGGCCTCGGCGAACGGGCCGGTGAGGGCTCGCCCGAGACCGGCGCGGAGACCCACATCGCGGACCTGACCGACCTGCTGGTCCGTGAGGACCTCCGGGACGTGGTGCTGGTGGCCCACAGCGGCGGCACCATCGCCGTCTCCGGCGCGGCCGACCGGGTGCCCGAGCGCATCCGACGGGTCGTCTTCCTCGACTCCGGCCCGCTCGGCGACGGTGTCGCGCTGGCCGACCTCTGGGAGCCGGCCTACCGCGAGACACTGGAGGCCTCGGTGGTCGACGGCTGGCGGCTGCCGCTGCCGTCGTGGGAGGTGCTGGCCTCCGACGGGGCCAGTGTCGACGGGATCGACGAGGCGGGGCTGGCCCGGTTCCGCGAGCTGGCCACCGACCAGCCGGCCGGGACGGTCACGGAGCCGATGCGGCTGACCGGCGGGGCGGAGAAGCTGCCCAAGGGCCTGATCTCGTGCTCCATCCCGTTGGAGCAGGTCCGCGCGATGATCGCCGACGGTCACCCGTACTTCGCCCTGCTCGGCGGCCCGGAGTGGGAGCTGCGCGAGGTGCTGACCGGGCACTGGCCGATGTTCTCGCGGCCGGCCGAGACGGCGGCGGCACTGGTGGAGCTGGCCGAGGTCGAGTAGCGGGCGACCGGGCCGGGACGGGGGGCGGAGCGGGGCCGGACGGCAGACTCGTCCGCGTGTTCGGCTGCGAGGGGCGGCCGGGTCGGCGCAGGATGGGCGCGGTGCCCCGGCCCGGCACGCCGACCTGCACCGACCTGCACCGACCTGCACCGACCTGCACCGACGACCGAACGGGGGCGACCTTGCCGATGTTCGCGGGACGCACGGGGCGGAGCGGTGCCCGGTCCGGGCCCGGCCACCGGACGAACGGGGGTGCCGGGCCGCCTCAGCGCCGGGCCGCACCCGCCGGCGCATTCGGCGCCGCCCGGCACCCCGACGTCCGCGAACGCACGCCCGTCACCCCGGCCCTGCCGGCCGGGGCGACCGTCACCACCACGGAGGACCAGGCATGACCACCGATCCCACCGCTTCCGCCGCCGCCTCGTCGGCCGTTCCCGAGGAGTACGACGTCATCGTCGTCGGGGCCGGCCCGACCGGCGAGAACGTCGCCGACCGGACCGCCGCCGCCGGGCTGCGCACGGTGATCGTGGAGAGCGAACTGGTAGGCGGCGAGTGCTCGTACTGGGCCTGCATGCCCAGCAAGGCGCTGCTGCGCCCGGTGGCCGCGCTGGCCGACGCCCGCGCGGTGGCGGGCGCCCGGGAGGCCGTGGGCAGCGGCGGGCTGGACCCGGCCGCCGTGCTGGCCCGGCGCGACTCGTTCACCTCCCACTGGAAGGACGACGGCCAGGTGAAGTGGGTCCGCGAGACCGGTATCGACCTGGTCCGCGGCCACGGCCGGCTCGCCGGCGAGCGCAGGGTGACCGTCGAGGCGGAGGACGGCAGCGAGCGGCTGCTGGTCGCCCGCCACGCCGTCGCGGTCTGTACCGGCAGCCGGTCCGTCCTGCCGCAGGACGTCCCCGGGCTCGCCGAGGCCCGCCCGTGGACCAACCGGGAGGCGACCGCCTCGCCCACCGTGCCCGGGCGGCTGGCCGTGGTCGGCGGCGGCGTGGTCGGCGTGGAGCTGGCCACCGCCTGGCGCGCGCTCGGTTCGGAGGTCGTGCTGCTGGTACGCGGCTCCGGGCTGCTGCCCCGGATGGAACCGTTCGCGGGCGAGCTGGTCGCGGAGGACCTGCGGGACGCCGGGGTGGACCTGCGGTTCGGGACCTCGGTCGCCTCGCTGGAGCGGGCGGACGAGCCCGGCGCGGACGTCGTCCTGGTCCTGGCCGACGGCGAGCGGCTGGCCGTCGACGAGGTGCTCTACGCCACCGGCCGGGCCCCGCGCACGGCGGACATCGGGCTGGAGCAGGTGGGTCTGCACCCCGGCGGCTGGCTCGACGTGGACGACAGCTGCACCGTGCTCGGTGTCGACGGCGACTGGCTGTACGCGGCCGGCGACGTCAACCACCGGGCGCTGCTCACCCACCAGGGCAAGTACCAGGCGCGGATCGCCGGCGCGGCGATCGCCGCACGCGCCCAGGGGCGTCCGCTGGACACCGCACGCTGGGGCGCGCACGCCGCGTCGGCCGACAGCGCAGGCGCGCCCCAGGTCGTCTTCACGCACCCCGAGGTCGCGGCCGTCGGCCTCACCCTGGACGCGGCCGAGCGGGCCGGGCTTCGGGTGAAGGCGATCGACCACGACCTCGGGGCGGTCGCCGGTGCCTCGCTCTACGGCGACGACTACCGGGGGCGGGCGCGGGTCGTCTTCGACCTGGACCGGGAGGTGCTGGTGGGCGCCTCCTTCGTCGGCCCCGGGGTCTCCGAGCTCCTGCACTCGGCCACCGTCGCGGTGGTGGGTGAAGTGCCGATCGACCGGCTCTGGCACGCCGTCCCGGCCTACCCGACGATCAGCGAGGTCTGGCTGCGGCTGCTGGAGGGCTGTCGCGGGTGAGCCGGTACCGCCCCGGGCCCGCCGTCCGCCCGGACGCGGCCCGGGGCGGACGGGGGCCGGGGCGGACGGGGGCCGGCTGCCCCGGGCGCGGGCCGCAGGCACCGGCGCGGCGAGGTGTGGGAGCCGCCGGGCGGCGCGACACTGGCCGGAGGGGGTGTCCGTGCGGGGGCCGTTACGCCGACCAGGTGGTGTGTGATGACCGAGGTGCTGTTGGCCGTCGGGACCGAGAAGGGCCTCTTTCTCGGACGCAGCCGCGACCGGCTGAACTGGGAGTTCAGCGGGCCGCACTTCCGGATGAACGCGGTCTACTCCGTCGCCGTCGACAGCCGGGACCCCGTCGACGGCGGGAACCGCCGCGACGGCCGGGTCCGGCTGCTGGTGGGCGCCGACAGCAGCCACTGGGGGCCGACCGTCCGGCGCTCGGACGACCTGGGTGCGACCTGGTCCGAACCGTCCGCACCGGCGATCCGCTTCCCCGAGCACACCGGCGCCTCGCTCACCCGGGTCTGGCAGCTCCAGCCGGCCGGCCCCGAGGCTCCGGGCGTGGTCTACGCGGGCACCGAGCCGGCCGCGCTGTTCCGCTCCGCGGACGGCGGTGAGACCTTCACGCTGGTCGAGTCGCTCTGGGAGCACCCGCAGCGCGCCGAGTGGGGCGCCGGCTACGGCGGCCAGGGCCTGCACACCGTCCTCACCGACCCGCGCGACCCCGAACGGCTGCTGGTCGCGATCTCCAGCGGCGGCGTCTACCGCAGCAAGGACGGCGGCGGCACCTGGGAGCCCTCCAACTCCGGGCTGCGCGCCGAGTTCCTCCCGGAGGAGAGCCAGTACCCCGAGTTCGGCCAGTGCGTCCACAAGATCGCGCGGGACGCCGTCAACCCCGACCGGCTCTACCTGCAGAACCACGGCGGCGTCTACCGCAGCGACGACGCGGGCGCGAGCTGGCGGTCCGTCGCCGACGGACTGCCCGCCGACTTCGGCTTCGCCGTGGCCGCCCACCCGCGCCGCGCCGACACCGCGTACGTGTTCCCGCTCGGCGGCGCCGACGACCGCATCCCGCCCGACCGCCGGTGCCGCGTCTTCCGCACCGCGGACGGCGGCGACAGCTGGCAGCCCCTGGCCGACGGGCTCCCCGGCGGGGACCACTACGGCGTCGTGCTGCGCGACGCGCTGCGCACCGACGACGCCGACCCGGCCGGGCTCTACTTCGGCACCCGCACCGGCGAGGTGTACGCCAGCCACGACGAGGGCGAGCACTGGTCACCGCTGGTCTCCCACCTGCCGGACGTCCTCTGCGTCCGCGCGGCGGTGGTGGCGGACTGACCCCGCCCTCCCCCTGGGCGCCGTCCCGCGCACCGCGGGCGGCACGGCGGCCGGGTCGTGCCCGACGTGACGCCGGCAGACCGGTCCGGCCGGGAAACGGGGTTGCCGTCGAACGGGACGCTCACGGAGCATGGCCGACGACGGGGTGTTCCGGTTCTCGGAGATCGGAGGGGCGGCGTGGCGGAAGCGGAAGCCGGCTGGCGGTTCGGGTACGGCACCGACGGCCTTCCGATCGTGCGGTACCAGCGGGGCGAGCGGGAGGGCCGCCCCTGGGCCGACCGGTTGGACGTGGTCGGCCACCACCCGGACCCGGCCGTCCCGGCCCGGTACGTGCTGGCGGAGATGGCCGGCTGGGTGGTCTCCGGCCCCGTCCCGCTCGGCCGGGAGCTGCTGCGCCGTGGCGCGACCCCGCTGCGGCACGGCCACACCATGCACCGGAGCCTGGTCGACGCGCCTCCCGCCGGGGGCTGGCCGTCCTGGGCGCGGACCCCGCTCCGGGAGGGTTTCCAGGTCGTACCGTGCGACCGCGGGGCCACCGAGCTGGACGGGCCGTCCCGGGCCGCCTTCCGTCCCGGGCACCCCGACCACCGCCCCGAGGCGCAGGGGGACGACCCGGTGCGGCGGATGGCCGAACTGCTCTCCGGAAGCGTCATCGGCCCCCTGCTGCCGGCCAGCGCCCTGGTCGTCGACGACGCCGACCGGGTGGCCGCCGGCGCCGTCCTGACCGACTGGGACGGCCTGCCCTGGATCGCCCACGTCTTCCGTGACCCGGACCTCGGCTACCCCGGCCTCGGCCGGGACCTGCTGCGCCGCGTCCTCGCCGGCATCGCCGCCGACGGCGCCACCGGGATCGGCCTGGCGGTGACCGAGGGCAACCGGGCCCGGCAGCTGTACGAGTCGCTCGGCTTCTCGGTCACGCGCAGCACGCTGACGGTGATCGTCCCCTGAGTCGTGCGGCGGCCGGGCCGTACGACACCCCGGGCGGACCGGGGAGCACCGGTCCGTCCTGGCCGGGACAGCTCCCGCCCGGGACAGCTCCCGCCCGGGACAGCCTCAGGGGCGGGCCAGCTCCAGGACGGCTATCCCGGCCAGGACGGTCGCGCTCGCCGCCATCCGCATCCGCCCGAGGCGCTCCCGGAAGACCACGGTGGCGATCAGTGCGGCCATCACGATGCTCGTCTCGCGCAGCGCGGCGATGCTCGCCAGGTTCCCCCGCGACTGTGCCCAGACCACCAGCCCGTACGCCGTCAGCGACAGCACCCCGCCGAGCAGCCCCACCGGGACCAGCGGGCCGGCCCCGACGAGCAGGCCCCGGCCCCTGCGCGCCCAGGCGATCAGGGCCAGGACCGGCCCCTGGAGCAGGAACAGCCAGGCCACGTAGCCGCCGACCGTCCCCGCGTGCCGCACGCCGCCGCCGTCCAGCACCGTGTACGCGGCGATCATCACCCCGGTACCGGCGGCCGCCCCGAGCGCGGGCAGGTGCGCCCGCCCCGGTATCCCCCGGGCGAAGGCCAGTCCGATCAGACCGCAGGAGATGACGGCGACGCCGAGCAGTTCCCCGCCGCCGAGCTCGTCGCCCAGCACCGTGACGGACAGGACCGCCACCAGCAGCGGAGCCGAGCCCCGGGCGATCGGGTACATCTGCCCGAAGTCCCCCAGCTGGTAGGCCCGGAGGAGCAGCAGCTGGGAGGTCACCTGCATCACCACAGAGGCGATCAGGTACGGCCAGGCCGCGGCGGCCGGCAGCGGGTTGAGCAGCACCAGCACCGCCGCGCACCCGGTGTACACGAGGTTGATCAGGGCGAAGCCGACCAGTTTGTCCTGGAGCCGGTGGGCCAGGCCGTTCCAGACCGCGTGCAGCACGGCGGCGGCGAGGACCACCACCGGGACGGCCGCAGGACCGGACACGGGGCCGGCCCCGGCAGTGGCCGCGGCGACGGCCACTGCTCCGGCGGTGACAGCAGGCATGGCGGAACTCCCGCTCTGAATCCTCGGACCTGGAACAGAATTCCACGCTACAGTAGATCCATGGAAGAGCGTTCCGAATATTTCCCCCCGCCGGAGACCCGGCTGGAATCCCGGCTGGCCGCGCACATCCGCGCGCGGCTCGGCGAGTTGCGGGGCACCGAGGCCCGGGTCGCCCGGGTGGTCCTCGCCCGGGGCGCCGACCTGGTCGACCTCAGCGTCAGCGACGTCGCGGAGCTCGCCGGCACCGCGCCGTCCTCCGTGGTCCGGGCCTGCCAGCGGCTCGGCTTCCGCGGCTACCAGGAGCTGAAGATCGCCGCCGTCCGACAGGCGCCCGCGCCGGCGCCCGACCCGGCGGACCCCCGGGACCCGGCGGCGCGGGCCCTCGCCGACACCGTCCGCGCCGCCCGCGAGGCGCTCGACGGGATGGCCGCCACCCTCGGCGCCGACGACCTCCGGGCGGCGGCCGAGGCCCTCGACTCCGCCGACCACGTCCTGGTCGTCGGCGCGGGCCTCTCCGGTGCGGTCGTCCTCGACGCCGCCTACCGCCTGCGCGCCCTGGGCATCCTCGCCGACTCACCCGCCGACCCGATCACCGCCCAGTTCGCGGCCGCCCAACTCCCCTCCACCGCGGCCTGCCTGGCCGTCAGTCACACCGGTGCCACGCGCACCGTCGTCGACGCCGCCCGCCACGCCCGTGCCAACGGCGCCGCCGTCGTCGCCCTCACGAGCTACGCCCGCTCGCCGCTCAGCGAGACGGCGACGCACACGCTGGTCGCCGGCGGGCAGGACCTCGTCTTCGGCCTGGAGACCACCGCCAGCCGCATCGCCCACCTCACCGTCGTCGACGCGCTGACCTCGACACTGCTCTCCCTGCGCGGTGAGACGGCCGAGCGGGCCCTGCGCCTGTCGGCGGACGTGACGGCGGACCACGCGTACTGAAGGGGGCGGCCGGGCTCGGACGGGACCCCTGCCCTGCTCTCAAGGGGTGAAATGGCAACGTCGCCGGTCAGGCGCGGTGTGTAGGCTCGCGGACATGGCGAGGGTGACGCGGGACGACGTGGCGAGGGTGGCGGGGACGTCTACCGCGGTCGTGAGTTATGTGATCAACGACGGACCGCGCCCGGTGGCTGCTGCCACCCGGGCCCGAGTCCTGGCAGCGGTCGAGGAGTTGGGGTACCGGCCGAACCGGGTCGCACAGGCGATGGCGCGGCGGCGCACCGACCTGATCGGGATGGTCGTGCCGGACGCCCGGCAGCCGTTCTTCGCCGAACTGGCGCACACGGTGGAGCGGGCGGCGGCCGAACGCGGGCGGCTGCTGCTCATCGGCAACTCCGACTACGCCGACGAACGCGAGGCCCACTACATCCGCGCCTTCCTCGGGATGCAGGTGGACGGGCTGATCCTGGTCACCCAGGACCCGTCGGCCCCCGGGGTGGTCGGCATCGACTCCACCGAGGGAACGCCGGTGGTACTGCTGCACCACCGGGCGGAGACCGAGCACGGGCTCGCCGTGGTGGCCGACGACGAGGGCGGCGCCCGGGAGGTCGTGCGCCACCTGCTCGGCCACGGGCACGCCGAAGTCCACTGCTTCGGCGGCACCTTCTCGCTCAGCCCGAGCGACCCGGTGACCGTGCGGACCGCAGGCTGGGCCGTCGCCCTCACCGAGGCGGGGATCTCCACCGAGGGGCGGCTGACGCAGGCGCCCTTCGACCGCGTGCGGGCGCACCGTGAGGCGCTCACGCTGCTGGCGCGCGCCGACCGTCCGTCCGCGGTCTTCTGCGCGACCGACGACCAGGCGATCGGCCTGCTGCGGGCCGCCGACGACCTGGGCATCCGGGTGCCGGAGGACCTCGCGGTGGCGGGCTTCGACGACATCGCCGAGGCGGTGATCGCCGGTCCGTCGCTGACCAGCGTGGCCACCGCTCAGGAGGAGATGGCACGCGCCGCCGTCGGCCTGGTGCTCGGGGACCGCCCGGGCGAGGAGGGTGACGCGCGGCCGGACGGCGAACCCGCGTCGAACGGGGCCCGGATGTTCCCGGCCCGGATGGTCGTCCGCCGCTCCTGCGGTTGCGATCCGAAGCGCCCGGAGCAGGACACCGGGCGGAGCGAGGAGCCGGGCCGAGCCGTCCTGCGCTGAGCCGCACCGGGCCGACGCCGCACGGGAACAGCGAGCGGCGGGCGACCGGCGCGCAGCGGGCGGCTGGCGGCGGTGGGCGCTACCCCTCCGCGCCCGGCGGCGGGCCGAGCATGACGTCCAGGTTCTCGTGGCCGTCGGGGGCGACGAGCCGGTCCAGGTTGAGGGCGGAGATGCCCGCCCAGAACGCGCCGCGCTCGAACATCGCCTTCTCGTACCCGGCGATCGCGGCGTCGAGCGCTCCTGCCTCCCACCGCTCGTCGGCGAGGACGGGGGCCACGGCGAGAGCGAGCTCGGCCGCGTCCCACATCGCGAGGTTGACGCCCTTGCCCGCGAACGGCGACATCAGGTGCGCCGCGTCGCCGACCAGGGTGACCCCCGGGGCGCGCCGCCAGGTCAGGCCGACCGGGAGCATGTCCAGCCGCTGGGCGCGCAGGCTGTCGTCACAGGCGGCCAGCGCCGACCGGAACTCCGGCGCCCAGTCCGCGAAGTGACGCGCGACGGCGGCGCGGGTGCGGACCGGGTCCTGCTCGGACAGGCCGGCGGACTCCAGCCAGCTCTCGGCGCTGCGGTAGAAGGCGTAGATCCGGATCCGGCCGTCGCTGTTGCGTTGCAGGGCGAGGCCCTTGTTGTCCTGGAAGGCGTACAGGCTGCCGTTGCCGACGAAGGCGGCGGCCCCGGGAGCGGTGCGGTCCGCGTCCGGGATGCCGAGTTCGACGAGGCTGACACCGGTGTAGCGCGGCTCGGTGCCGGTGAGCAGGGGGCGGACGCGCGAGCGGGCGCCCTCGGCGCCGACGAGCAGGTCGCAGGTCTCGACCGTGCCGTTGTCGAAGTGGAGCCGGTGCCGGCCGTCGCCGAGCGGTTCGGCGCGGTCGAGGCGGTGCCCCCACCGGACGGTGGCCGGGGGGAGGGAGTCGAGGAGGAGGGCGCGCAGGTCGCCGCGGTCGATCTCGGGAGCGCCGTCCTCGTCGGGCGAGTTCGCGTTGCCGGGGGCGCCCGGGCGCGCTCCTCGGCCCTCTCCCGCTTCCGTTCCTGCGCCCTCGCCGGCGGGTCGGCCGGTGTCGAAGGCGCTGTGGACGGTGCCGTGCTTGTCGAGCAGGCGGAAGTCCTCGCCCTCGGGCCGGGCCTTGGCCCAGAACTCGGTGTCCAGCCCGGCCTCCCGGACGGCGCGCCGTCCGGTGTCGCCGTGCAGGTCGAGAGTGCCTCCCTGGACGCGGGCGTCGCGGGAGGGCTCGCGCTCGTACACGGTGGCGGCGACGCCGTGGACGTGGAGGACGCGGGCGAGGGTGAGTCCGGCGGGGCCGCCGCCGATGACGGCGACGTGCGGCGTGGTCGTGATTCCGGTCATTGGTGCGCACTTCTCCTTGAGAGGGGGAGATGGCGAAGGCCCGAACGCCGTCCCAGTCTGGTCGGCCGGGCGCTCGGGTTGAAGACCGGAATCGGACGGTAGGGGCCGGCACCGTGAACGGAGGGGACGGCCCGGGCCCGGACGGGGATCCGGCGGGGAACGTGCGTGTTCCCCCCCCCGTGTACGGGGGGGGCCCCCCCACGTCGGGGGCCGGCTCCCCCCGGCGTTCGTCGACCGGGGCGTCGTCCGGCGG
>NZ_JBHXDN010000115.1:714-15458 GCF_042726075.1 Kitasatospora sp. NPDC127035 | reverse complement strand
GTTCAGCCACGTCCCGCTGATCGACACCGCACTACGGCTGACCGCCTGCGGCGGCGCCTACCTCTCCGCCCAGCCGGACGGCTCCGCCGCCGACCGGGCGGCCGAGCAGGCCACCGTCTGAGCCGGCGTGCCCGGGGGGCCGCGGGCCGTCCCCCGGGCGGGCGGCACCGGTGCGCGGTGGCGCCCGGTGGCGCCCGGCAGCCCGGTGGTGCCCGGCAGGGCTCAGTGGTGGCCCTGGACCAGTTCGTCGTAGGTGCTGAGGACCTGCGCCACGGTGGCGGCCTCGTCCGGCCAGGTCTCCGCCTGCTGCCGGCCGGCCGCCGCCAGCCGCGCGCGGCGCGCCGGGTCGGCCAGTAGCTCGCGCACGGCCCGGCCGAGCGCGACCGGATCGCCGGGCGGGACCAGCACCGCGGCGTCGCCGACCAGCTCGGGGATGCCGCCGACGGCGGTGGCGACCACCGGCACACCGGCCCGCATCGCCTCCTGCACCACCAGCGAGCGGGCCTCCCAGCGGCTGGAGACCACCAGCGCGTCGGCGGCGGCCAGCAGGTCGGGGACGTCGGTGCGGTGTCCGAGCAGGCGGACCGGCAGCTTCTCGGCGGCCGTCCGCTCCCGCAGCCCGGCCGCCTCCGGGCCGTCACCGGCGAGCAGGACCAGCGGCTCGGGGTCCAGCGCGGCGAACTCGCGGGTGGCGTCCAGCAGCAGCCCGAAGGCCTTCTGCGGGGCGAGCCGGCCGACCGCGAGGACCAGCGGACGGTCCGGACCGCCGCCGAGCAGCTCCGTCCGGACGGCGGCCCTCTCCAGCCGGACGTCGGGGGCCGGCGGGGCGGCGACCGGGCCGAGCCGGGCGTCGGTGGCGCCCAGCTCGCGGGCCCGGGCCACCAGGTCGGAGGAGGCGCCGAGGACGAGGTCGGCGGCGCGCGCCACCCGGCGTTCCATCAGCCGCTGGAGCCGCCGCTCCATGCCGGTGGCCAGCAGCGCGTGGTGCGAGGTGACCACCAGCGGCGTCTCCGGGCGCAGGCCCGGGAAGCGGCCGGCGGTGCGCAGCGCGAGGTCGGAGAGGAGCGCGGCCCGCAGGCCGTGGGCGTGCACCACGTCGGCGCCGGTGAAGGCACGGCGCAGTTCGCCGATCGCGTTGGCGTCGCTGCGGGCGCCCGCGGTGGGGGTGATGTCGACCAGGTGGAACCTGGCGCCGGTTCGGGAGAAGCCGAACAGCGCGTCCGTGCCGGCGGGGGCGCACACCGTGACGGTCACTCCGTGCGCGACCAGGCCCTGTGCCAGGGAGCGCACGTGCGCACCGATGCCGCCGGTACTGGCGGCCAGGACGAGCACCACCTGCAGCTGCCCCCGTTCGGGGCTGGCCGCGGTGGCCCGGGCGGCGGAATGGTCCACGTCGTCTCGCATCCGACTACTCGATCAGGTACGGGCGCCTGCGGCGAGGGTTTCCCGCCTGCGGCGCTCGGGACTGGAAGGCCAGTGTCCAGCCGCCACCATGCCAGGTCGGCGGCCCTCTTGGACAGTCGGCGCCCCCGGTGGGGCGCGTCGTGGCGGGCCCGCGCGGGCCCGCCGTCGGACCGGCCCGTCCGGAGAGCCCCGCCGCCCCGCCGGACCGTCTCCCGGGGGTGGCGGGGCACGGGAACGGCGGGGCGGCGGGGGCCGTCCGGCGGGTCGGTCTAGCGGGGGCGGGGAGCCCGGGCGGCGGCCAGCAGTTCCTCGGCGTGCGCCCGGCCGAGCTCGGAGTCCTCCAGGCCGGCCAGCATCCGGGAGAGCTCGCGCACCCGTTCCTCGTCGCTCAGCACCTTGACGCCGCTGCGGGTCACCGTGCCGTCGTTGGTCTTCTCGACCACCAGGTGGCGATCGGCGAACGCCGCCACCTGCGGCAGGTGGGTGACCACGACGACCTGCGCGCTCTCCGCCAGCTTGGCGAGCCGGCGGCCGATCTCGACCGCCGCCTTGCCGCCGACGCCCGCGTCCACCTCGTCGAAGAGGTAGGTGGGGACGGGGTCGGCCCCGGCGAAGACCACCTCGACGGCGAGCATCACCCGGGAGAGCTCACCGCCGGAGGCGCCCTTGGCGATCGGACGCGCCTGGGCGCCCGGGTGCGGGGCCAGCAGCACCTCGACCTCGTCCACGCCGTGCGGGCCGTAGGCGACCGTCCGGCCCTCGACCTCGATCCCGGACAGGTCGTCGACCTGGCTGATCGCGAAGGTCACCCGGGCGTGCGGCATGGCGAGTTCGGCGAGTTCCGCGGAGACGGCCCCGGCGAAGCGGCCGGCGGCGGTCTGGCGGGCGGCCGAGACCTCGGTCGCGAGGTCGGCGAGCTCGGCGCGCAGCGCGGTCTCCTGGGCGCCGAGCTCGTCGATGCGGTCGTCGTCGCCGTCGAGCTCGGCGAGCCGGCCGGCGCCGGCCTCGGCCCAGACGAGTACCTCGGCCAGGGAGTTCTCCGGGCCGCCGTACTTGCGCAGCAGCTGGGCCAGGACGGCCCGGCGGTCCTCGACACCCGCCAACCGGACGGGGTCGGCGTCCAGGTCGTCGGCGTAGCCGGCCAGGTCGCCGGCCACGTCGGCGAGCAGGTAGCCGACCTCGTCGAGCCGGTCGGCGAGGGCGGCGAGCCGCTCGTCGTGGTGGCGGACGGCGTCCAGGGCGCGGCGGGCCTGGGCGACCAGCGTGCCGGCGTCCAGCGCCTCCGGGTCGGCCGGGTCGCCGGCCAGCGAGGCGTGCGCGAGGGTGGCGGCGGAGGAGAGCGCATCGGCGTGGCCGAGCCGCTCGGCCTCGGCGGACAGCTCCGCGTCCTCCCCGGCGACCGGTTCGGCGGCAGCGACCTCGTCCAGCCCGAAGCGGAGCAGATCGGCCTCCTGGGCGCGCTCGCGGGCCCGGGTGGTCAGCTCCTCCAGGGTCGCGGAGACCTCGCGCAGCCGCCGGTAGACCTCGCGGTAGCGGGCCAGCGGCTCGGCGACGGTCCCGCCGGCGTACCGGTCCAGGGCGCCGCGCTGGCGGGCCGGGCGGAGCAGCCGCTGCTGGTCGGTCTGGCCGTGCACCGCGATCAGGTCCTCGCCGATCTCGGCGAGCAGGCCGACCGGGACGGCCCGGCCCCCGACGAAGGCGCGGGAGCGGCCCTCGGCGGAGACGGTCCGGCTGATCAGCAGCGCGCCGTCGTCGAGTTCCGCGCCGGCCTCCAGGGCCCGGGCCGCCGCCGGGGAGCCCTCGGGCAGTTCGAGGCGGCCCTCGACGACCGCGCGCCCGGCGCCGTTGCGCACCAGGCCCGGGTCGGCGCGACCGCCGAGCAGCAGGCCGAGGCTGGTCACCACCATGGTCTTTCCGGCGCCGGTCTCGCCGGTCACGGCGGTGAAGCCGGGGGCGAGTTCGACCACCGCGTCGTCGATGACCCCAAGATCCCGTATCCGCATCTCGTCCAACACGGAGACGACCTTACGAGGTTCCGCACCCGGTGCGCGACGAGCGACAACGACGCGCGGCAACTCGATGCCCGGAAGTTCATCCGTTCCAGGGCGTTTACGTGGGGGTTTGGGTGGCGTTTCCCGGCGCGACACGCGCGGCGGACCCGGCGGCGGTCGGCACGGTGCACCAAGGCAGGAAGAACTGCGCGAGTGGGCCGATGGCCAGCGCGTACGCGACGGTGCCGACGCCGGCGGTGCCGCCCAGCAGGAGTCCTGCGGCCAGCACGGTCAGTTCGATCCCGGTGCGGAGCAGCCGCAGCGAGCGGCCGGTACGCCGGTGCAGGCCGGTCATCAGACCGTCGCGCGGGCCCGGGCCGAGCCGGGCACCGATGTAGAGGCCGGTGGCGAGGCCGTTGAGGACGATCGCGCCGACCATCAGTGCGATCCGGGCCGCGAGCGGGCCGGGGCTGCCGGCGACGCGCAGGGTGAGGTCCATGGCGGCGCCGATGACCAGCACGTTGGCGACCGTGCCGACGCCGGGGAGCTGGCGCAGCGGGATCCAGAGCAGCAGCACCAGCGCGCCGCAGATGGTGACCCAGGCGCCGACGGAGAGGCCGACGGTGCGTTGCAGGCCCTGGTGGAAGACGTCCCAGGGGTCGAGGCCGAGCCCGGAGCGGAGCATCAGGCCCATGCTGGCGCCGTAGAGCACCAGGCCGACGAGGAGCTGTGGGAGGCGCCGGCCGAGCGCGTGGGTGTCGCCGAGCACCCGGACGGCGAGCCCGGGCCGTTCCGGGGCGGCCGTCGCGGTCGGCGACGTGGTGGTCGGGGGCGTGGTGGTCGGGGGCGTGGTCGTGGTGGCCATGGAATCTCCGGCGGGTGGTGCTGCACGTCCGGGGGTGCCGCCCCGGCGGTGGCGGACCCGATGGCCGCCCTGTCATGATGGCCAGGCCAATAGCGCCCGCTCCAGGGCCAATCACGAGCAAGTGGACTGATGAGCCATGGCCGACTGGCAGACCACCGTCACTCCCCCGGCACTCGCCCGGCTGCTGGCCACCGCCCGGCTGCCCGAACCGGCCGGCGCCCGCCGGCCCGCGTACCGGACGCTCGCCGGCCAGGTCCGGCTCCTGGTCTCCGAGGGCCGCCTCCCGGTCGGCGCCCGGCTGCCGGCCGAGCGCGAGCTGGCCCTCGCCCTGCAGCTCAGCCGCACCACCGTCGCCACCGCGTACGAGGCCCTGCGGTCCGAGGGCTACCTGCACAGCCGGCGCGGCTCCGGCAGCTGGACCGCCCTGCCCGAAGGCGCGGCACCGCCCAGCGACGCCCTGCACCCGGTGCCGCCGGACGAGCAGGGCCGCACCCTGGACCTCGGGGTGGCCGCCCTGCCCGCCCCGCAGCCCTTCCTCTCCGAGGCCGCCGCGCGGGCCGTCGAGCAGCTGCCCGCGTACGCCGCCGGGCACGGCCACTACCCCACCGGCGTCCCGGTCCTGCGCGAGGCGGTGGCCCGCCGCTACACCGAGCGCGGACTGCCGACCACCCCCGACCAGATCCTGATCACCATCGGCGCGATGGGCGCCCTGCACCTGGTGCAGCGGGTGCTGATCGGCCGCGGCGACCGGGTCGCCGTGGAGGCGCCCAGCTACGCGCACACCCTCCAGGCGCTGCGGATCAACGAGGCCCGCCTGGTCCCCGTGCCCTACGCCTGGTCGGGCGCACCCCGCCGCGGAGCCTCGCGGACACCGGACCGGGCCGCGCCGGGCGGGTCACCACGGCCGGAGTGGGACCTCGCCGAGTGGCGCCGGGTGCTGAGCGGCGCCGCGCCCCGGGTCGCGTACGTGATCCCGGACTTCCACAACCCGACCGGCGCCCTGGTCGGCGAGGAGCAGCGGCGCGCACTGCTGGCCGCCGCCCGGACCGCCGGCACGGTGGTCCTGGTCGACGAGACCACCGCCGAACTCGGCTGGGGCGTCCCCGAGGGAACCGGGGTGCCCCGCCCGACCGCCGCACTGGACCGCTCCGCCCAGGTGGTCACGGTCGGCTCGGCCGGCAAGCTGCTCTGGGGCGGCCTGCGGATCGGCTGGGTGCGGGCCGCGCCCGCGATGATCCGCCGGCTGGCCACCGAGCGCGTCTACAGCGACGTCGGCGCCCCCGTGCTGGAGCAGCTGATCGCCGCCGAACTGCTCGGCGAGCAGCAGCTGCCGGCCGTCCGCGCCCACCAGCTGACCCGGCTGCGGGACACCGCCGAGGCACTCACCACCGCGCTGGGCGAGCACCTGCCGCAGTGGCGGTTCGCCGTCCCGCCCGGCGGCCTGGCGTTCTGGGTCTCCACCGGCACGCTCTCCGGCGCGGCCCTGGCCCGGGCCGGCGAGCACGGCGGCGTCCGGATCGCGGCCGGCAACCGGTTCGGCTCCGACGGGGCCTTCGAGCACCACATCCGGATCCCGCTCACCGTGCCGGCCGCCGCCGTGCCCGACGCCGTACGACGGCTCGCCGCCGTCGCCGCCCGGGCCGCCGACGGCGGTCGCTGGCACGGCGCCGACGAGAGCCACCCCCTGGCGGTCTGACGCCTCCTCGGACCCGCCGGACCGTCAGCCGGTGTCGGCCCGGCCGCGCCAACCCGTCACCGGGAGGGCGAACTTGGCCACCAGCCGATCGGTGAACGGCGCCCGGTGCAGCCTGGCCAGCCGCACCGGCGTCTGCCCGCGACGGACCTCCACCCGGGCGCCGGCCGGCAGTTCCACGGAACGCCGGCCGTCGCACCAGAGCACCCCGTGCGGCGTCTTGGGCTGCACCTCCACCGCCAGCACCGAGTCCGGCGAGGTCACCAGCGGACGGGCGAACAGCGCGTGCGCACTGATCGGCACCATCAGCAGCGCCTCCACCTCCGGCCAGACCACCGGCCCGCCACCGGAGAACGCGTACGCGGTCGAACCGGTCGGGGTCGCGCAGACCACCCCGTCGCAACCGAAGTTGGAGACCGGGCGGCCGTCCACCTCGGTCACCACCTCCAGCATCCGCTCCCGGGCCGCCTTCTCGATCGACGCCTCGTTCAACGCCCAGTCGTGGTGCACCACATCGCCGTTGGTCCGGACGATCACGTCGAGCGTCATCCGCTCCTCGACCTCGTAGTCGGCGTCCACCACCCGCTCGACCACCACCGCCAGGTCGTCCCGCTCCGCCTCCGCGAGGAAGCCCACCCGGCCCAGGTTGATGCCGAGCATCGGCAACCCGTGCTCGCGCGCCAGCTCCGCGCCGCGCAGCAGCGTGCCGTCCCCGCCCGCGACCAGGATCAGCTCGCAGCCGTCCGCCGCGCCGGGCCCCCCGGCCACCCGCTCCACGCCGTCCGGAAGGTCCAGGTCGACCGCCTCGGCGGCCAGCAGCCTGATCCGGATCCCCGCCTTCAGCAGGCCGTGCACCAGGCCCTCGACACTGCGCAACGCCGTCTCGCGGCCGGTGTGCGCGATCAAGAACACCGTACGTTCGTCACTCATGCCCGCTGCCCTCTCCCTACGCCGCCGGGCCGCCCTCGGCCCGGTACGGCCGCGCCACCCAGCATGACGGACCGGACGTCCGCAGAGCAGCCTATCGGGGGCCTTCGGCGACGGCCCGGTCCGCCTCCGCCGGGTCCAGCTGCGGCGCGTCCCGGCGCAGCCAGAGGAAGTATTCGACATTTCCGGACGGGCCGGGCAGCGGACTCGCGGTGACCGCCCGCACGCCCAGCCCCTGGGCCCACGCCTGCCCGGCGACCTGGCGCACCATCTCGGCGCGCAGCTGCGGGCTGCGCACCACCCCGCCGCTGCCGAGGCGCTCCTTGCCGATCTCGAACTGCGGCTTGACCATCAGCACCAGGTCCGCGTCCGCGGCGGCGCAGCCCGCCAGGGCCGGCAGCACCAGGCCCAGCGAGATGAAGGAGAGGTCGCCGACCACCAGGTCTACCGGGGTGCCGCCGATCAGCTCCGGGGTCAGCTCGCGCACGTTGGTGCGGTCCATCACGGTGACCCGCTCGTCGCTCTGCAGCGACCAGGCCAGCTGTCCGTAGCCGACGTCCACCGCCAGCACGTGGGCGGCCCCGGCCCGCAGCAGCACGTCGGTGAAGCCGCCGGTGGACGCGCCCGCGTCCAGCGCGCGCCGGCCCTCGACGACCAGGCCCTGCGGCACGAACGCCGCGAACGCCCCGGCGAGCTTGTGGCCGCCGCGCGAGACGTAGTCGGGATCGTTCTCGTCCTCGGCCACCACGACCGCCGCCGAGGTCTCCACCTGCGTGGCCGGCTTGGTCGCGGTGCTGCCGCCGATGGTCACCCGGCCGGCCGCGATCAGCTCGGAGGCGTGCTCCCGCGACCGGGCCAGCTTGCGGCGGACCAGCTCCGCGTCGAGTCGGCGTCGTGCCACTGCCACTGGTGTTTCAGCTCCTACAGGTGGTTCGTTGCCCGGTCAGTCCCGGTCGAGGGCGGCCAGCGTGTCGGCGAGCCGCTGGTGAACATCTTCGTACACCGGGACGTGCCCGTCGGTCGGCACCCCGTCCAACGCCTCCAGCCGGGCCGTGCCGGCGTCCACCGCCGGATGGCCGGTGGGGGTCAGCTCGACGCCGAGCGGCAGCGGCTCCTCGGCGAGCAGCGCAGGGGAGGGCCCGGACGCGGGCACCGAGCCGTGGACGGGGTCGGGGCCGGGCTCAGGCATCGGGCTTCTTCGTGGTGGTGGTCCGGCGGACGGTGGTCTTCCTCGTCGCGGTCCGCTTGACGGGCGGCTCCTGCCCGGTGGGCTGCTTCGCCTCCCGTGGCGGCGCCTTCCTCGCGGTCGCGGTCTTCTTGACCGCCGTCTTCTTCACCGGGGTCTTCTTGGCGGCGGCCTTCTTCGCAGCAGGCTTCCCGTCCGCGTCCCCGTTACCGGCACCGGCACCGGCCGCCGTGACCGGCCCGGCCGCCGTCTTCTTCGCCGCCGCCTTCTTGCCGGCGGCCTTCTTGGCGGTCGCCCTCGTCACGGCGGGCTTCTCCACCGTGCTCCGGTCGGCCGCGGACGCTCCGGCCGCGGTCTTCCCCGCCGCACCCTGAGCCGGCTTCTCCGCCGCGCCCCCGGCCGACGGCCCCGCAACGGCCGTCCCGTTCGGCGGCACCGGCGGGTCGACCTCCACCGGCTCGTCGACCTCTATCCGCTCGGACGTCGCCGACCCGTCCGCCGCAGCCGCGACACCCGCGCCCGGAGGCTCCTCCTCCCAACCGTTCTCGAACAGCCCGCCGGCCCGGGGCGCTGGCGCCGGTCCGGGCTCGGCCGGCCGGGGCCCGCCGTCCTCCTCGACCTCGCGCAGCTTGCTCTCCAGGTAGGCCAGCACGACACCGACCTTGGTCACCTGGTCGCCGACCCTCTCGAAGACCTTCTCCACCTCGCCGCGCGCCACGCCGACCGCCAGGTCCACCCCGGCCCGCCCGGCGGTCACCGCCTCGCCCGCCAGCGTCTGCAGGGACCGCGCCGACGGCGGGAACTGCTCGTTCAGCCGGCGCTCCACGTCGGTGACGTCGATCCCGCCCTTCTCCAGCAGACCGGCCGCCGTCCCGAGGACCCGCTTGCCGACCTCCTCCACCAGTACGGCGGCGGCCTCCACCGCTTCTCGCACCGTCTTCGGCAGCATCCGGGTGCCTCCCATTCGCCTGCACGCATCGCGTCGACGCCGTTCGGTGCCCGGGCGAATCCGGGCATCCCACCGACGACGCTACCGCCAAAACCCTCCTGCGGTACCGTGGCCGCCAGTCACCCGCCGCCGAGCACGGCCCGTACAGGGGAGTGGACCCGCCGCCATGGCCAACGCCGAGGAGTGCCGCGAGGCGCTCGAACAGCTCAGCCGGAACATCGCCAAGTCCAACGGCGACGTCCGCAAGGCCGCCGAACTGGACCGCTCGCTGAGCTGCCGGATCACCGACCTCGACCTGACCTTCACCGGCCGGCTGCGCGACGGCAGCATCCAGGACCTCGGGCACGCGCCCGGAGCCCCCACCGAAAAAGCCGACATACGACTCACCATGTCGAGCGACGACCTGGTCGCGGTGGTCGGCGGACGCCTCGGTTTCGCCTCCGCCTGGGCGGGCGGCCGGATCAAGCTGGAGGCCGGCTTCCGCGACCTCCTGCGGCTGCGCACCCTGCTCTGACCCCGGCCGGACCGGGTCCGGACCGACGCTGCGGTCCGGACCCGGCGGGCACCGGCTCAGAACCCCAGCTCGGCCAGCGCCTTCCGCCCGTCCACCGGCTCGCCGGCCGCGTCCAGCGCCGTCCACGCCGCCGCGCAGAGCGCCCGCAGCCCGTCCCAGCGGTCCGCCCCGTCGCCTTCCAGACGCAGCACGCCGTCCTCGGCCACCGCGACCCAGCCGCCGCAGCCGAAACCGCCGCCGGCCACCGCGTCCACCGGCGCCTGCGCGGTCAGCAGCCCGCGCAGGTCCTCCGCCAGGTAGGTCGGCCGGTGCTCGACCGGCGCCGCCAGCAGCTGCCCGGCCGTGGTCACCCCCGTGAACACCAGCAGGCTGTCCACCCCGCCGTTGAAGGCGCCCTCGATGTCGGTGTCCAGCCGGTCCCCGACCACCAACGGCCGCTTCGCGCCCGTCCGCAGCACCGTCTCCCGGTGCATCGGCGGCAGCGGCTTGCCCGCCACCTCCGGCTCCACACCGGTCGCCGCACGCACCGCCGCGACCAGCATCCCGTTGCCCGGCGCGATCCCGCGCGCGGTCGGCACCGTGACGTCCGTGTTGGACGCCACCCACGGCAGCCCGGACTGCACCGCGTACGAGGCCTCCGCCAGGTGCGTCCAGCCCACCGAGGCGTCGAAGCCCTGGACGACCGCCTGCGGCTCCTCGGCCAGCGTCCGGACGGCCACCAGGCCGCGCTCGGCCAACGCCTCCTCCAGCCCCAGACCGCCCACCAGCAGGACCTTCGCCCCGGCCGGCAGCTTCTCCGCGAGCACCCGGGCCGCGGCCTGGGCGGAGTTGATCACGTCCTCCGGTTCGGCCGGCACCCCCAGCTCGGTCAGGTGCGCCGCCACCACCCGGGGCGGACGGGACGCGTTGTTGGTCACGTACGCCAACCGCATCCCCGTCTCCCGGGCGACCGCCAGCGAGTCCACGGCGTGGTCGATCGCGTTCGGTCCGGCGTACACCACACCGTCGAGGTCCAGCAGTGCCGTGTCGTACGCCTCGGTCAAGGGCAGCTCGCTGCCGCCCGGGGCGCTCCGTCGTACGGTGGTGGCCGTCTCGGTCATGCCTGCTCTACCTCACTCATCGCGTCGGTCGTACTCGTCGGTCGGGCGCGTCACACCGGACTCACTCGGCACGCCGGTCCCGCTCATCGGTCGGTTCCCGGCTCTCCCTGGTTCCCGGCTCCTGCGCGGACGCCCGGTTACCGGCCGCCTCCGCAGGCTCCGACGGGCCGTCGGAGCCGCGCGGCGGCTCCAGATAGCCCGGCGCCCCCGGCACCAGCGGGCCGAACGCCCCGGCCCGGGCGGCCAGGGTCGCCCGGGTCTGCCGCAGTGCGGCCCGGTAGTGGTCGGTGTCCGGCCGCATCGCCACGGCCAGCGAGAGGTGCTCGGCGGAGGTCTCGAAGTCCCCGAGCCTCGCCGCCGCCACCCCCCAGCCGAACTGAGCGTAGTCGTCCGAGGGATCGGCCAGGGCCACGGCCCGGAAGTTCTCCAGCGCCGCCGCGTACGACCCGGCGTCGAACTGCGCCCGGGCCAGCATCTCCCGGATGCTGCGCGAGCCCGGCTCCGCGGCGGCCGCCCGGGTCAGCAACTGCTCGGCCGCCGCCGGGTTGCCCTGTGCGAGGAGCTTCCCGCCCCGGCGGAACCACTCGTAGACGTCCCCGGCCGGCTCCCCCGGCCGCCCCTGCTGCTCCGGCAGGCCCCCGCCTCCGGCGGCCCCGTCGATCCGCTCGTTGCGATCGTTCACACCGAACCTCGCCCTCGGTCACGACACCCGCCCACCGGACCGGCACGGGTGTTCCGATCTCTGAACAACGCGTACCCGATTACGATGCCCAGAATGAGCTCACCCAGTGCAGAAAGCGGAGCGGAGTCTCCGCAGGGCGGCCCCGGCAATCCCGGACACGTCGCCACCGCCGGTCTGTCCCTGTCCCCCTTCCGCGGCCTGAGGTACGACCCCGACCGGGTCGGCGCACTGGCCGCCGTGACCTCACCGCCGTACGACGTCGTCGACCCCGGCCGCCGGCTCGACCTGGAGACCGCCGACCCGCACAACGTGGTCCGGCTGATCCTGCCGAGACCCGAGCCCGACGACACCGGGGACCGCCCCGACCGCGACACCCGCTACCGGCACGCCGCCCGGCTGCTGCGCGAGTGGCAACGCGAGGGCGTCCTGGCCGCCGACCCCGAGCCGGCGCTCTACGTCTACGAGCAGCGGGTACCCGCCGGCGACGACACCCCCGAGCTGCTGCAGCGCGGCCTGATCGGCGCCCTCGCGGTGAGCGGCAGCGAGGCCGGCGTGGTCCTCCCGCACGAGGACGTGATGCCCCGCCCGGTCGCCGACCGCGTCGGGCTGATGCGCACCACCCGGGCCAACCTCGAACCGCTGCTGCTCACCTACCGCGGCGACGGCCGGGCGGCTGGCGTGGTCGAACGGGCCGTCCTGGGCGGCCCCGTGCTCACCACGACCACCTCCGACGGCACCCACCACCGGCTCTGGGCCGTCACCGACCCCGCCGAGATCGCCGAGATCACCCGCGACCTGGCCACCTGCCGGGCGCTGATCGCCGACGGCCACCACCGCTGGGAGATGTACCTGCGGCTCCAGCGCGAGCACCGCCACCTCCCGCGCAGCCCCTGGGACCGCGGCCTGGTCCTGCTGGTCGACACCGCCCGCTACCCCCTGCGGGTCCGGGCGATCCACCGGGTGCTGTACCGCCTTCCGGTGGCCGAGGCCCTGGAGAAGCTCGGCGACCAGTGGCAGGTCAAGGAGATCCCCGGCCCCCTCGACACCGCGCTGCAGGCCCTGGCCGAGCAGAAGCAACACGGCGGCAGCGGCTTCGTGCTCACCGGCGGGGACGGCGTCTACTGGCTGGTCGGCGAGCCCGACGAGGCCCTGCTCGACGCCACCGTGCCGCAGGACAAGCCCGAGGAATGGCGCCACCTGGACGCGACCGTCCTGCACGCCACCCTGCTCGACCACACCTGGCGGGTCCCCGACGGGCCGGACGACATCGGCTACCTGCACACCGCCACCGCCGCCGAACGCGAGGCCGCCCGCAGCGGCGGGACCGCCGTGCTGCTGCACCCGGTGCGCGAGAGCGTGGTCCGCCGGCTCGCCGAGCAGGGCGTCACCATGCCCCGCAAGTCCACGTCCTTCGGCCCGAAACCGGCCACCGGGCTGGTCCTGCGCAACCTCGAACTGGGCTGAGCCCCGGGAGCGGAAGTCACCGGAAAGCAGTGAGGCCCTGCCGCACCCCGGGAAATCCCGGGGTGCGGCAGGGCCTCACTCGGTCCTACGGCATCCGCTGCCGACTACTTGGCGTCCTCGGCCCGCTCCGGCACGACGCCGTCGAAGTCCTCGTCGATCTCGAGGTCGTCGTCGTCGTAGAACTCCTCGACGTCCTCCTCGTCCTCGAAGATCTCACGCTCGTCCGTCGAACCGCCGCTGCTCTTGGCCTTCGCCACGGGCTTGTCGGCCGGCTCGTCGTCGTCCGCCAGCTCCGGGTCGAGCGCGTCCACGAACTCCAGGCCGTCGATCTCGGCCAGACGCTCGGCGGCGTTGGTCGAACCCTCGGTGTCGGCCTCGGTCGCCTTGACGAACCAGTCGCGGGCCTCGTCGGCACGATCGGCCGCGATCAGCGCCTCGGCGTACGCGTACCGCAGTCGCGCGGTCCACGGGTGCACGGCGCTGGAGGCCAGCTCCGGGCTCTGCAGGGTGACGACGGCGGCGTCGAACTGCCCCATGTCGCTGCGCGCACCGGCCGAGACCAGACGCATCTCGACCTGGCCGGCCTTGTCCAGCTGCTTGACCTCGGGCTCACCGGCCATCGCCAGCGCCCGCTCCGGGCGGCCCAGACCGCGCTCGCAGTCCGCCATCACCGGCCACAGGTCGGCACGGCCGGTCATCCGGCGGGCGGCGCGGAACTCGGTCAGCGCCTCCGAGTAACGCTGGGTCATGTACGAGGCGAAACCGGCGGCCTCACGGACGGCGGGGACGCGGGAGGCGAGCCGCAGCGCGACGCGCGAGTACTGGTAGGCCTCCTCCGGCTCGCTGTCGAGCAGGCGGGCGACCATCACCAGGTTGCGGGCGACATCGTCGGCGAGCGTCTTGGGCAGGCTCTTGAGCTCCTGGCGGACGTCCCCGTCCAGCTCGAAGCCGGTGACGTCCTCCGGGATCGGCAGGCGCTTGACGGGCTCGTAGTTGCCGCGGCGGTCGTCCTGGTCACGGCCGTAGCCGCCGCCGGACGGGCGGTCGTCGCGGCCGCGGTAGCCACCCCGGTCGCCACCGCGGTCGTCGCGGCCACGGAAGCCGCCGCCGCTACCACCGGAGGGGCGGTCGTCACGACGGAACCCGCCGCGGTCACCACCACGGTCGTCACGGCCGAACCCACCGGACGGACGGTCGTCACGACGCGGACGGTCGTCACGGTCGTCACGACGGAAGCCCGAGGGGCGGTCGTCACGGTCACGGCCAAAGCCGCCGGAGGGGCGGTCGTCGCGACGGAAGCCGCCACGGTCGCCACCACGGTCGTCGCGGTCACGACCGAAACCACCCGAGGGGCGATCGTCGCGACGGAACCCACCGCCACTGCCACCCGACGGGCGGTCGTCGCGGTCACGGCCAAAGCCGCCGGAGGGGCGGTCGTCGCGACGGAAGCCGCCACTGCCGCCACGGTCGTCACGGTCACGACCGAAACCACCGGACGGACGGTCATCGCGACGGAACCCACCACCGCTACCACCGGACGGACGGTCGTCACGGCCACGGTAACCGCCGCCACTGCCGCCACGGTCGTCACGGTCACGACCGAAACCACCCGAGGGGCGGTCGTCGCGGCCACGGTAACCGCCACCACTGCCGCCCGAGGGGCGGTCGTCACGGCCACGGAAGCCGCCGCCACTGCCGCCACGGTCGTCACGGTCACGACCGAAACCACCGGACGGACGGTCATCGCGACGGAACCCACCACCGCTACCACCGGACGGGCGGTCGTCACGGCCACGGAAGCCGCCACCGCTACCACCCGAGGGGCGATCGTCACGGCCACGGAAGCCGCCACCGCTACCACCCGAGGGGCGATCGTCACGGCCACGGAAGCCGCCGCCACTGCCGCCACGGTCGTCACGGTCACGACCGAAACCACCGGACGGACGGTCATCGCGACGGAACCCACCAC
>NZ_JBHXDN010000115.1:0-616 GCF_042726075.1 Kitasatospora sp. NPDC127035 | reverse complement strand
ACCGCTACCACCGGACGGGCGGTCGTCACGGCCACGGTAACCGCCACCGCTACCACCGGACGGGCGGTCGTCACGGCCACGGAAGCCGCCACCGCTACCACCCGAGGGGCGGTCGTCACGGCCACGGTAACCGCCACCGCTACCACCCGAGGGGCGGTCGTCACGGCCACGGAAGCCGCCGCCACTGCCACCCGAGGGGCGGTCGTCACGGCGCGGGCCGTCACCACCACGATCGTCGCGGCGAGGACCACGGTCGTTGGACCAGCCCCCGCGAGACCGGGGCTCGTAGCCGCGGCCGTCGTCCGATCGACGCTCGGGACGGTCCTGGGGCTGGTTCGACATTGTGGTGACTCCTTCTGCTGCTTCAGCTACACCGCGGACCGGGCGACACCACTGCCCTCACGCGGTTCGGCGCCGGCCTCCTGGCCGCGCACCTTCTCCATTGTCCGACATCCCCGGGCACCTCGCGCCTGGGCGAAAGTCCCGTGCCGGCCGTACACACGCACTTACAACACAAAAAAGCCGCGGCCCCAGCGAATCGCTGGGGCCGCGGCTTTGAATAATTGTTCGGCGGCGTCCTACTCTCCCACAGGGTCCCCCCTGCAGTACCATCGGC
>NZ_JBHXDN010000114.1:0-15511 GCF_042726075.1 Kitasatospora sp. NPDC127035 | reverse complement strand
GCCGACGCCACCCCGTCTCGGGTGACGGGGGACGGTTTGACGATGGGGCGGGAGGCCACGGCCTCCCGCCCCTTCGTCACACCGTCGTGCCCGGTGTCACTCCTGCTTCTTGCGCCGGCTGCCGAAGACGATCTCGTCCCAGCTCGGCACGGTGGCCCGGCGCCCGGGCCGGACGCCGTCCGCCTCGGCCTGCCGGTCGGTGGTGCCGACCAGTCGCTCCCGGTGCGGCGCGACCGCGCGCGGCATCAGGATGTCCGCGTACGCGGAGCCCGCGCCGACCGCCGGAGCGGCGGCCGCCGGTTCCTCGGCCTCCTCGGCGACCTCGGCGGGCATCGGCTCGACCGGCGGCGGGGCGCCCACGGCGAGGTCGCCCCGGAACGCCGGGACGACGTCCAGCAGGCTGGTCAGCGAGTCCCTGGCCTCGGCCGTCGCCTCGCGGGACTCGCGCACCTCGCGGGACGACATGATCCGGTCCGCGGAGGGACGGTCGATCATCGGCCGCAGCGGCCGGTCGTGGGGGAGCCGGGCGATCCGCGGGATGAACGGGAAGACCGACTCCTCCTCGCGCTCGACGTTCTCGCCGATCAGCGCGCGGGCCTCGTCGTCGTTGGGCTGCACCAGGCGCCGGGGCGGGTCGTACGTCCAGGCCGCGCTGCGGCCCTCGCCGTCGGCCCGGTAGGAGAGGATGACCTCCCACGTACCGTCGTCGCGGCGCCAGGAGTCCCAGCGCTCGGTGTCCTTCTCCGCGCCGCGCAGCGCCAGCCGCTCGGCCACCGCCTCGCCCAGCTGGGGGCCGGAGGACTCGCCGTGCCGGCGGATCGCGGTCTTCCGGGCCCGCTCGGCCATGAAGGCGCGCTCGGCCAGGACGGGACCCTCGAAGCGTCGGACGCGGTCGACGGAGATGCCGGCCGCCTGCGCGACCTCCTCGGCGGAGGCACCGGCTCGTATCCGGGCCTGGATGTCCCGAGGACGGAGGTGGCTCTCCACCTCGATCTCGATCTGGCCGAGACGCGGACGGTCACCACGGATGGCGGCACGAAGCCGCTCGTCGATGGGAAGGGTGTACTCCGTGCTGTCGGCGGCCTTGAGCACCAGCCGTGTGCCGTCGTTGCTGACGGCCACAACCCGCAGTTCGGGCACGGTTACCTCCCGGGTGGTGCCTGCCGACGTCACCTGCGTCGCTGCTCCCGTACTGAGTGTGGCCTGCCCGCTCGCGACTGGCCACAACCTTGCTGAGTTCCCCGGCGTGTCGGGCTTACGCCCGGTCACGCCGCTGTGGCACGGTTGCCTTTTTGCCACGCCATCCGTCGACGTCGCGCCTGGGTGTCCCGGCCGTTCTCGCACGCGCAGTGAACGCGACGATCCGGGACGGGCGTCGCCGTGCGTGTCTGCACCGTGGCTCCTTGTCGGCTTCCCTGTTGATGGGTAGTCGACAAGTCGACCCAAGGCTCAGGCTTTACGAACAGTACTCCATTCGTGGCAACCAGAGGGGCGGCTCGCCGCTCAAGTCTCCCGCGATTCACGGGAATCTCAAGAGCGCACGACCTCAATGGCCGAGGATCACCCGGTGAACGGTGATCATCTTCACATATATCTCCCGCACAGAACCGCATTTTCGACCCTTGTGTCCTTCTTTGGGCAAGATGGAGTGACTTGTTCGAAAGACAGTCGTACTGACTTGAGGGATGTCGATGCCGCAGGAGAAGCCCGCCGGGGAGGACGGCAAGGAAGGTCGCAGGCGAATTGATCTGAGTGTGGCTCAGGTCGTGGCGAGTGCGCTGGCCACGGTGGTGGGGGCGCTGCTCGCGTCCGAACTCGGGGTCTACGGAACCATTCTGGGCGCGGCCGTGGTGAGTGTCGGCGCGACCACCGGCGGTGCGGTGTTCCAGCACGTTTTCAAAAGGACCGGCGAACAGCTGCGGGAGGCGGTGGACCGCACCGCCGCGCCGGGCCAGTTGGCGAACGGGCTCCGGCAGGCGACCGGACCGCAACCGGTGCCGGGGGGCTCCACCACCCCGTCCTCGACCCGCCCTTCCGAGCCGCCCTCCGCGGAGTGGAACGCCCCGCGCACGGTCCGGGCGCGTCGGCGCTGGACGTGGAAGTCGTACGCGACGGTCTCCGCGCTGGTCTTCACGCTCGCGATGGTGCCGATACTCGCGTTCGAGCTCGCCACCGGGCAGCCGGTGTCCGCGACGGTGAAGGGCGGGTCGGGTACCGGCACCTCGCTGGGCGGCACGGTCGAGCGGAAGCCACCGGCCCCGTCGGACGGCGGGCCGTCGGGTGGCGGACCCTCCTCCGTCCCCTCGCCCGTGCCGTCTCCCGGTGCGACCGGCGGTCCGGGGGCCTCGCCCTCGGCGGGCAAGGGCGGCGGCGCCTCGGAACGCCCGAGCCCGGGAACGAGTCCGAGCGCGGGCACCGGGACGTCCGGCGCCGCGTCCCCCTCGGCCGGCTCCACGCCGGACCCGGGCGGGAGTCCGGGCGCGACGCCCTCCGCCCGCCCCTCCGGCGAGTCGTCCGCGCCGTCCGGGGGCGGGGCCTCCGCCGGTCCGTCCGGCGGTGCGACGCCGAAGCCCCCGGCCCCGGGTACCGCGGTCGTCCCGCCGGCGGCCACCGCCCCGGCGGCTCCGGATCCGCAGCAGCAGCCGGGCGGGTCGGGTCAGTAGGGCCGCCCGAGACGGCCGAGGCAGGCGGGTCGGGCGGGTCGGGCAGGTCGGGCGGGGAAGCGGCTAGGCCCCCAGCACCCGGCGGAGGTGGTCGTTGCCGAACCGGCGGTCCGGGTCGACCTCGTCCCGCAGCGCGGTGAAGTCCGCGAACCGGGGGTAGGCCCCGGCGAGGTACTCGGCGTCCCGGGTGTGCAGCTTGCCCCAGTGCGGCCGCCCCCGGTGGGCGGTCATGAGTTGCTCGACGGCCGTGAAGTAGCCCTGTTCGGCGGTGCCCCGGTAGAGGTGGACGGCGATGTAGGCGGTGTCCCGGCCGTGGGCGGTGGAGAGCCAGAGGTCGTCGGCGGGCGCGAACCGCACCTCGACCGGGAAGCTGATCCGCCAGTCCGACCGTTCGACCATCGCCCTCAGCTCGCGCAGGACGTCGCCGACCGCCTCACGCGGCACCGCGTACTCCATCTCGGTGAACCGGACCGTGCGGGGGCTGGTGAACACCCGGTACGCGGTGTCGGTGTAGCTCCGGTCCGACCAGGCGCGGCTGGCCACCGCGGCGATGGTGGGCACCGCGGCGGGGAACCGGCGGCCGACCCGGCAGGCCCCCTCCCAGACGGTGTTGGAGAGGAAGTCGTCCTCCAGCCACTCCTTGAACCGGGGCAGCGGTGCGGCCGGCCCCTGGCTGCGGTTGTTCCGCTTGGTCGAGCAGCGGGACGTGTGCGGGAACCAGTAGAACTCGAAGTGCTCGTTGACGGCGGTCAGGTCGTCCAGCCGCTCCAGTACCTCGTCGAAGCCCATCGGCTGCTCGTGGGCGGTGAGGAGGAAGGCCGGTTCCACCGCGAAGGTGAGCGCGGTGATCACGCCGAGCGCGCCGAGGCCGAGCCGGGCGCCCTCGAAGAGCCGCGCGTTCTCGGTGGGGGAGCACTGCCGGATGCTGCCGTCGGCGAGCACGATCTCCAGCCCGCGGAGCTGGGCGGCGAGCGAGGCGGAGTCCCGGCCGGTGCCGTGGGTGCCGGTACTGGTGGCGCCGGCCGCGGTCTGCACCTCGATGTCGCCCATGTTGGTGAGCGAGAGGCCGGCGGCGGCGAGCACCCGGTTGAGCCGGTGCAGCGGGAGCCCGGCCTCGACGGTGACCGTGCCGTTCTCCCGGTCGACGCCCCGGACGGCGGTCATCGCGTGCGGGCGGACCAGGACGCCGTCCCCGGCGGAGGCGATCGAGGTGAAGGAGTGGCCGGAGCCGACCGCCTTGACCGTCCGGCCCCCGTCGGCGGCGCGCAGGATCTCCTTGGCCAGTTCCTCCGCCGTCCCGGGGGTGACCGCCCGGGCCGGGTGGGCGCTCTGGTTGCCCGCCCAGTTGGTCCAGCGGGTACGGGCTGCGGTCCTGGCCTGGGGCATTGCGGCGCCTCCTGCTCCGTGGCCGAGCGGCGTCGGCGCACCTGGGTCCCTACCCGCGGGTAGCCCACGGGTAGGGAGGAGGGTAAGTCAGCTCACCGTTCGAGGTCTACGGTCTTGGCGGCGGGCTGCGTGGCCTCCAGCGCGGCCAGGCCGGTCCGCAGCCGCCCCGTCCCGATCAGCGCGGCGACCACGCCGAACGCCCCGGCGGTCAACGGCACCCAGTATCCGGCGGCCGCCCCGGCCGCGTCGACCACCCAGCCGCCGGCCGAGGAGCCGGTCGCGACACCGAGGGCGAGCCCCGTGGTCGTCCAGGTCATGCCCTCGGTCAGCTGGGCCGGCGGGACCAGCCGCTCGACCAGCGCCATCGCGGTGATCAGGGTGGGGGAGATGGCGATGCCCGCGATCAGCAGCGCGCCGCCGACCGCCACCAGTCCGCCGACCCCGCTCACCGACTCGGCGATCAGCAGCAGCGGCACCATGCTGACCGCCATGAACACCACCCCGCCGAGGAAGCGGCCGGCCATGGAGCCGGTCAGCTTCAGCGTCCCGAACACCACCCCGGCCAGGCAGGAGCCGAAGGCCCAGAGCGCCAGGATCACGCTGGAGATCGCCGTGTGCCCCTGCGCCTTCGCGTAGGCGACGGTGACCACCTCGACCGAGCCGAAGATCGCGCCGGTCGCCACGAAGGTCAGGATCAGCACCTGGAGGCCGCGGTTGCGGATCACCGGTGTGCCGGTGTGCCGGGCGGAGGGGTGGACGGGCGGCTCGGTGCTCCGCTGGGCGGCGAACAGCACCACGCCCACCGCGAGGAAGACCCCGGCGAGCAGCACGCCCGCCTCCGGGAACACGGAGGTGGCCAGGGTCACGGCGAGGATCGGGCCCACGATGAAGCAGACCTCGTCGACCACCGCCTCGAACGAGTACGCGGTGTGCAGCCGCGGCGCCTGGTCCCGGTACAGGTGCGCCCAGCGGGCCCGGACCATCGCCCCGGCGCTCGGCATCACGCCCATCCCGGCCGCGAACACGAAGAGCGTCCAGGCCGGAGCCCCCAGCCGCGCGCAGATCAGCAGCCCGACGGCGGCGGCGACGGTGATCGCGGTGGCGGGCATCAGGATCCGGCGCTGTCCGTGCCGGTCCACCAGCCGGGAGACCTGAGGCCCCAGGACCGCCGCGGACACCGCCATCGTGGCCGACACGAGGCCGGCCACACCGAAGGAGCCTCTGAGCTCGGAGAGCATCGTGACGATGCCGATCCCCGTCATGGAGATCGGCAGCCGGGCTATGAATCCGGTGGACGAGAAGGCCAGACTGCCGGGTGCGGCGAAGATCTGGCGGTAGCTGGACAGCACGGGAGCTCCGCAGGGGGGTAAGGAACGAGACCGGTAAGGACAGCCTACGAACCTTGGCAAACTGGATTTTTCCGGGCACCAGGGGCGGCCCCGACCCAGGCGGTCCGTCCCGCAGTGGCAGGATCGGTGCCATGTCCGACGCGCGCAACACCTCCCTCACCGGCGCCGCCCCGTACGACGCGCTGCTGCTGCTCTCCTTCGGCGGGCCCGAGGCCCCCGAGGACGTCGTCCCGTTCCTCGAGAACGTCACCCGGGGCCGCGGCATCCCGAAGGAACGCCTGCGGGAGGTGGGCAAGCACTACTTCCTGTTCGGCGGCGTGAGTCCGATCAACGAGCAGAACCGCGAGCTGCTGGCCGCGCTGCGCAAGGACTTCGCCGAGCACGGCCTCGGCCTGCCGGTCTACTGGGGCAACCGGAACTGGGCGCCCTACCTGGTCGACACCCTGCGCGAGGCGGTCGCCGACGGGCACCGCCGGATCGCCGTCCTCGCCACCAGCGCCTACGCCGGGTACTCCGGCTGCCGCCAGTACCGGGAGAACCTCGCCGTCGCGCTGGCCGCGCTCGCGGCCGAGGGCCTGCCCGTGCCGGCCGTCGACATGCTGCGCCACTTCTACAACCACCCCGGCTTCGTCGAGCCGATGATCGACGCCACCCTGGACGCCCTGACCCGGCTCCCCGAGGACGTCCGGGACGGCGCCCGGCTGGCGTTCACCACCCACTCGATCCCGGACACCATGGCCGAGAGCTCCGGCGCCCCGGACGACCCGGCCCGCGGTCGCCCCGGCGGCGCGTACGTCGCCCAGCACCTGGACGTGGCCCGGCTGGTCGCCACCGCCGTCGCCGAGCGGACCGGCGTCCGGGACCGGCCCTGGGACCTGGTCTTCCAGAGCCGCAGCGGCGCCCCGCACACCCCGTGGCTGGAACCGGACATCTGCGACCACCTGGAGGCCCGGCACGCCGAGGGCGACCCGGCCGTGGTGATGGTCCCGATCGGCTTCGTCTCCGACCACATGGAGGTCAAGTACGACCTCGACACCGAGGCGGCGGCCAAGGCCGCCGAACTCGGCCTGCCGGTCGCCCGGGCCGCCACCGTCGGCGCCGACCCCCGGTTCACCGCGGCCGTCCGCGAACTCGTCCTGGAGCGGGCCGCCGCCGAGCGCGGCGAGCCGGTGACCCGTCGCGCCCTCGGCACGCTCGGCCCCGGCCACGACGTCTGCGCGGTCGCCTGCTGCCCCAACCCGCGCGCCCCCCGCCCGGCCGCCGCCGAGCGCTGACCCCTCCGAGGAGACCTTCGTGACCAGCCCCGCCGTTCCCGGAACCGCCGCGCCCGACCCGGCCCTGCTCGACGAGCTGCTCGACGTCGCCCTGGACGCCGCCCGGCGGGCGGGCGCCCTGCTGCTCGACGGCAGGCCCGCCGACCTGGGCGTGGCCGGGACCAAGAGCAGCCCGGTCGACGTGGTCACCGAGATGGACCTGGCCTCCGAGAAGCTCGTCCTGGAGCTGATCGCCGAACGCCGCCCCAGGGACGGCTACCTGGGCGAGGAGGGCGCCGAGCGGGCCGGCACCAGCGGCGTGCGCTGGGTCGTCGACCCGCTCGACGGCACCGTGAACTACCTCTACGGACTGCCGTCCTGGGCGGTCAGCGTGGCCGCCGAGCTGGACGGGCGGGCGGTGGCCGGGGTGGTCCTCGCACCGGCCCGGGGCGAGCTGTTCCAGGCCGTGCTGGGCCGCGGCGCGCAGCTGGACGGCCGGCCGATCGGGGCCCGTCCGGCGCCCCCGTGGGGCCAGGCCCTGATCGCCACCGGCTTCAACTACGTGCAGCCGGTCCGGGTCCGGCAGGCCGAGGTGCTGCTGGCCCTGATGCCCGAGGTGCGCGACATCCGCCGGGGCGGCGCCGCCGCGGTGGACCTCTGTGACGTCGCCGCCGGCCGGCTGGACGGCTACTACGAGCGCGGGCTGGCCCCCTGGGACCGGGCCGCCGGCTGCCTGATCGCCGCCGAGGCCGGTGCGCTGGTCGGCGGCCGACCCGGCCACGGGCCGGACGGAGCGCTGACGGTGGCCGCCGCGCCCGGCGTCTACGAGCCGCTCCAGGAGCGCCTCGCCGCCCTGCGGGCCTGGGCCGACTGACCCGCTCCCGGGCGCGGCCGGCCAGCGAGCGCGTGCCGCGCCCGCTCCGGCTGGGGCCCGCGGCCGTGCCGGGACAGCGAAGAGCCCTGGCATACGGGGGATGCCAGGGCCTGGGTTCTCGCACGACCCCCTCAGGGCCGCTGGTGCCGGGGAACCGGCGTCGGGTCGGTGGTCGGTCAGGCGGCGGTGCGGTGCCGTTCCAGCACCGTGTCCACGCCGTGTTCGGCGGCAAGCCGGCGGAGGTCGTCCAGCTCGGACTGTTCCACCTCGGCCAGGAATTCGTCCCCGGCCTCGATCGCGCGGTGCAGATCCTGCTCGGCGTTGGCGATGCGCTGCAGGATTCCGGCGGTGAAGGCGTCCATACGGGCCCCCTTACTGTGTCGGACGTGCACGGTCGTGCGTCCCCCGCCCCGAGGTCGTGGTGGCCAGCGGAAGCGTCCGAGCCGGGCAGTGAAGTCTCCGGTCGGGCGCGGAGACGGCCCTCGGCCGCTCCCGTGACGCCCCAGCCCCAGGGCCGGCGCGGATGAACGCACGGCGGGTGGGTGCGATCGGCCTACAGCCAGATCGCGGGTGTGCAGCTGTCCTCCCCGCCCCCGGGACGGGGAAACCTCCCCGCGCGAGAAAGTTGCCCGCGTCACAGTCCAATCGGAGTGGTGGACACCCGAACCGTCACCGGACCGTTGCCCGGCGGCCGGCCGCCGCTGCCTCCGGGGCAGCTTATCGCTGCTTTACCGCAGGACCAGGCAGGATGGGGGGCACCGTCGGAGCCGTGCGTCCGCTTTTCCGGGGCCGGCCTGGAGAAGGGACAACGACCGTGCGGGTTCTCGTCGTCGAGGACGAGCAGCTGCTCGCCGAGGCAGTCGCCACAGGTCTGCGCCGCGAGGCGATGGCCGTCGACGTGGTGTACGACGGGGAGGCCGCGCTCCAGCGCATCGCGGTCAACGACTACGACGTGGTCGTGCTCGACCGGGACCTTCCGCTGGTCCACGGTGACGACGTCTGCCGCAGCGTGGTCGACCAGGGCCTGGCCACCAGGGTGATCATGCTGACCGCCTCCGGTGACATCAGCGACCGCGTCGAAGGGCTGGAGATCGGAGCGGACGACTACCTTCCGAAGCCGTTCGCCTTCAGCGAACTCGTCGCCCGGGTCCGGGCGCTGGGCCGCCGTGCGACCGTCCCGCTGCCCCCCGTCCTGGAACGGGCCGGCATCTCGGTCGACCCCGGCCGCCGCGAGGTGATCCGCGACGGACGGCCCGTCCAGCTGGCCCCCAAGGAGTTCGCCGTCCTGGAGGTCCTGATGCGGGCCGGCGGAGCCGTCGTCTCCGCCGAGCAGCTGCTCGAAAAGGCCTGGGACGAGCACACCGACCCGTTCACCAACGTCGTGCGCGTCACCGTGATGACGCTGCGCCGCAAGCTCGGCGACCCGCCGGTGATCGTCACCGTGCCGGGCTCCGGCTACCGGATCTGACCGTACCGGCCCCCGCGGCCGGCCCCATCGCGCCCGCCGCCCCGGCGGACGCTCCGAGAGGACCATCATGACCACCCCGCCCACGGCCGGCGGGCCCTCCGGCGCGCCCGCCGGCGGGCGCGCCGCAGGACCCAGGGCCGTGCCGCCGAAGCCCGTGCACCCGCCGCGCGCCCCCCGGTTGCACCAGCCGCAGGACACCTACGTGCCCGGCGACGGCATGCTCGCCTGGCTGCCGTTCCGCCCCACCATCCGGATCCGGCTGACCCTGCTCTACGGCGGGATGTTCCTGATGGCCGGCGTGGTCCTGCTGATGCTCATGTACTTCTTCCTCCGCCAGGCCCTGCACGACGTCGCGCCGCCGCCCTTCATCTTCGAGAAGGGCACCACCGTCAACGGCGTGGTGATGACCCCCGAGCAGTTCAACCAGTTCCTCGTGAAGCGGCACGAGGCCGCCTCCAGCGCGGCCCTCAACACCCTGCTGCGCAAGTCCCTCACCGTGCTGGTCTGCCTCGCCGTGATCGCCTTCGCGGCCGGCTACGCGATGGCCGGCCGGGTGCTGCGCCCGCTGGGCCGGATCACCCGCACCGCCCGCGAGGTCGCCTCCTCCGACCTGCACCGGCGGATCGAGCTGGACGGGCCGGACGACGAGCTCAAGGAGCTGGCCGACACCTTCGACGACATGCTCGACCGCCTCGACCACTCCTTCGACTCCCAGCGACGCTTCGTCGCCAACGCCTCGCACGAGCTGCGCACCCCGCTGGCGATCAACCGGACCCTGCTGGAGGTCCAGCTCTCCGACCCCGACGCCTCGAACGACCTCCAGCAGCTCGGCAAGACCCTGCTCGCCACCAACGAGCGCAGCGAGCAGTTGGTGGAGGGCCTCCTGCTGCTCGCCCGCAGCGACAACGAGCTGACCGACCGCCGTCCGGTGGAATTCTCCGAGGTGGCCACCAGGGCGCTGGAGCAGACCCGGGCCGAGGCCGGCAACCGCGAGGTCGAGCTGCGCGCCACGCTCCACCCGGCGACGGTCGCCGGGAACGGGGTGCTGCTGGAGCGGATCGCGCTCAACCTGCTGCAGAACGCCGTCCGCTACAACTCCGCCGGCGGGTGGGTCGAGATCACCACCGCCCCGGTGCCCGGCGGAGGCGAGCTCGTGGTCTCCAACACCGGCCCGGTCGTCCCCGGGTACGAGCTGGAGCACATCTTCGAACCGTTCCGCCGGGTGAAGGGGGCCGACCGGACCCGCAGCGACAAGGGCGTCGGCCTCGGACTCTCGATCGTCCGCTCGGTGGTCCGCGCGCACCACGGCACCATCGAGGCCACCCCGCGTTCCGGCGGCGGCCTCACGATGCGCGTGCGCATCCCCGGCGCCTGAGCCGCACCACCGGGCGCGCCGGGAGCGTCCGAGGGCCCTCCCGGCCCCGTCAGGGCCCTCCTGGCCCCTCCGTGGTCCGTACCGGCCGTCCGTGCCGCCCGGCCTCCGCGCCCCGACCGCTAGCCGCCCCCGTCAGGCTGTCAAGAAGACATAAGCCCTGGCGGGGGCGGCTTGTCTTTTCCGGCCCGAGCAACTTACGGTGTCGTAACCTACGCAACCGTAAGTGCGTATCCGACGCGCCCGTCCCAACGCGCCCGTCCCGCGCGTGCCCGTCCCCCAGGAGTTCAGACTCGTGACCATCGCCCCCGTGCAGCGCAGCGCCTCGCTCGGTTCGAGCACCTGGACCGACGCCCGGCTGATCCTGGCCCTCGAAGAGGTCGTCGAGAAGGAACTCGACCGCCACCTGAAGGTCGCCAAGGAGTGGATGCCCCACGAGTTCGTCCCGTGGAGCCAGGGCCGCGACTTCGACGGCGTCCTCGGCGGCGAGGCCTGGGAGCTCGGCCAGTCCAAGGTGACCCCGCTCGGCCGGGTCGCGCTGGTGGTCAACCTGCTCACCGAGGACAACCTCCCGAGCTACCACCACGAGATCGCGACCATGTTCGGCCGCGAGGGCGCGTGGGGTGCCTGGGTGCACCGCTGGACCGCGGAGGAGGGCCGGCACGGGATAGCGATCCGTGACTACCTGCTCACCACCCGGGCCGTCGACCCGGTCGAGCTGGAGCGGGCCCGGATGGCGCACATGTCGGAGGGCTTCGAGTCCGACAACGCGCACAGCATGCTGCAGTCGGTCGCCTACGTGGCCTTCCAGGAGCTCGCGACCCGCATCTCGCACCGCAACACCGGCCACTTCGCCGGCGACCCGCTGTGCGAGCAGCTGCTCGCGAAGATCGCCAACGACGAGAACCTGCACATGGTCTTCTACCGGAACCTGCTGAAGGCCGCCCTGGAGATCGCCCCCGACCAGGCCATGCGGGCCATCGCCGACGTGGTGACCGACTTCCGGATGCCGGGCCACGGGATCCCCGGCTTCGAGCGTGCCGCCGCCCAGATCGCCATCGGCGGCGTCTACAACCTGCGGATCCACCTCGACGACGTGCTGCAGCCGGTGCTGCGCCACCTCAAGGTCATGGAGGTGGGCGGTCTCGGTCCGGAGGGCGCGCGGGCCCAGGAGGAGCTCGGCCTCTTCCTCGCCGGGCTGGACGCCCAGGCGACCAAGTTCGACGAGCGGCAGGCCGCGCTGCAGGCCCGCCGGGCGGCCCGCAAGGCCGCCAAGTAGCCGGCGCCCGCGCCCACCCCCCGGCCGGAGCGGCCGGGGGTCCGACGGGAGCGGGAGCGGCCCTCCGCGCGGCCTCCCGACCGCCCGGAGGGCAGTGTGCCGGACACGAACTCGGGGGCCGGAAGGTCACGGACCGGGCCGCTCCGGTTGGGCGGATTTTCCACGTTTTGCCCGGGAAGATTCAGAACGTGACCAAGCTCACACCGTGTCGCTGCGCGATGCGGGACGACCTCGGAGCGTGATCATGCCCGCGGCGTCGCCGATCGCTTTCCGTGAGCGGATCGATGATCGACTCCGACGCGGAGGATTGACCCGCGTCCCTGGTGGGCAAGGGAATTCGCAGGCGCCGCACGGGCTTTTGATCACTCTCCGTGTCCGCCGCGCGGGCGTTCCGGCGGCGTGGCGATGGCCCAGCGTGAGGCCCCTCGCACCCGAGTCGATCACCCCAACGGACCCCCGGCTGAGTGTCGATTGAGTAACAGGGCTTGAAGTAAGGCAAAATCTCCGCCTCGGGTCGGGCACAAGACCGACCCCCCATGCGTTACGTGCGCTGGAGATACCGCACACACCGCACAACCCGGAGGGGGAGAGCGAAATATGGCTACCGACTACGACACCCCACGCAAGACCGACGACGAGCTCAACGAGGACAGCATCGAGGAGCTCAAGGCTCGGCGGAACGACAAGGGCGGAAGCTCCGTCGACGTCGACGAGTTCGAAGCTGCCGAGGGCATGGAGCTCCCCGGCGCGGACCTCTCGAACGAGGAGCTCTCCGTCAGGGTGCTGCCTCGGCAGGCCGACGAGTTCACCTGCATGAGCTGCTTCCTGGTCCACCACCGCAGCCAGCTGTACAGCGAGAAGAACGGCAACCCGATCTGCCGGGACTGCGGCGCCTGAGGACCAGGGCGGCCATGACTCGGGCCTCGCGATTTCAGCGAGACCGGTACAACGCCCCTTCCGGCCCCGGGCAGCGGGGCCGGACGGCAGCTCCGGCGGTCGCCGTGGCGGACGCACCAGTCATACGGTCATACGGAGATACAGAGGGACGGTCCCGCGAAGGCGGAACCGTCCCTCTCCGTTTTTCTGTTGTCCGCGTCCCGGCGGGGTCCGCTCGGCGGGCCCGCCCCCGGTGCGGCCCCGGTGCGGCCCCGGTCAGGCCCCGGTCAGGCGCGGGCGCCCCGGCGGGCCTCGTCCAGGGCCTCGGCCAGCTTCATCGGGGAGCGGGTCGACAGGTAGAGGTACGGCGTCGGGTCGGCCGGATCGGTCACCTCGACCCGCAGCGCCGTCGGAACGTAGCTGCGCAGCAGCATGAACGCCCGCGGATCGGCCTTCGGCCCGCGCCAGGCCACGGCCTCGGCCGGGCTGAGCGGGTGGGCGGCGCCGAGGGCGTCCACCGGGATCCGGGCCGGGCCGGCCACCAGGGATCCCTGGACCACCCGGATCCGGGCCGAGCCGTAACTGCTGATCGCGGCCGCACCGGCGGCGATGCCGACCACCAGTCCGACCAGCGCGCCCACCGCGCTGATTCGCAGCAGGGTCAGCGCGAGCGTGAGGCCGATCGCGACCGGGAACAACCACCAGGAGCGCGGCGCGGTGAGGCGTTCGTCGTACATGCCCCCATTGTGGGCGCCGCAACGGCCGGCCCTGGACGGCACCCCCGGTCCCGGCCCGCCTACCGGTCGGTAGGGTGGGGCGGCGTGACCGGTTCGATAGCCCCCACCTCCCCCTCCGTCCCGTCGGCGCCGGCCGTGCCGCGGTCGTCGACCACGCCGCCGCCGGAGGCCGTCCTCCCCGAGCGCGCCCCGGAGGCCCCCGCCCCGGGCACCCGGCTCGGCTCGCACTACGAACACTGCTTCGGCTGCGGCCCCCGGCACCCCACGGGCCTGCGGATCGACGCGGTGGCCGGCGAGGGCCTGGACGTCACCGGCGAGTTCACCGTCCGTTCCGAGCACCAGGGCGGCCCGGGTCTGGCCCACGGCGGCCTGCTGACCACCGCCATGGACGAGATCCTCGGCTCGCTCAACTGGCTGCTGCACGCCCCCGGCGTCACCGGCCGGCTGGAGACCGACTTCCTCGCCCCGGTACCGGTGGACACCCGGCTTCACCTCCGCGCCTGGGTCACCGGCGTCCACGGTCGGAAGGTCTACAGCGCCGCCGAGGGCCGGATCGGCGGACCGGACGGACCGGTCGCCGTGCGCGCGCAGGCACTCTTCATCCAGGTGAAGCTGGAACACTTCACCAAGCACGGTCGTCCGGAGGACATCGAGAAGGTCCTCGACGACCCTGACCTGATGCAGCGCGCCCGAGCCCTTGAGGTGAACCCTTGACCAGCACCCCCCGCCCGCCCCTGGACGTCCTGATCCGGCGGATCGACGCCGAGCTGCCGCTGCCCGCGTACGCGCAGCCCGGCGACGCGGGAGCCGACCTGCGGACCACCGTCGACGCGGAGTTGGCCCCCGGCGAGCGGGCCGTGCTTCCCACCGGTGTCGCCATTGCGCTGCCCGACGGTTACGCGGCGTTCGTCCACCCCCGGTCCGGCCTGGCAGCTCGTTGCGGTGTTGCTCTGGTGAACGCCCCAGGGACGGTCGATGCCGGGTACCGTGGAGAGATCAAGGTGATCGTCGTCAATCTGGACCCGCGCGAGGGGGTCAGCTTCCGCCGAGGGGACCGGATCGCCCAGCTGGTCATCCAGCAGGTCGAGAAGGCCCGCTTCCACGAGGTGGCCGAGCTGCCGGGGTCGGCACGCGCCGAGGGCGGGTTCGGGTCGACCGGCGGCCACGCCGCGGTCTAGGCTGCCCGCGGCCTCGCAGGAAGCCGAGCAGGTATTCGCATCGGTCTTGGACCGGGAAGGACAGTGACCGTGTTCCGTCGTCGCCAGAAGAGCGAGGACGCTGTCGAGCAGCTCGCCGACGACGCCATCAGCGCCGACGAGACGGCCGATGACGTCGAAGGTTCCGCCGAGAGCGAGAACGTGACCGACCTGGATCCGACGGACCGCGTCGGGCTGCCGCCGGCCCCGCGTCCGGAGGGGCCGTGGGACCACTCCGAGCTGGAGGGTCCCGAAGAGGGCCGGGTGGACCTCGGGGGCCTGCTGGTCCCCGGTGTCGAGGGCATGGAGCTCCGGGTCGAGGTGGCCGGCGAGTCGATCGTCGCCGCCACGCTCGTCCTCGGCAACAGCGCCATCCAGCTCCAGGCCTTCGCGGCCCCCAAGTCCGAGGGCATCTGGGGCGAGGTCCGCGAGGAGATCGCCACCGGCATCACCTCGCAGGGCGGCGTGGTCGAGGAGGAGGAGGGCCCGCTGGGCTGGCACCTCCGCGCACAGGTCCCCGTCCAGCTGCCGGACGGCACGCAGGGTGTCCAGCTGGTGCGCTTCGTCGGCTGTGACGGACCGCGCTGGTTCCTGCGCGGCGTGATCTCCGGCCAGGCCGCGGTGCAGCCCGAGGTGGGCGGCATCCTGGAGCAGGTCTTCCGGCAGACCGTCGTCGTCCGCGGCGAGGGCCCGATGGCACCCCGCGACCCGATCGTGCTGAAGCTGCCCGAGGACGCGCAGATGGTCGCCGACGGCGGCGGCGCGGTCACGGGCGCCGGTGAGGGCGACACCCGCTACACCGGCACCTCGCTCGACCCGTTCGCCCGCGGCCCGGAGATCACCGAGGTCCGCTGAGCACCGCGATCGCCCCCGTCCGGACCGCCGGACGGGGGCGATTTGCATGTGACGGGCCGATCCCCGTACAGTTCCGGAGTCGCCGCGAAAGAGCGGGGACAAGCAGGAAAGCAAATCGGATGAATGAAACTCCGGAAAACGGAGCGGAAAACGTCTGGTAAGCTGGAAACACGAAAGAACGAAGCGCCCGGAGGGCCGGTGTG
>NZ_JBHXDN010000113.1:1539-15559 GCF_042726075.1 Kitasatospora sp. NPDC127035 | reverse complement strand
CCCCCGGGGGTGGGGGTCCGGCCAGCCGGGCCGCCCGATACGGCCACGCGGGCCCGGTGTGGTCTGCCGGGGCGCGGCCGGGACGGCCAGGGGGCGTCTCCGCCCACCCTCCGGGGGGAGGTGGGCGGGCGAGACAGCCCCCTTCGGGAGCCCGCACCACCGGAGCACCGCCCATGGGGTGTGCTCGACGCGGTGGCCGGGCGGGAACAGGACACACCATAGGCACCACACCCCACCGGTCAACCCCCTTCCGGCGAGATGGTGTCGGCTCGGACTCCCGGGGCTCCGGGCCCGGTGGCGGGCGGCGCCTCGATCCGATCCAGGGGCGGGGCGGTGGGTGTGCCTGTGCCCGGCCGCTGCGGGGGCGCGGCCGGGCACAAGGGGGTATGCGGGTTTCAGGTAAGGGCGGGTTCGCGGATGTGGACGTGGGGGCGGGCGCCCGGGGTGAACAGCGCGTGGATGTCGTCTTCGGTGGGTGCGGGGCGGGTCCGGCCGGGGTCGGGGTGGAAGAGGGCGGCCGCGGGGTTGGGGCGGTGGTGGACGGTGGGGCAGATGCGGGCGAGGTAGACGCGGAGCAGGTGCTGCCAGGGCAGGTGGAGCAGGGTGCCCCAGGCTGCGGCCGCCACCATGGGGCAGAGGATGTCGCCGAGCTGCTGGCACTGGCTGCTGCGGGAGCCGGTGAGCGGGTAGTCGCCGGGCAGGCCGACCAGGACGCACCTCGCCGATGGTGAAGCGCCGGCCCGTCCTCTCGCAGTACCAGCCCCGGATCTTGCTGGTGACGGTGGTGATGGTCCGGTTGAGGGAGAAGACGTTCCCTCCGGCGGTGTGTACCCCGCGGGTGTTGACGCGGGTGTCCAGCGGCCAGCCGAGGGCGAGGGCGGCGTTGGTGCGGATGCCGGGGATGGTAACGGGCTGGCGCGGCCGGTGCCAGAAGGCGGTGAGGATGGCGCGCTTGCGGTTGCTGGCGCTGCCGAAGTCGGCGGCGTCCAGGTCCTGCCAGTGGACCGAGGCGTATCCGGCGGTGTACAGCTCGGCGGTGATGGACTCCTGGACGATCTCAGGCAAAGCCGAGCTCTGCTCGATGACCCTGTCTGCGACGGAGTCCAGTGGGCTCTGGCTCAAGTTCTGTGGTCCGTGACTGTAAGTCACCGATCAAATCTCGAAAAGGGCTTCCTCTTGTGGCGGGATCGGAGGGTCAAGGATGTCGCGGAGGCGGTTGATGTCCTGGCGCCACTTCGACCAGTTCGCAGCTTCGGCCCACAGCTCGGCGAGTTCAGACCGGTTGGAGACCGCTTGGTCCAGGGCGTCGACGGCGAGCATTCGAAGGTCTGCAGCCAACTCCGGTAGCGGCGCTGACGGGCCATAGTTCGAACATGCCGGATCGCCGTCAGGATGCTGGGCGACGACCAGGGCCGCCGCGGCCACTGCACGCTCGCCGTCGTAGGTACCCAGGAAGTCCGCAGGTCCGGCGGCACGTTTGAGCACGCCCCGGATCATGGCTTCGCGTTCTTCCAGTGCGGCCTCGTCCAGGTCACCGGCGAAGTCGGCGGCGGTGTCGTTGTCGAAGGGGCCGATGTCCCAGGTGCCCATATCTCTCCTCGCGTGACCGTCTGGGGATCTTCGCACTGGCCACCGACAGTGAGGTCAGGAGGCAAGCAGTACCCGCTTGCGCAGGAGCTTGAATCCAGCGCGTCCGTACATCTGCCGCTTGATCATTTTGATCCGGTTGACGGTTCCTTCGACGGGGCCGGAGTTCCAGTGGGTGGTCAGTCCGGCGTGGACGGCGTCATAGTCGCTGTTCAGACCGATGGCGAAGGTACTGATGCCGGGCAGGCCCGAGGTCATGGCGTCGGTGATCCACCCGGGGAGGCGTTCGCCTTCGAGGCGGGTGAGCATCTCGGCGAAGGAGGTGACCAGGCCGGAGGCGGTGTCGAGTTCGGGGCAGTGGGCGAGGAGCGTCTTGCGCTGGATCTCCTCGTCGGGGGTGAGTCCGGCGGGGTGGCGGGTCAGCCAGCTGGTGGCCTGCCGTATCGAGGGCGGCGGAGGGGGCGGCGGTGCGCTGTCCGGCGTGGTGAGGGCCTGGCTCTTCCACTGGGCGAGGAGTGTGCGGCCGCCCCGGTAGCCCTGGGCGGTGATCTCCTCGAACAGCACGCGTCCGGTGATCTTGCCGCCGGTCTCCTCCCACCGCCCGGCCAGGTAGGGCTTGAACGGGTCGAGCTTGCTCGACCGGGGGCTCCGGTCCTTCATCATGTCCTGCCAGCGGGCGGCGTGCGCGTACCGGCGGACGGTGTTGCGGCCCCAGCCGAGATGGCGGGCGACCTCGCGCATGCTCATCCCGCGTTCCAGCAGGTCGTGGACCAGGGCGTGGTGGACACTGCGACGGTCCGCCATCCGCCCGGTGGGACCGGTCGGCTCCTCCGCCTCGTCCTTGTCGTCGGTGTCGGGCCGGTCGGGGAGCGGGGTCTCCCACTGCGGTTCGGGTTCCGGCTCGACCGCGGGGAGGCTGTGCAGGCAGGAGCGGTGGTCGAGGACGGTGCGGTCGACGGCCCGGGTGAGGTTGTGCCACAAGTGGTAGCGGTCGGCGACCTGCTTGGCCTGGGGTGAGGCGGTGTCGGCGGCCTCCGCGTAGGCGCTTGCCCGGTCGCGGCAGATCACCTCCACTTGCGGCTGGCCGGCGAGCCACGGGCCGAGCGTGGCGGCGTCGCGCTCCGGGAGCAGGTCCAGGACCCGGTGGGTGCGAGCGTCGATGATCACCGTGCCGTAGACGTGGCCCTTGCGCAGCGCGAAGTCGTCCACCCCGACCGCGGTCGGGGCGCCGACAGGCCGGTCCGGCAGCTCCATCACCCGCCGCAGCAGAGTGCTGCGGCTCCCGCGCAGGCCCAGCAGCCCGGTCATCCGCTCGCCGGCCCGGCCAGCCAGGGCGAGCCCGATCGCGGCAAGCGAGGAGCGCAGCCGCTCGGTGCTCTGCCCGTGACGGCGTGTCAGGCCCTCGATCTGCTCGACGAACGTCCGCCGCTGGCACGACCGCTCAAGGCAGGAGAACCGGCGCACCCGGAGCGCGAGCACCACCCGCCGTCCCGCGCTGGGCAGGTCAGCCGGGAACCGCAGGTAGGAGCCATGCACACGGTTCGACCGGGTTCCGCAGCCCGGGCAGTCAGCCCCGTCGACGGTGGACCGTGCCTCCACCCGCACCACAGAACCGGCCGCCTCCACCCGGACAACTGCCACCTCCGACACCGACGGGAACAACAACTCCCTAATCAGGGACCACGATTGCGTCACGGCCGCCGACTGTCAGCCACACGGATAGCTGGGCCGACGACTTTCAGTCGATCTACGAACCGGCAAGAGTCGGTATTCCGTCACGGACCGTCACCGGTCACACGACCTGAGCCAGAACCCAACGGAAGCCGTTCAAGACAATGACCCCGAACGCGGCCGGGACGGGCCCCCTGGTGCCGAGGCATCAGGGGGCCCGTCCCGGTCTTGAGTCAGGCACCCTCCCGTAGGGCGAGAATTCCAGTCAGGGTGGGGCTCCCGTATATGTCGGCCACCTCGACGGCCGGAGCTACAGGCTTGACTGCCCAGCGCCAGCCTTGGCCCGGGATGGAGACCTTGCCAAGTCCGCCGGGCAGGGCCAGGGTCAGCCTGCTGCCGCTGGTGTATCCCATGGCGCGGTAGAAGGGGGTCTGTTCTCGATGGTGCCGCAGAACCACGGCGTCGTATCCGGCCTTGCGATGGTCTTCCTCAGCCTGGCTCAACAGAGCCCGGGCAATTCCTTGGCCACGGAATTCCGGGGCGACAGCCAGCTCTTGGACGTTGCCGATCCGCTCGTACAGGCGCCTTGGGATGGACGTGGGAAGAGCGAGGCTCTGTACCCACTTGCCGATTCCGCACCGGACCAGGCCGATGGGAGTGCCAATGGCTGCATGATCAGCAACGAGGATATGCAGTGAGCCATGGGTGAACGGTCCGATTCCTCCCCGGCCAGTGGCGAGAACTCCTTGCATAATCTCAAGGATCGGTGCGAGGTCTTCGGCGCGGCGTTGGAGATCGATCAGGCGGATCAGGTCCGCGATGGCGTCGAAGTCTGTGAGCGTCGCGGGACGAAGGCGCAGGGATGAGGACATGTTCTGCGGGGCCTGGGCGGTTGGGGGACTTGGTGCCTCAGGACGGCACTGCACAGGGATTCTCCAGGGGTATGGGGAATGGGGGGGAGATCCGCGCCGGGGGTAGTCACCGAAGCGGGCAGGCAGTGACGGTATGGGAAGCTTCCGACCGGTCAACCCCGCTGTCCCCGACCAGACAAGGCCCGGCGCGGGGCGCAGCGGCGGTACCGTCCCCGGATGGGGCCGACAGTCGGTGCTCGGCGGCAGGGCCCGGGGAATGGCGGGCGATCAGGGTGCTTCCCAGAGCGTGCGGGGTATGTGCTCGCTGCCGAGTGTCCGACGCGGGCGCGACGGCCGGTCCCAGCCGGCGTGGGATCTGCGTTGGCCGATGACGCGCCATCCTGCGGCGCGTAGCGAGGCGCCTGTCTCGTCGGCCTGCGTGTAGGTGACCAGTTGGGTGTAGCCGAGTGCTGAGGTCGCACGCCAGGCGGCGGCGTACAGCATGGAGCAGGCGTTGCGGGTTCCGTCTGTGGCCACCCTGGTGACCTCCAGTGTGTGGCCGTTGTCGAGGTGGCGTGCGACAGGTCGCCCGACGATCGCGACGCCTCGAAGGACGCTGTCGTGGTCGGCGACGCCAAGGGCGAAAATCTGGCCGGGTGGTGGTTGAAGGTGCCGGTGCCACATCGCGACGAAGGCGCGCGCGGTGCGTGAGCGGACCGGTGTGATGTGAAGCATTGCGGGCTTCCTGGTTCGGGTGGGTGTCCTGCCGGCCGGGCGGTGGGCCCAACCGGCCAGCCGCGGTGGGTCGGTCCGCGCGCACGAGGCTCTCCCATCGCCAGCACATACCCGGGCCGGGGCCGCTGCCCAGCCCCGCGGGGGGTCTGGTGCGTGGAGGCACCGGGCGGGATCCCGCGCGGCCGGGGGCGGGTGCGGCCTCCGGGCGGAAACGGGGCGCACCATAGGAACAGCAGTCTGCCGGTCAACCCCGGGCCGAGAGGCAGGCGGCAGGCAGGGCCGTTCAACCGTGGCGGTGGTGATGTGGCAGGTGAGGCAGGTCCACCCTTCGGCGTCCCTGGGGACGGCTACCGAAGAGCCGTGAGGCGGGCACGGTCGGCGGGGTGGAGGTGGAACATGCTGCTGAGGGTCAGGCCAGCGAAGAGGTTGCGCCAGACGAGCAGCTGAGCGGGCACGGCCGGCTCGCACGCGCCGGATTCATCGTCGTCAGACGGCCTGGTATGCGGGCCGCTGGCGATGGAGCGTCATGGCGGGTGAACCTGGGCATCGGCGGTCGGCTCGGTCGTGGGCATATGCCGGGTCGGGCGAGGTGGCTACGCCCGGCCGCCTTGGTGTCGGCGGCCGGGCGGCGTCTGATAGCGCCCGCTATCACCGTTCAGGTGGGACCACTGGGCTCGTCGCAGACCGTAGGTGGGTCCGGCCGGACCGGGGTGGGTTCAGGCGTTCGTGGCGAGGGTGCGCGGGCCAACGCAGTCGGGATCGTGCAAGCGGCCACCGCGATCTCGGCTGTGGCGGTCGCACGGCGCCTTGGGCGGGCCTGCCTGTCGGTTGTGTGCGTCGGCGAGTGCACGGATCGCGTCGGAGTCGAGCGCCGACGCGGCGCCGGACGCGAGGGGGCGGAGCAGGTCCCTGGCGGCGTTCACTTCGGCGTCGAGGAGCCGGGTCCAGGCGATGACGGCGTCGGTGCCGTGCTCGCGGCCGAGCGCCGCGTACCGCTTGCCGAACCACAGCGGGTCGGTGCCGTACACGGCTTCTTGGGTCAGGTTGTCGAGCATGCAGCCCGGGCACTAGGGGGCGGGTGTAGAGCGTGGTGGTGCGGTCGGTGTCGGCGTCGATGAGCTCGGCAACCCGGTGAAGGACCTGCCCGCTGGTGGGGACGACCGAGGGGAGCGTTGCGGCGTGGGTGCGCACCGCAGCGGCGATGGCGGTGGCCATCACGCGGGCGTTGAGGGGGTCGGCGCCGGTGGCAGGGGCGCAGCAGGCCGGGTCGGTGCAGTCGTGGAACAGGACGTGGAGGCGTTCGCCGTCGGGGGTGTAGAGCTCGGCCCCGAAGCCTGTGGGAACCTCGTTCGGTCCTGGGAGGACCTCGGGGCTGCCGATGAGCACGACGGTGTCGTCGGGGCCGGGGATGCGGAACTGGAGGCCGCCGCCGTCGGCCGGGTGGACGGTCGCGCGCAGATTGGTGCGGTGCAATTCGATCAGGGCTGCACGCATGGCCGGGTGCAATTGGGGAAGCAGGTTGGGTCGCACGGGGTCTGCCTTTCGTCGGTCGGTGGTGGGAGTGTGCTGGCGGGCCCGGGCGGTGGATGCCGCATCGGGCGTGGGGTCGTCGGGTGACTCGGTCCGATGCAGCCGGACGCCTCGGGGCCAGGGCGGCGGTGTGCTCAGCGCGCTCTGGGACACGGCGGTGAGCACCGGGCGGCCGACGCCGCGGCTGAGCGGCTGAGCGGGTGAAACATGGGGCGGGTGGAGAACAGCCGGGATCCCGCTCGGGTTGGGGAAGTCCTGGCCGCCGATGCCGCCCCGCACCCGGGCCGGGGAGCGCGGGGTGAAGGGCGGCGGGCGCCACCCCGCGCCCGCTGCCCGGGGGAGGGCAGGCGGGGTGCCTGGGGAGCCTGCGTCGCCGCAGCGCAGCAGCACTCTTGGCGGCCGGGCGGGAACACAACGCCCCCGTAGGGCCGGGTGGCGCCTGGTCAGCCCCGGCGTGGCCCGGGCCGGTGCGAGGCCGGGGTGTTCAGCCGGTGGTGGCGCCGTCGGGGTAGGTCCATCCTTCGGCGTCCTTGGGGGCGGGCCACTGAAGAGCCGTGAGGCGGGCACGGTCGGCGGGGTGGAGGTGGAACATGCTGCTGAGGGTCAGGCCTGCGAAGAGGTTGCACCACGCGTGCGGGGGGGGGGGGACGGGCACGGTCGGTTCGCATCCGCACAGTGGCTCGTCGGCGCACTCGTAGCGGTGCGTGGCGCGGAAGCGCTGGGGGGCGGGGTTGGCGATGGTGACCAGCCTCCAGTCCTGGACGGTGAGGCCGGGAGAGACCGGCCAGCCGGGACCGTGGATCTCCCAGAGGTAAAGCGTGGCGGTGCAGCCCCCGTTGATGAGTCCCCGCAGGGCATCACGCACAGGACCGTAGTTGGGGTCCGCGGCGATGGGCCTGCGACTGTCGTAGGTGAGGCGGTAGCCGGTGCCGGTACTCATGGGTGCTCCCTGCTCGTGTGGTGGGCTGTGCCAAGGGATGTGGCAACGGCCGCAGTCCGCAGCGCGGGATGGGGCGGGCCACGGGCCGGGGCGGGGCTGCGGGATCAGAACGACGGTTCCTCCGGGTAGAGCTCGGGCCTGGTAAGGGATACGTGCAGCCGGGGCCGAATCCGGGGGCAGGTGCACTCGGCGGCGAGGTACCGGAGGCCGGGTCCGCACGCGCACCTGTACTCGCTGTCGGGGTAGCAGTCGTCGGTGAAGAGCGCGTGCCGGAGGCAGTCGAACTCGGGCAGGCGTTGCACGTGCAGGCCGAATTGGTTGAGGGTCGCGGTCGCGGTCCAGGGTCCGACGGTGCGGGTGAGGCTGGGACCGTCCCAGGGCCGGACGGCCGGCTGGAGAGCGGCGGCGGGATGGCGGTGGGCCCAGCGCCGCCACAGGCGCAGGGCGCGCTGGCGGGGGCTGTGGCTGGTGGGGTTCGGGACGGGGTAGGGGTCGGTGAGGCGCGCGTTGACGGTGAGTTCGAGGGCGGGCCGGGAACCGTCAACCGGGCCGGACTCCCGAGGGTTGGGGCGGGTGAGGGAGGCGTGCAGATGGCCGGGGCCAGTGGTCAGTGCGAGCGTCCAACCCCGAGGCATCTGGCGGGCGTGCACGGTCACAAGGGTCTCCTCACGAGATGGGGCGGCCCACGGCGCAGCCAGGGACCGGGGAACGCGGGGGTGCGGGGCAGCGGCCGGACGACACGGCGCCGGTTGAGCCGGACGCCTTCCCCGAAAGGAAAGTAGCCACGGGACGGGACCGGTCAACGGCCGATCGTGCTGGCGGAAGGTTGGAACGGGTCGCCGGCGAGAGGCCTCAGCCACAACCGGGCCTTCTCTCCCAGGTGCTGATCTGGCAGGCGCCGGCGCGGGCGCGCGGAGGTACCCCCGGGACAGACCGGGGCCGGACAGTGCATCCGCACACCGCCGACGACCGGGTAACGCGACGGCCAGCGGCGGTGCGGGAACGGGCGGCCCGGCCAGCCGCCGGGAGCCTTGAGCCAGGGTGCCAGGCCACCGAGAACCTCCTGGTGCCGTGTCAGGCCTCGGGCGTCGCTGCGGTGGGAAGGTCAGGTCGCATCTCCCTCAGCCGATCGGTGGTGACACGCTGCCGGTATTCTGTGGCGGTCGTGGTAAACCGGGCCCCACAGCCGCCGCCCTTGCGCGTGTTGTAGCCCGACACATCGGTGTGATGTGTGGCGTTCGGCAGTACTGGCCGACGGCAGTGCCCACAGCGGGAGTCAAAGAGGTTGATGATCAGGATCGCGGTCAGCTCGGCGCTGGACACGGCTGCGTTCTCGGACACGAAGAATCTCCTCGTCGTCGGGTCGTTGATTAGGACGGGCTGCCAGAGATGCGGGACGGCAGTCCCTCAGCGCCCCGGCACCGGCGGGGCCGGGGAAGCCCGTACAGCCGGAGGGACTCACGACCGCCGGGCGGGAACAGGCACACCGTAGGAACGGCAGACCACCGGTCAATCCCGGCCGGTGAAAGGGCAGGACGGCGCAGCAGCGGAGGCGGGTGCCTGTGCCGGGCCTGTCGGTGCTGGTGGCAGGGTGGGCCGCTTCTGCGGGCCGCCGACGACCGGATAGCGGTACGGCCGTCGGTGGCGCGGAGACGGGGTCGGCCCGGGCCGCAGCGGCAGGCTTCGGCGGACACTTCCGCCCGCACTCGTGGAGGGCGGGACCGGGTGGTGGCGGCCGCAACGCCCCCGGGGGTGCCGGGCCGTGGCCGGTCGGGAACAGGACGCACAGTAGGACCGGCTGCCGATCGGTCAACCCGTTTGCACCAAACAGAGTTGACCGACCCAAGGCCCGGTCCCGTGGCCACGCGCGAGACACCCGCATCCGCCTGGGAAGTGGCGCCGTTGGCTTGCGATGGCGAGTGGGGGTCCTGCTACTGGTCCCGGAGCAAAGCGAGCACTCCTGCGGATCCATGCTGCTCGAGCAAGTAGGCGATCTGGCTCTCGATGCCGCCGTTGTTGATGTCGGAGGCGTTCCGACTGGCGGCGTCGTGGACGAGGTCGCCAAGTCGCTCATTGCTCAGCCCGACTCGTCGCACGTAGTCGAGGACCTGGGTTTCGGAAGGCTCTGTCACGGGTCTCCTATCGAAGGGGGCTTAGATGGCAGTTCGGCGGCCCGCGCACGGCGGGAGTGGTTGCGGTATCCAGGGACGAACTGACGGCTGGTGCGGGTGCGCTGGTGCGGCGTCATGGGGGGTGGGGATCCCAGTCGGCCGGGCATCCCGCACGGCCGGCTATGGTCACGGCCGCCGGGGTGGAACGGGACATACCGTAGGCGCAACAGACCACTGGTCAACCCCTATCCCAAAGGGAAGAGAAGGGGGCGCGGCCGGTACCGAGCCGGGAAAGCCCCCACGGCCGGAAGGGCGCACCTGGCGAACAGCCCGGCTGACCGCGGTCCCCGGGACGCAGCAGTGCTGCGTCCCGGGGACCGCGGTCGTGGTGTTGGTGGTGTCATGCGCCTTCGGGCCACGTACGGACTGGCTCAGGCGCTGTAGTCGAGACTGAGAGTGTTCTCACTGACCTCCAGCTCCAGCCAGCGCATTCCGTTCGCCGCGACGGCGAGAAGCTGCTCCAGCATCGTGGTGGTGGAGTCGCTGGATGGGGGATCGTTCAGCGGGATGCTCCGCGAAGTCGGAGCCGCCGACGGGGGTGTCGCAGAGTTCGCTCTCGGTGCCGGGTCCCCAGCCGTCGGCGTAGACGCCGGGCCGGGCCGCATGCGGGCTGCGGGACGTCAGGCGAGGTCGCCCGGGTCGGCGCCGTCGGCGATCAACTGCTTCGTCATCTCGGCGGCCTCCTCGTCGGTCAGCTGGCGGACACGGTGGCGGGTGAGCATGTCGGCGAGGGCGGGCATCAATTCGCCGACGGTCGGGATGAACGAGAACAGGCCGCAGTTGTCGACGAATTCGTGGGCGACAACCAGATGCACGTACACGTTGTCAAGCGGCGGGTCGTAGCCCCACTCCAGCTGGGTGCGGGTAGCGGGGTCGAGTGACAGGATGTAACGGGACATCGTTCTCCTCATGGGATATGACGGCCAACAGCGGTGATGCTGCTAACCGGGGGTGACTGGCATCGGGAAGCCGGGACGGAACCAGGCGGCCTTGCTGTGGGCACGCGGGCCCACCCAGACGGGGCAGGCAGGTAGTGGGGCCGCCCCGCCCGAAGCGGGGCGACCCGGGCGTGGGGCGGCCCTGGGCGCGGAGGCATGCAGGTGCAGAAGGCCCGCATGGCCGGAGCGGTCACGGTCGTGCGGGGGAGCAGGACACACCGTAGAACCAGGCCGTGGCCGGTCAACCCCGGACAGCACAGGCGGTCAACGGGCTGGGGCCCTGCTGGAGCGGCCGGTGGTGGGCCGGACGACGGCGCGGGCCGGCCCGCGCCCCACCTCCTGGCATAGACGGGAAGGAGGCGCGGCCGGTGGACGGGTCAGGTAGTCGGATGGATGCCCACCCGAGCAGCGACCGGGGCCGGGGGAACGTTCGCGCGGCCCCGGTCGTAGAGCGGCACCGGGTCAAGAGCGTGCAGCCGGATCCGCTTCTCCGGGTCAAGCTCGCGCGTCCCGTCGTGGGAGACCGGGTTCTGTTCGCACAGGGCCGCCCACACTGCGGATTCGGCTCCGGTGGGGTCGGCGGGTGGTTCCTGACCGCCGCACCGGTCGACGGTGATGCCGGCCTCGCGCAGCTGTGCCTCGGTGAGTGCCCCGCCCAGGTGCTCGGAGGCGTAGCTGAGGCCGAGGTAGGGGTGAATGGGGCCGTCGAGTGCGGAACGGCGGCCGTCGGCGCGGTCGTAGGCGTCGGTGGCGACTTCCCGGCGGGGTTGCGGCCGCGGCCTGCTGGCAACGGGCCTCTCGTTCAGGCACCGCAGTCCGTGAACGGCGTCCTGCAGGCGGAGGTCCGGGAGGCGGAGCTGCGCGTGGTCGTTGTCGAGCACGGTCACCCCGAGGGCGTCGTAGGTCCGGCGTCCGGCGTCGTCGTTGTTGTCCTCGAATTCGAACTCGCTTCCCGGACCGGCGTGGTCGAGGGTGGACTCGCCGGCGAAGTGGTCGTGGTCCTCGCCCCAGACCGCGCGGTACACCTGGGCGGCGCGGTCGAGCGGGACCCGGTCGAGCATGAGCGTGCAGCACTGGATGAGGTCCGCCAGGTCGATCCGGACCAGGCCGGAGCCGTATGCGGTGACGACGGCCAGGGTCCGCATGTGGTGTGGCTGTTCCTGCGCCGCGACGGTGGGCAGCGCGAGACCGGTCGCGGATCGGAGGAAGTCAGTTGCGGCCTGGGCGAGGGTTTGCACCGCATCGAGGTAGGTCTCCTCCGGTGGCGGCATCTTCTGCGTCCGGACAGTCTGAAGCGCGTTCTCCGTCTGCGCGGTCTGGGGCGGGTTGGAAGCGGGAGTCATGCTGGGTGAGGTCCTTGTCTGTGGGTATGGCGGGTGAGGTTGCCTGGGCTCGGCCCGAACGCCGTGGGAGTTCGGCGGGCGCCGCTACGGCGGGGCGGGATTTCGGTCGATGGTGGGGACGGCGTCCGGCAGGTCAAGGCCCGCAGCAGGCAGGCAGGCAACGCCGTCCCGTTCAACGGCCCGGACCGGGGGTACGGGCGCCCCATCACCGCAAAAGGTACGAATTGCGTCCGGCAGATCAAGGACCTGCGGTGGACGTGGGGGCGGCTCTCCGGCACCGCGGCACGGAAGCGCTGGGGCCGTAGCCAGTGGCGGCGGAGGGTACAGATCGGAAGGTCCGCAACCGGGTGCCCGAGCGGAGGCTGAGGTGCTGTGGTGAACGATCTCAAGCCCTCGTCGGGTTCACGCCTGGGCCCTGGAACGGAACGACGTTGCCCGGCACCCCGTCTGGGGTGCCGGGCAACGTCGGGTGGCCGAGGGTGATCGCCTGGACCGTCTACCGGCCCCGGCGGCCCCGGCCCTTGGCCTCGTACATCGCCGAGTCGGCCTCGCTGAGTGCCTGCGCCAGGCTGGCCCCCACCGCTGCGTGCGTCCGCGACAGGGGGTCCTCCACCGCCGCCACGCCCACCGAGACGCCGACGGCCAGGGACAGGCTGCCGTAGGCGACCGGGGCGGTGAGCGCCTCCCGCAGGGCACTCACCCGGTCCGGGAGGCGGACATCGTAAACGGCGAGGACCACAAACTCGTCACCACCGAGCCGGGCTGCGGCCTCCCCCGGCCCCAGCCACCGGGCGATCCGGGCACCCACCGCTGCGAGCACGGCGTCACCCGCCGCATGACCGTAGCGGTCGTTGACCGGCTTGAACTCATCCAGGTCCAGCAGAACCACGCCGTACATGGCGCTGGTGCCGCACAGTAGCTCGTCCGCGCGGTGGGTGAACGCCCGTCGACCGTGAAGGCCGCTGAGCGGGTCGGTGCGGGCCTGGGCGAGCTCCTCAAGCAGGTCCTCCCGCTCCTCCCTCAGTGCCCTCTCCCGTGCCTCGCTCAGGGCCAGTCGGCGGCGCAGCCGCCGGTTCACCTCCAGCAGCCGCCGCACCGCCTCCCGCAGGCTTGCAATCCGCGCGGCCGGTCCGGCCAGGAGCATCGCCCTGGCGTTCGCCACCTCGCCCCTGCCGGATGCGGGACCGGACCGATCGAAGGCAACAACCTCCGCCGCGACGGAACCGGCGACTGATTCGGCCGGGGCCGGGATGGCTCGCCAGGGTGCGACTGGAACCCTCGAACTTAGGTGTGTCATGGTAGATCCACCTCTCCTGTACCGGAGTTGAGGACCCCGCCCCGGGGTGTGGTCACGTCTGGCCAGATGAGCACCCACACTCCGGGGCGACGGGGCCCCGGGCAGTGGCCCCGCGCGTCCTTCGTACCCCGACCCCTCCCCTCTCGCCGTCCGTGCTGCGTCAGTCCAGCCCGAACAACGGATCGGAGTGACACAGACGGGAAAGGCGAGGGGATGAGGACACCCTGGGGTGAGGGCCGCGCTCGGGCCACCCCGGAACATAGGCGCGACACGTCGCCAAGCAAGCCCCAACCGCACGCCATGGAAGCCCAGTTACTGGCGGCTCGCTGACTGCGGACGAGTGCCCGTCCCATCCAGCCAGCGGTGCGCCTACCACCCTGACTCCGATCGCCTTCGGCCGCCGTCCGCCCCCCGGGTCAGTCGGCAAAGGCGATCCGCTGCGATCGCTTCACTACGTGTCAGGACGGCCCGTCGGCCGTTGACGGCGGCAGGAGGACGGACACGAGGACGGGCAGCGCGTTACGGCAACGTGCACCCCCCGATCACACCCAGCCTGCACCCCGGTCCGGTCGACCCGCCGGCCCGGGCCGACCCCGATTCCGCACCGCCGACGGCCAGTCCGATACCTGGTCATCTGCGGCCCCCAGAAACGCCCCACCCGGCCACCCGGTGACCATGGCCGGCCGTTGGCGCTTCCGGCCATGCCTGGAGGGGCAGCCGATCGGGACAGCTCGACTGCCCCGCTGCCCGGCGGTCCGGAACGAGGCAGGCGCAGCACAGGTGTGGCTCTTCTGCGGTCCGCTCTCGGTGGGAGTGACCGAGTCACCTGTAGGTCCACATTCTCGTTGAGGTCGGGGAGGGGGGCGGTATGCCCCCGGGCCGTGCCCGGCGGCGGGGCTCAGGCCCGCGGCTGGAGACCAACAAATGCAAAAGTGTAGGTGGTGAGGGCAGCCCCGC
>NZ_JBHXDN010000113.1:0-1529 GCF_042726075.1 Kitasatospora sp. NPDC127035 | reverse complement strand
CTTTCGTCGGCTGCTTATTTTTTTTATAAGACACCCACCTGTCGGACCAATTTCTGTTTGTGGTCGGGGAGGGGGCCTGATGCCCGCCTGCCGGTACCGGCAGGCGGGCATCAGGCCCGGGGATCCTGAACAACTCTTGCATCTTGGACCTGGGTCAGGCCAAGCCGCCGCAATTCGCAAAGCAGGCAGGTCGGAGAGGTGCTTCCTCAGGTGTAGGGCTAAACCCCACCGGGCCTACGCGGGAGGGTCTCAGTCGGTGTAGGTGGGGCCGAGCTCCGGGAAGAGCCGGGCAACCTCGAAGGTCGCCCAGTCCTCCACCCCCTGCACCAGGTCGGGGTGGGGGCCGTTCACCGACTCGTGCCAGCCGCGGGCGCAGTGCGCGGCCTGGACCGCGACGGCGTCGAGCACCTGGGTGCGGGTGAGCGTGGGAGGACCCGATGTCACGAAGTCCTCCCAGTAGGCCTGGTAGAGCTTCATGGCGAGCTCCCCCGCGTCCATCCGCACGGTACTGGTGACGCGCAGCCCCGTGATTCCCTTGACGTCGCGGTGGAATCGGGCATGCGCGGCGCGGGGGTGCGGGAGGGAGAAGCGCTGGTCGATGTAGCGGGCGCGGGTCCATCGGTTCTGGCTTCGCGACAGTTGGTCAACCGCGTTGATCGTGGCGATCAGCTGGCAGAGTTCAGTAGTGAACCGCTCGGCGCCGCCGCCGGTGTGGCCGAGCCGAGGTGAAGCCCACAGTGTCACTTCGTAATGGGCTCCCTCGTCAGTGGGGGCTGGCCGGTAGCGGGCCCTCAGTCCCTTGAAGTGCGAGAGGCCGCCGTTCAGCTGCATGCATCCGTCGTCTATGGTGATCTCTCCCCCGTCGGCGGTACGGATCAGGTACCACTCCAGTGCCGGCTCGGGCGAGCTCCACCGCTCGAAGGTGACGCGGTGGGCATCAAGTGCTTCGCCGAGTGCAGTGGCAAGCCGGTCGTTCTGTTTCTGCGCGGGAGGTGAGGAGGCCGCGAGGGCTGCCACGACTGCATGGTGGGTGGTGAGCCACCTCCGAAGGTGGGTCATCGTGTCACGGATCCGGCGGATGGTCGTGCGTCGGCGCCGTGTGATGACGGGCCAGTGGCCCTCGCCCTCCACGCCGGTTTCGCCGTCGAGGAGCATCCACAGGACGCTCTCGTTCACGTAGTCCGGGCGGAGGTAGAGCGTGCGGTCGCGGCCGGAGTGCACGACATGGAGAACCACGCTGAAGCCATCGGAGAGGTTGACTGCTTCGGCCGGGAATCCTGCCTCGCTGCATGCAGCAGCAAGGGCGAGGGCGGTGCTTTCGGATGCCATGGAGACTTCCTTGGTTGGGTCTGCGGCGGCCTGCGCGGGAACGGTGAGCGCGTGGGCCTGCACGGGGATGAGGTGGGTGCTGCTCCTCGCAGCGGATTCTGTGTCGCTAGTGCTGTGACCGCATAGGTTCGCCGGGTTGGTACCGGAGGGCCCTGGACCGGTTGGATGTCGTGAGACGTTCAGCTCGGAAGGGGGCCCGG
>NZ_JBHXDN010000112.1:0-16283 GCF_042726075.1 Kitasatospora sp. NPDC127035 | reverse complement strand
CCGCTACGAACGCAAGGCCGACCACTTCGCCGCCTTCGCCAGCATCGCCGCGGCCCTCATCTGCACCCGACGGCTATCCAAATGAGATGTCTTCTTAGGTGCCATCGCTGCCGCGTCCGGCCCTCGTGTCATGCGGAAGGCGCTGGAGGCCATGGCTGCCTCCGAATTCGGCTGGCGGCGTTGCCTGCGGAGCAGCGGTGCAGCGTGGTGTGGGAGGTTGCGTTCATTAGGGACGGTGAGGTGATGGCGGTCACGGTCACGTGATCGGTCGCCAGGCCTCCGGGTCTGGGGGCCGGGCCTCGGTGGGCGCGGTCGGGAGTGCAGGGCCGGGTTCTTCGTACTGCCGTCCGCGTTCGTGTGTGCACCGGTTCCGGTCGGTGGGGGGCCGGGCCTGCTCACTGCCGGCGCAGACCGGCGAGCATCACGTCCTGGGTGGTGCGGCGCTGCCGGGGATCGGTGGCGGAGTCCGCCATGCGCATGAGCGCGGCGATGTCCCCGACCTCCACGTCTGCCCGGAGCAGGCCTGCCGCACGGGCCCGGTCGGCGGACGGGCCGATGAGGTGGGTCGTGGCGCGCAGGCCGCGGTCGGCGGCGGTGGGGCCGGTACGGCACAGGATGTCGAACAGGTGCAGCTCGGACTCGTCCAGGACGCATCCGTGGAGGAAGACGGTGCGGAACGCCTCCCACGGGTCCGCGACGGCGACGGCCCGTTCGGCGACCTGTCGCGAGCCTTCGGTCAAGTCGTCCAGGAGCTGTTCGACCAGGGCCTCCTTGGTCGCGAAGTGGCGGTAGAAGGTGCTGGGGCCGACGCCCGCGCGGCGGGCGACGGCATCGACGGACAGGCCGGGGCCCAGTTCGGTGAAGGCCACGCGGGCGGCGTCGATCAGGAGTTGGCGGTTGCGGAGCTGATCCTTGCGCGGTGCGCGCGGCGGGGGAGTGGGCACGGTGCTTCCCTTCCATGCGAAACGGTAGTGCCACTACCGTTTCTACTGCTAGGGTCAAAGTGAAAGCGATACTACCGTTTCAAGGAGTTGGCGACCCGTGCGCGCACTCGTTCCCACCGGCCGGCCCGGTCACCTCGTGGAGATCGGCGAGGTGGACCTTCCTCGTCCCGCGGCCGACGAGGCCCTGGTCCGGATCACCCGGTTCTCCCTCAACCGCCCCGATTTCCTCTACCTCAGCGCCCCGGGCACCGGCTACCGGCCCGGGATCGACGCGGTGGGCGTGGTCGAGCGGGCCGCCGCCGACGGCAGCGGCCCGGCGACCGGCAGCCGGGTGGCCCTGCACCTGCCCGGCGGCGGCGCGGCCGCCCAGTTCGCCGCCGTCCCCGCCCGGCGCCTGGTGTCCGTCCCCGACGCCGTCTCCTCCGACCTCGCGGCCGCCCTTCCTCTGGGCGGCCTGGTCGCCCGCCGCCTGCTCGCCGAGGCCGCACCGCTCGCGGGCCGCACCGTGCTGGCCACCGGCATGGGCGGCGGAGTCGGCCAGTTCGCCGTGCAGCTCGCTGTGGCCGAAGGCGCACGGATCACCGTTGTCGCCCCCGAGGACGAAGCCTGGCAGCACCTGCCCGCCCTCGGGGCCGAGGTCGTCCACGACATCGACAGCCTGGACAACGGGATGTTCGACGTCGTCCTCGAATCCGTCGGAGGGCGGCTCGGCTCCGCCGCACTGCGGAAGCTGGCACCCGGCGGCCTCTTCCTCTGGTTCGGTCAGGCGTCCTCCCAGCCCCTGACCCTCGACTTCTTCGCCCTGTTCGACGGAGGGCGGCAACTCACCCTCCACCACTTCGTCTATCTCGCTGCCGACGACCACCAGGACGCCCGGGACCTGGCCGCCCTGCTCGAACTCGCCGCCCAGGGCCGCCTGCGAGCGGAGATCGGCCACCTCGACCACTGGAGCCGCAGCGCGGAGCTCCTGGAGGAGATGGCCCACGGACGCCTACGCGGCAAGGCCGTGCTCACCCTGGGCTGAAGCCGCGGTCCGACCTGTCGGCGGGGCGGCAGGTCGGACCACCGCCTCGGCCGGCGGGAAAGTCGGACGGGGGTTCGATGAGGCCGAACGACACCACCTGGCGCTTGGAGCTGCTGTACTGGACAGCTTCTGATACAGCCTGGATGGTTTCATCTCGATTTGAAGGACATACTTTGCCGATTTTTGAGGAAACCTGCAGAATCATGGACGACGCTTCCTTATCCACCAGGTCGCCCGCGCTGCCATGGGCGAACTCAAAGCCAGCATGCACCCCGGCCCGACCAAGGCCCCGGAAGGCGGCACTCCCACCAGCTGAGCACCCAGTGCAAGGGCGCGCAGTCGGTACGTGATCCGTACCCACTGCGCGCCCGATGACTGTCGACGGTCCCAGCGCATCAGGTGCTCGTAACCTGGGACGAGGAACTGCCCGTACTCGAATTGCCGCCCGAGTTCCACGTACCGCTCATACTGCTTCCGGGTGATTTGCGGGCCGTAAGTGAGCGCGCGTAGGAGGAAGCGGAACGCCAGGTCGGGGCAGGCGTGGACGGCGGCGTGGCTGAGTGCGGGCACCACACCAGGGATGGACTTCCATGACGAGTCCTGTGCCAGCTCCAGGAGGCCTGGAGTGACGATCATGATCTCGTCCAGGACGGCCCCTGTCAGGTGCTGGTACGGGCTAACCGGTACCTCCTCTGGAGGAGTGAGGCCCTCCGCGCGGAGTCGCTCCCGGCACAGCCGGACGACTCCCAGGAGCCAGTCGTGGGGGTCGATCCCCGCGTTCCTGAGCTCCAGGCGGCGCTCGCTTCCCACCGCCCAGAGCGTTTCGAACACCCAGGCTGGCACAGCCGGAGCAGCGACCCGGAGAGTGTCGATGAGGAGTGCCTCGACCAGGTGCGGCGGCATGCCGTCGGTGTAGTACGTCAGTGCCTGCGTTTCGGTGGCCCAGTTGTCCCGCCAACTGTGGTGGAACACCTGCCCCAGGTGGGGCAGCCCGAACTCGTCCCCGCCGTATCTCTCAGTCATCACGCATCACTCTCCGGCCGGCGGGAAGATGGAACCGATGATCCACTTCTTGCCATTGTGCTGGGGCGCCCTCAACAGCCGGACCTTGACCTTGGTTCCGGAACCAGCGGCGTTGAGACTGCCGCCCGGAGGGTACACCTGGACCAGCGAGGTAAGGCGTTGGCCGTCCCTGATGACATCGACATCGACGATGACTTCCTTGAGGTCCGACGCGCCCGGCAGCTGTACAAGGCCCGGGACGCCGGAGCCGACCAGGCCGAGCAGGAACGGATCCTCGCCGAGGGCCTGCGCGAGCACTACTTCAAGGATGGCGGCCACCGCGCCCGCAACGTCGACGTCGAGCTCAACGAAATCTCCTGGATGCACCTGGGAGGGCTGTAGACACCCCGAACACCCCGCCACATCCCTCCGTGCCACCGAAAACGAAGTCCCGGCCGCCCCGCCCGAACGGGCCCGGAGGAGCGCGGCGCCCCAACATGGCGAGTGCTGTGCGACGTGGAGGGATTGCCAGGCCAACCCGACTCCCGCTCGGGTAAGGAGGAGTCCTCTGGGGCCGGGGTAAGCACCACCAGGACTACTTCCGCCCGGCCGCGTCGCGGCGGGCTCAGGCCGGGCGCTGGCCGAGCGATCGCCGGGACGGCGATCGGCTCTTCCTAGGACAGGGTTGCCTTGTTGAAACCGGGTTGGCAATCACTGTGGCCGCGCTCCCCCTGGGGAGCGCGGCCACAGTATAGCGGCTGATCTATTCGGGGGGGTGAGCCCGCCCACAAAACAAACCGGGGGTTCAATTCCAACCCCAATCAAACAGTCGGGTTCCCAACCTGCGGCGGTGAGTACCTCTACGAGGGCGACAGTCATTGCCTCGAGCGCAGCACTGCCAAGTGGGATTGCCCTTTGAAGGGCAAGCTGCGGGGAGTCGATGAAGAGTTCCTTGAGTTCCGCGCTTGGCTCCCAGGTGGCGAAGACTCCGCCGGAGCTGTCAGCACTTGTGTCGTAGTAGACGACGAATGTTGACGCCCCGGTCGTTGCTCCAGCCCAACTGTCGCCGCCTCGGATGACGGGCAGACCGACGAACCGGAGGTCCTTCTCGACCGCTACGGTTCGCTGGACGAGAGACTTCTCGCCGTCCTTGTCCACTCGCGCGGGAAATGTCATGGCTCTTCCTCTGCCCCTGACCAGGGGGATACGGGCTCGTAACTGGAATGCTATGGTGCGCCGACGGCGCACCATAGCCGGGTTGTGGTTTCAGGCCGTCAAATGGTCATAGCCGCTCACCAGGAGTTCGCCGTACTCAGACCGTTGTCCGAGGGCAACGTATCGGTCGTACTGCTCCCGGGAAACCCGGGGAACGAATTTTGAGAGTGCACGGAGCATCAGGCGGAACGCCAGGTCAGGACACACCCGCGTCGCGACGTCGTTGAGGGCTGGCACGATGCCGGGCACGTACAGGCTGGGCCACTTCAGCGCTCCCTCGGTAATTCCGACGGACACGGCGAGGATCTCGTCCAGGACGGCCCCGGTGAGAGCGGCGTAGGGGGTGAGCGGTGCGCCTTCCTCGGTGGCGCCCTCTTGGGTGCGGAGCCGGTCCTGGCTGAGCCGGATGATCCGGTGAAGCCAGTCACGGCCGTCGTGCCCTTCTCGGCGGAGGTCATGGAAGGGGTGGGTGGCCATCGACCAGATGGCCTCGATCTGCCATACGGGCAGGTCGGCGGCCACCAGCTGGAGGGTGTCCAACAGGATCGATTCGGCGACCCAAGGAGGGTTTTGGGCGATGTAGTCGGTCAAGACCTCGACGTCGCTGCCCTCGCTGCGCCAGTGCGCGTGAAACGCCTTTGCCAGGAGAGAGAAACCGAAGTCGCTCGCACCGTCGTGCCGTTCAGTCATTCGCCTTACCTGCGAGGAAGGGAACGAAGCCGATGCCCGGCAGCACGCTGACGGGGATGCGCCGGTTCGAAACCGGCTGCCAGGGAGCGGGTGGCGCAGTGACGGGGACGGACAGGAGCCGTTCGCGCAACCGTTGGTAGTAGTCAGAGGTCAACGTGCTGCCTCGCTCTTCGCCGGAACATTGACCGTATCCGACGATGGTGGGAATCGTGGATGATGCGTCGGCAGGCACGGTCTTCCCGATGGATCATGGAACGTAAGAATTCTATGATCTTGGGCGGCCGTACCTGTCCCGTTGGCGGCCCGGCCGTGAGCCGTCACACGGCCACGAACGGACCACTGCCGACTTTGTCGAGGCCCTGACGTGCGACCTGGTCGGTCACGCGGTGGAGATTCCCGCGCGCCTTGGCCAGTTCGGCGAGCGTGGCAGGCGACGAGATCCGAAAGTCCATCGTCATATGAACCGCTAGCTCGCGAACCCGCCATCCCGTGCACAGACTCGCATCTGACGTACTCTAGACGTGCCGGAGGTCGCACCCTCGAACTCGGGTGCGACCTCCGTTGCTGTGAAGGTTCAGCCAGAAATCCTCTGCTCGCGCTGATCCACTGGCAGGTGTAGGGGCTAGTCAGAGCCTGAGTTCGGCAAGCACCGGATTGGCCGCCAGCTGCGGGTGTTCCCGACCGAGGTCGGTCAACACGGCGTCACGGAAGGTCACCCACGCGTCCCTGAGGTCGGTGAATTCGCAGATTGCCGTCACCGTCGAATAGGTGGACGAGATTCGGATCTTCCCCGTCTCGGGTGTGAAATTGATCAACTCGGCGTTCTCGTTGGAGCCAATCGTCGAGGCCTCGTCACGTTCGAGATAGTGCAGCACCCCGTGCATCGACCACAGGAAGTCGAACACCGGCGTCCATGACCAGGGGGGAGCCAGTTCGACCCCGTCCACTGTGAACGACAGGTCGGACATGAAGTAGTACCAGCGTAGGTCACTTCGGCTCACCTGAGCGAGGTTTACTTCCGCCTGGTGTTCACGGCCCCGGTCCACGTATGGGCCGGTCCGGAGGTACTCGATATTGATCATCTGCTCTCTCCTACGGCCGATCGACTGGGAACGCGTTCCGGATCGCCAGGGTGTCTGGGTTGACATATGCCCGGATCGTGTAGAGGTCCTTGACCTTGTTCGGGTCGGCGTTCCGTGTCTTACCGATCACCATGGGCTTGCCCTCCCCGTTGAGGAACGTGTGCTCCCAGGCTTCACCATCCCGGTTCGGGGTGTCGAAGACTTGCTTTCCTTTCGACAGGACGGTACGGATGAACGCTGCCCGGCTGTTCTTGTCTGTGCCGGCCAGGTACTCGGTCTTGAGGACGTCGGGGTTTGTCCCCTCTGGGGTGTGGCCCTCCCAGATGTGCTTGTCGTCGATGACGAGTTTGGCCAGGTCCAGTCCGCAGTTCGGGTCCTCGTCGTTGTGGACCAGTATCGCCGTGAGACCGGCGAACACATAGTAGGTGTGGATGGTGCTGACGGTGAGGTTGTACGCGGGCTGGAGCGAGGTCCAGTTCCGGACCGCAGTGATTCGGACGGCCTGTCCATCGGTTGTACGAACGGTATCGCCGACCGCCAAGTCGGTGGCGTCCCGCCAGGAATGTGCGCTCTCCGACCAGTACCGATGGTGCGCGGTGGAAGTGACAGTACCAGCGGTGCTGACTTGCGCCGAGATCGTGAGCTCTGTGAATTCACGATGCTGGCTTCTGCGGCGGCGCTGTTGGCCCGGGCGGCTGCCTTCCTGGCCCGGTCCGCGGCCTCCCCGGACACGCCCGAGGAGGTGGCCGCGTTGGCGGAGGCCTGTGCGGCGGCGGCGGCGTTGGTGCCCGCGGATTCGGCGGACAGTGCTGCTGACTTGGCTTGGGTCACGGCCCGTTCGGCCCAGCCGCTGGCCTCGCCTGCGGTGCGGGCGTCGGCTGCGGCGGTGCGGGCGGCGGCTGCGGCCGCGCGGGACTGGTCGGCCTTGCCCGCGTCGCCGCCTGCCTCGGCCGCCGCCGACAGAGCCCGGGTGGCGGCCTTGCCCGCCTTCATGGCGGCCGCGGCCTGCCGTGCGGCCTCGTTCGCTGCCTTCGCCGCGGCCGTTGCCGTCTGGACGGAGCTGGCCGCCCGGATGGCGGCGTCCGCCGCCCGGTCGGCCGCGTTGGAGGCCTTCGCGGCGTCGGACTGGGAGGCCCGGGTCTCGTTCGCGGCGCGCTCCGCCGCCTCCTTGGCCAGCGCGGTTGCCTGGAGTGCCTTCGCGGACGCGTCCTTGGCGATGCGGGCCTGCTCGCCGGCCTGGGTGGCGGCGTTTCTTGTCAGGTCCGTGAGCTGCGCGATGGTCAGGGTTTCCTGGTCGTGGGCCGCGGCGGTCTGGTAGCCGTAGCGCAGGAAGTCCTGGACGTCCTCGGCGCCGCCGCCCATCGCGGCGTTGGCGGCCTGCTGCACCTGCGGGCCGCCTACGTGCATCAGCTGGGACAGCTTGACCCGGTCGTCGTGCTCCCTGACGTTGAACTGACCGACGTTCAGGAACTGGTTGACGTCCTCCAGCGTGCCGGACATCGCCTTGTTCGCGGCGTCCTGCACCGCTGGGCTGCCGGTCGACATGATCTGTGACAGCAGCACCCGCTGGTCGTGCTCGTACGGGTTCTGGATCCCCTTTTCGAGGAAGGTCTGCAGACCGGCCGCGTTGCCCGCGAGTGCGGTGGTGGCGGCTTCGCGGACCCCCGGGCCGGAGATCGCGATCAGTTCCTCGGTGCGCGCCCGCAGGTCGTATTCCGCGGCGACGGCCCTGCCGGTCGTGACGAACGCCGTGACGTCGGCGTCGGAACCCGCCAGCGCGGTCTCGGCGGCCCGGCGTACGTTTGGTCCGCCGTCCTGCCACGCCGCCACCGTTTTCACCCGGTCCGCGACCGGGCCCGTCGCTGGCGGGGCGTCGACCGCCGCGGCCGGAATCGTCAGCAGCCCCACCAACAGGCTGCCGGCCACGAGTCCGGAGGCGAATCTGCGCCGTCCGGCCCGTGGTATCGAAGAGATGTCCATCGAAACGTGAAGTTCCTTCCTGTTCGGGCACCGGGGGGGGCAGCGGTCAGCACAGCGCGAGCGGCGCCCACACCCGGTACCAGGGGCGCGTGCTCAGCGCGCGCGGCCCGTGGCGTACGGCAGATGTCGACCGCCGGCGGGCGGGGGTGATGGCCGGCTCCGGACATCACCCCCGCCCGGCGCGGGGTCGGATGCTCAGCCGGTGCTGGCCGCCGTGATGGCCTTGACGCCGGTGGCGTCGCCGGGAATCTCCTTCCAGGCGGTCCAGAGACCGGTGTTGTAGTTGGCGTCGCGGGTGTAGACTTTCTTGTCCTCGTTGACGGCGTAGACGTGTACGACGTTGTCGGAGGTGGTGCTGGTGAGGACCGTGAGGTGGTTGTCGCCCATGGGTGTCCACTGCTGGTCCCACAGGCCGGTGTCGAAGTTGCCGCTGGTGCTGTAGAAGGTGTCGGCGCCGGCGATCGACAGGTCGACGGTGGTGCCGTGGACGGCGGCGGAGATGGACGTCACGCCCGGCCGGCTGCCGGGAAGTTCGATCCAGTCGGTGCCCCAGCTGCCGGTGCTGTAGTTCCCGGTGCGGGTGTAGACCTTGCCGTCCTCGTTGATGGCGAAGACGTGGGTGGCGTTGTTGAAGTAGGCGCTGGTGACGGCCGTGAGCCGGTTGTCGCCGATCTTGCCCCAGGTGGGTCGCCAGGTGCCGGTGTTGTAGTCGGCCGTGGTGCCGTAGAGGGATCCGTCGCTGCCGATGATCTCCACGTCGACCAGGCCCGTGTTGCCCCGTACGGCGGCGGTGATCTTCTGGGCGCCGTCCGCGGCGACCGCGCTTCCCGGTACCTCGTTCCAGGCGCCCCAGCGGCCGCCGATCTTGCCGTCGCGGCTGTAGACGCGGTAGTCGGTCAGGACGGCGTACACGTGGACGGTATCGCCGGTGGCGACGCTGTCGACCGCGAGCAGGCGGCTGTCGCCGGTCGGGGTCCACCCGCGCGTCCACAGTCCGGTGGTGTAGTCGGCGACCGAGTCGTACAGCTTGTCGTCGGAGCCGATGATCTGCACATGGGTACCCGCGTACACGTCCGACGTGCGGTACCTCAGATCCTTCACCCAGCCGGCGAGGTCGTCGACGCGGGTGCTGGTGGCGCCTGTGCGGGTCTCGGTGTCGCCGAAGCAGCCGCCCTGCCAGGACCGGGAGGCGACACCGGCGATCTGGACAGCGCCGTTACCGGTGCGCAGCAGCGGGGATCCGGCATCGCCCGCGCAGATCGCGGAAGAGCCTGGCGCGGGGGTGCTGTCGATACCGGTGGCGGTGATGGCGCCGGTGGTGTGGGTGGCGGTGTGGGAGGTGTAGGGCCGCCACTGGGTGGCGGTGCGGCCGAAGCCGGGCACGCTCACGTTCTCGCCCGTGGCGGGAGGGGTGGCGGCCAGAGCGGCCGGGGTGACGCTGTCGACCGGGACGGCGAGGCGGGCCATGACGAGGTCGCGGTCGGTGCGCGGCACGAGTTCGGCGATGTCGACGGTCCTGCCGCCGATCGTCACGGTGCTCCTGCTCGCCGGCGCGCCGGCGGGGAGGGTGGCGGGGTTGTCGGTGAAGCAACCGGCCGAGGTGAGGGCCCGGTGGCGGTCGACCAGGGTCGCGGTGCAGTCCCGCCCGCCCGCGCGGCCGGGCTGACCGATGACGACGCTGCCGACCGCGGGGTAGTCGCTGGTGATGGCCGGTGCGGCCGGTCCGTCGGCGGCGGACAGTTCCAGCAGGGTGATCCCCCCGACGGCGCTGCCCTCGCCTACGGGCGTGTGGTAGTTCTTGCGGAGATCGAGGCTGCTGACCGAGCCGTCCGTGGTCAGCGTCGCTTTGACCGTGTGGTCGTCGCCCTTGAGGCTGTAGACCTTCGGAAGCTACACCGCCAGGTAGCCGCCGGGCCCCGTGACCCGGAAACAGATCTTGGTAGGACCGAGGTCCAGAGTCCGGCTGTACACCTCGAGCATGTTGTCTGTCGACGTGCAGTCGGCCAGCTGGATGTTTCCGTCCCCCGACTTCAGGATGGCGTGCTGCTGCGCGAGGATCTGCGCGGCCCCCGGATAGGAGAAATTCTCCACAGCCAGCGGCGGCGTGGCCTCAGTGGCCGAGGCCGGCATCGAACCCGCCATCACAGGTATTGCCAGAAAAGCAGCAAGTGGCCATACCACTCTGCGAGCCATACGCACAAGCACTCCCAAGTAAACTTGCATGCCAGGGGGTCCCATGCCGCCCATCGCATGCGAATAGAAAGGCGGACGGTATCGGCCCGCAATATGGAGCGTCAAAGCCCTTCCGGCGTGCGATATCAAGGCCCCTGGCGGCAGGCGCGCGACCTTCGGCGACAGGCGTGGCCAACAGCCCCTGGCAACAGAGAGATGTATCGGACATTCCTTCAGAAACAAGGAAGAATTGTGACCACGTGAGCGCTGCTCACCTGCCTGCGGCTCGCTCTCGACCCGGGAGCCTCCGCTCCTCTTCGGCCGATCCCACCAGGGCGTTTCTGACCAATAATCAGCTGGCCGGAGTGTGATGGCCGGTTCAACCACCTCGCCGTTCCGACACTGCCAGATGCCCAGCGAGGTCGCCCGAAGTCTCTACGCCGCGCGACGCCGGAAAGAGCCAAGCCGAGCAGGAGAAGATCCTCGCCGAAGCCCTCGGCGAGCACGCTACTTGCGAATCTGCAGTTTCTTGTCACTGGGGGATCGGTGGGTGTCACTGACTCCTCATGGCGGTGGCGTATGAGGGTGGGGGAGTGGTGGGTGTTACCGGGTTGCGGATGTGTGGTGACAGCAGGAGACGCCGTCCGGTGACATCTTGACGCAGATCCCTATGCCAGCCGCAGGCTTGGCTGGGGGACGGGGTCCTGGATACGCGGTTGTCAGGGCTGGCGGTCATACTCCCGGCATGATCAGCGATGATGCAGCCCGCCGTCTGGAGAGCCTGCCTCCTACCGCCCGGGAGGTGCTGACCGGTACCGATTGGAGTGCGCTCCGCCATGCCTGTACCGGCATGCACGGTGTGCCGGATCGCCGGAGATCCTGCTCGGTCTGCTCGACGACGCCCTCGAGCGACGTGTCCGGGCCGTTCGGGATCTTTACGGTCTGGTGCTGCATCAGGAGACCATCTACGGCGCCACCGCGCCCGCCGCCCAGTACGTCGCCGCGATCCTTGGCGATCCGCGCGCCCGTGCCGAGGCGGACTGGGAGCATAGGGCGGGGCGCAGGTCGCTGCGCGCGGAACTTCTGGACTGGCTGTGCTGGTTCGCCGACACCGCGTCCTACCCGCCCGAGGACGGCCCTGGTGTGGCTGGGGACATCGTGGCGAGCCAGGCCGTGCGGCCCGCGGTCTACGCCGACGTTGCCGCGTTCTTCGACGACCCGGACGTGCGTGTGCGGGAGGCCGCCCTTGCGGCCGCCGGCCTTTTGTTGGCCGCGCCGTCGCTCGCGCACCGTATCCCGCAGATCGCACCGGCCGTGCGCCGGGTCCTGGCGGCCAGCGCCGACTCCCGCCACCGGTGGATCGCCCGGCACTGCCTGCAGGCATGGGGTGAAGACATCGGCGAACTGCTCGCCGAGGAGGAGGAGCGTCGCCGCGCCGAACGGGAGGCAGCAGCCGTGCTGGAGGACCCCTGGGCGGACCCGCAGGCCTCGGCGGACGCCCGCCGGTGGCTGGCCGAGCGCCCCGAGGACACCGCGGACCGGGCCTGGTCCGTACGCCGACGGGCCGACGGGCCGACGGGCCGACGGGCCGACGGACTAGAATCCGCCCATGGTCCCGGGCCCGCCGGCCTGCAGGATCCGCAGCAGCCAAAGGCGGAGCAGCCCGCCTCGGGCGCGCGGCAGAAGCCGTCGGCGAATGCCCGGGCCGTTGCGAAGGACGAGGACCGCGCCCGATGGGTGTTCACCCCATTCGTCGGCCTCGGGCCGGTGCACTTCGGCATGAGCCCGCAGGAGGTGGCGGCGGCTCTCGGCGTTGGGGCGACGACCAGCCGGTGGCAGCATCCGCTCCATGGCGAGCCCCGCCACGAGGAGGATCACTTCCCCACCTTGGGCGTCTCGGCGTACTACGCGGGCAGCAGACCGCGACTGGCCTGCGTTGCCGTCGATGCACGCACCGGTCCCCAGGTCACGCTGGAGGGCACCTTGCTGGTCGGGCAAGTCCCCTCCGAGTTGGAGCAGTGGCTCCTCGACCGCGGCGCACGGGAGGGCGGCGTGCTCTACACGCATGCGGCCGATCCGGGCTCGCAGAAGCTGGGGCTCGTGCTGCGCGCGCAGCGGGCCGGGGACGCCGTCCTGACCCGGCCCTTGTTCATGCGGCACGACTGGGTGGTCGCCACCTGGGATCATGTTCCGGGGACGGAGTGGTCCACGTTCTGAGGCTCCTGACTCGGACCGGTTGCCTTCGGTCCACCGGGCAGGGCAGGGCTAGCGGTCGTCGATACGGGGTTCAGGGGCTGCGGTGGGTGGTGTGCCCGGGCAGGGGACCGTGCGCGGCGCAGAACTCGCAATCACAGCTGGTCATGGAGCTGGCCTGGCAGTGGGCGGTGGGCCAGTACGGCGATGCGCATGGGCCGGGGGCGACCGGCGTGTCGCCGGACAGGGTGCGGCGGCACCAGCCGCACCGGATGGCGGCCGGTACGCCGGCCTGGCGCAGGTGCTGCGCCGTGCGGGCGGCGATGTCGAACGGGATGTCCGACCTGACGGTGGCGGGCGCGCTGTCCAACAGCTGCCGGCTGCGCCACAGGCTCAGCCCGGTGACCGTGCGGACCGCTTTGAGGGCCGTCGGGTCGTGAGGGGAGTCGCCGGTCAGCAGGACTGTGAAATCCGGGTCCTCCACGGGTCCCCCTCGTCGGTCGGTGTCGTGCCCAGCACCAGTCAATCGCCCTTGCAGGCCGTCAGGCCATGGGTTTTCGTTCGTCAGGCTCCGCCGGTGTGGCCCTCCCCGCCGGGCACCGTACGTGGGCGAGTGTCTCCAACGTCAGGTCTGTTGCGGGCCAGGACCGAGGAGGGGGGGAGGTGTTGGGGGAGGTCGGGGTGGTCGTGCCAGGGGCAAGGGCACACAGGGCGGTGGCATCAAGGGACTTCTACCGGTGACAGATTGGTGCAGATCCCTCAGCGGTGGGCGACCTGATTGCGGGTGGTGGGCTCGTCTACTCCGGTAGCAGGCGTTCCAACATCCACTGGGTCTCGGGGTCGGGGTCGATGATCAGGGACTGGACGCGGTAGCGGCCGGAGGGGAGTTCGACCCGGATGAGTTCCGGGATCTCGGTCGGGCTGCCAGTGTGATCGGCGATCCGCGTGCCGCTGTAGGCGGCGTCGGTCAGTACGTACCGGCCGCCGAGTTCGATATCGAGCACGTCCTCCCAGTCGTCGGAGTCCAGGGCGGCTTCGAGAGCGGACAGCAGGGTGGAGTCGTCCTCGGCGTAGTACCAGCGCGCGAACACGCGGGCCTCGGGGATCCAGGTGATGGGCAGCGGCTCACCGCCGAGCGTGAGGACGTCTCGGCTCGTCCGTCGGATGGTCGCCACGTACTCGCCGATGACGTCGTCGGCCTCCGTATACCGGTCCAGGCGGGCAGGACCTCGTCCGGGATGAGGGCGTACCGTGCGAAGTCGGTGCTGTCGAGCCAGACCAGTGCGCTGCTCGGTGGACTCGGGTGCTGATGTTGCTGAATGCGTTGCGCCCGGCGGGAAGACATCTTCATCCGCCGATGATCGCACCCGCTGCGGGGTCGCTCCGTAAGCGTCGGCCGCGCGTATCTGGCCAGCCCACCGCGCCTGCTCCTCTACCGTCGCCGCACCGTGCGTGTACCGCACACCCCGCCCCGGTGTCAGTGGAATGCCGATTGCGGTGTCACCTGGGTGCAGAGTCCGGCTTCCTGGACCCAGGAGATCCGTGCCGCCATGGCTGGTTGCCCGGCGTACCCGGGGGAGTGGAGGTGGTGCTCGTGCCGGAGAACGGCCGGGCCGGCGTGGGGCCGGTGGTTCCGGTGGCGCTGGCGCGGCAGCAGGCGATGGACCGGCTGCTGGCCCTGGAGGCGCGCGGTGAGCTGACTACCGCTCATGTGCGGCTGGTCGCGGACTCGGCGGGGGTGTCGCTGCGCACAGTGTGGCGCGGTGGCTGGCCGCCGCGCGTACCGAGGGAAGGACCGGCGCGAGGAGGCGGGAGCGGTTCACGGTCACCCCGCAACTGCACGCCCGGCTCGTTCTGTGGTGCGGTAGCCCGGCCGCCGTGCACCGCGAGCTCCTCGCCGAGGCCCACGCCGTGGCCGAAGCCGACGACACCGATGACGCGGGCGCACCCTCTCGGGTGGCGGTGCCGTCGCTGGCGACGCTGCACCGGGCGATCCGCCGAGACCTGAACCCCGGCCAGCGCGCGGCCCTGGCAGGCGGGGAGCGGGCCCGGCGCGGCCACGACGTCCACCTGCGCCGACCCCGCCAATGGCGCAACGCCTGCTGGGAAGGCGACCACAAGCACGTCCCCGTCGAGGTCGACCTGAACGGCGAGCTCGTGTGCCCGTGGGTGACCTGGTTCATCGACTACGCCCACGACGCCGTCACCGGCGTCGCGATCACTCCGCACACCCCGTCCCGGGACGCGATCCTGGCGGCGCTGTGTACCGCGATCTCCCGAGACGAGGCAGACGGCCCCTACGGGCCGATCGGCGGCCTGCCCGCTCTGGTGAGGATCGACCGCGGCAAGGATTTCCTCTCCCGCACCGTCACCTCCGCGCTCGGCGCGTTCGCCGTCCCCGTGCACGACCTGCCCGCCTACAGCCCGCACCTGAAGGGCACGGTGGAGAACCTCAACCGGTGCGCGGAACGGATGCTGTTCGCCTCGCTGCCCCGCTACACCCACGCCCCCACCACCTCCGTCCGACGCCGCGACCGGGCCAAGGACGACACGGCGCCTCTGACGTTCACCGCGTTCGTCCAACTGTTGCTGGACTGGGTGCACTGGTGGAACACCGAGCACACCTTGCCAGCCCTGGCCGGCCGAACCCCTCTGCAGGCGTGGCTGGAAGACCCCACACCGATCGAGGACCCGAAACCGGGGCAGCTGTGGGCATTCAGCATGGAGGACGACGGCAGCACTCGCACGCTCACCGGCAGCGGCGTGCACTGGCGGGGCCGGTACTACGTCGGCGACTGGATGCAAGGCCTGGCCGACGACGGGATCAAGGTCCGGGTTCGGTATCTCCCCCACCACGCCCACGAGATCGAGGTCGTCGACGCCGTCACCGGCACCCACCTCGGCGCCGCCCACCTGTCCGACCGCGCCACCACCGAGCAACGCGCTGCCGTGCGCCGGACCAGATCGGCCGAGCAGCGCCGACTGAAGAAGGCGCTGGCCGCCGCCGAACGACTGCGCACCGAGCGGTTCGCGGCCGTCACCACCGCTCGAACCCCCCAATCGCTCCAGGCACTGACCGCGGCGGAAGCAGAAGAGGAACTCGCCGCCGCCGACGGCCGGGACCTCCGGGCCCTGGCCCTGCCCGGATTGATCCCCCACGCCCCGCTCCCGGACGGCTGGGTCCTGCCCCAACCCGTTGCCGCGTCCCGCCGCAAGCGACCCGGCCAGCACCCCCCCCACCGACCGCCGACACCGACCCGCCACAGTGACCGGGCCCGAATGCCCGGACTTGATACGGCGAGTACCCGAGCTCACCCCCACGACCGCCTCCACACGCGACAGCTCCGTGCCCAGGTAGGAGAACCATGACCACCGCGCCCGCCGTCCGCCCCGGCATGCTGCCGCCCGAGCGCGCCGATCACTACCTCAACCTGACCGACGCCCGCGTCGTGGCGACCGAAGCGCTGCGCACCACCCAGGACAACATCGCCGCCACCCTGCAGGCCCGCGCGATGATGGTCCTGTCCGGAGCCGCCGGCAACGGCAAGTCGTTCTCCGTCAACGCCGCGCTGCGCCACCTCGCACCCCGCAACACCTACCGCGTCGCGTTCCGGGCCCGCCCCACCCCACGCGACATCCGACACGAACTCTTCCGCGCCCTCGCCCTGCCCGGGGAACCGCCGCTGCGGCCGATCGAGTTCGACACCGTCCTCAAGGACGCCCTCGCCCGCTCATTCCACGTCCTGGTCTGCGACGAGGCCCAGTGGCTGTCCCGCGAGTGCTTCGAGTACTGGCGCTACCTGTGGGACGACCCGGCCACCGACATCGCCGTCATCTTCGCTGGCGGCGACGGCTGTGCTAAGAAGACATCTCATTTGGGTGGGTCGAGTAGACTCCGAGTGTGCTGATCGTTGAGCGGCTGGTGCCGGATGAGCTGTGGGAGTTGTTCCAGTTGGTCGTGCCGGACGCTCCGGTGCGCCC
>NZ_JBHXDN010000111.1:0-16619 GCF_042726075.1 Kitasatospora sp. NPDC127035 | reverse complement strand
CGCATCGAACGCAGCAGCGAACACCGGCTCCGAGGCATACAACTCACGCCCCATCCCCACCCGCTGACTCCCCTGACCCGAGAACAGGAACGCCAGCCCACCAGCCTGCGCAGTGCCGCGAACGACCTCCACACCCTCCAGATCACGCAACGCAGCCGGGTCGCCGAGGGCGACGGCCCGCTCTTCGAGGGCGGCCCGCCCGGTCACCAGCGACTGTGCGACGTCCACCGCCGAACCGGCGGACTCCGCCACCCCGGCGATCCGCAGGGCCTGCTCACGCAGCGCCTCCGGGGAACGCGCCGACACCACGAACGGCACCACGGACGGGACCGAGGCAGCGGTCGCGGCAGCCGCCGCAGGATCGGCGACCGGCTCCCCCTCGCGGACCTCGGCGGTCTCCGCCTCGACCGGCGCCTGCTCGACGATGACGTGCGCGTTGGTCCCGGAGACGCCGAACGCCGAGATGCCCACCCGGCGCGGACGGCCCGCGTCCGGCCACGCCTGCTCCTCCGTCAGCAGCCGGACCGAACCGTCCGACCAGTCGACGTGCGGGGACGGCGCGTCGACGTGCAGGGTGCGCGGCAGCACACCGTGCCGGATCGCCAGCACCGACTTGATCACCCCGGCCACGCCGGCCGCCGCCTGGGTGTGCCCGATGTTCGACTTCACCGACCCCAGCCAGAGCGGCCGGTCCTCCGGCCGGCCCTGCCCGTAGGTGGCCAGCAGCGCGTGCGCCTCGATCGGGTCGCCCAGCGTGGTGCCGGTGCCGTGCGCCTCGACGGCGTCGACGTCGGCCGGCTCCAGGCCCGCGCCGGCCAGCGCCGCCCGGATCACCCGCTGCTGCGAGGGACCGCTCGGGGCCGTCAGGCCGTTGGAGGCGCCGTCCTGGTTGACCGCCGAACCGCGCAGCACCGCCAGCACCTCGTGACCCAGCCGCCGCGCGTCCGACAGCCGCTCGACCAGCAGCAGCCCGACCCCCTCGGCCCAGCCGGTGCCGTCCGCCGCCGCCGCGAAGGCCTTGCAGCGGCCGTCGGGCGACATCGCGCGCTGGCGGGAGAACTCGACGAACGTGGTCGGGGTGGTCATCAGCAGCACGCCGCCCGCCACCGCGAGGTCGGACTCGCCGGAGCGCAGCGACTGCGCGGCCAGGTGGAGCGCGACCAGCGAGGAGGAGCAGGCGGTGTCCACCGTGACCGCCGGGCCCTCGAAACCGAAGGTGTAGGAGATCCGGCCGGAGGCGACGCTGCCCGCGTTGCCGATGCCGAGGTAGGCCTCCAGCTCCGCCGGGACCCGCTGGGCAGCACTCGCGTAGTCGCGGCCGGAGATCCCGGCGAAGACACCGGTGCGGCTGCCGCGCAGGGAGGTGGGGTCGATGCCGGCGCGCTCGAAGACCTCCCAGGTGGTCTCCAGCAGCAGTCGCTGCTGCGGGTCGATCGCGGGTGCCTCCCGCGGCGGGACGCCGAAGAACTCGGCGTCGAACTCGCCGATGCCGTCGAGGAATCCGCCGTGCCGGGCGTAGGACGTGCCGGGCCGGTCGGGGTCGGGCGAGTAGAGGGCGTCGAGGTCCCAGCCGCGGTCGGTCGGGAACCCGGAGAGCGCGTCGACGCCCTCGGAGACCACCCGCCAGAGGTCCTCGGGCGAGCCGACGCCGCCGGGGTAGCGGCAGGCCATGCCGACGATGACGATCGGGTCGTCGTCGACGACGGCCGCACCGGGGGCGGTGACCGCGCCGGGGGCCGTACCGGACCCACCCTCGGCACCCCACAGCTCCTCGGCCAGCCAGTCGGAGAGCGCGGCGGGCGTCGGGTGGTCGAAGACGACGGTGGCGGGCAGCCGGCGGCCGGTGAGCGCGCCGAGCCGGTTGCGGAACTCGACGGCGGTGAGCGAGTCGAAACCCTGCTGGCCGAAGGCCTTGGCGGGGTCGACGGCGTCGGCCGAACGGTGCCGCTGGACGACCGCCGCCTCGGCCCGGACGACGCCGAGCAGGCTGCGGCGCCGTTCGGCGGCGGGCAGCGCGCCGAGGCGCGCCAGCACGTCGCTCCCGCCGGCCGCCGCCGGGGCGGCAGCGGCGGCGGCGCGCGGCACCAGTTCGGCGACCAGCGGGTGCGGCCGGTCACGGAACAGCACCGGCCAGTCGACGTCCGCGACGACCAGGTGGCTCTCGCCGTGGTCCAGGGCCTGGCCGAGCAGGGCGACGGCCTGGACGGGCGGCAGCGAGGCGAGGCCGTGCCGGAGCAGTTGCTGCTCGGCGCCGTCGGCGGCGATGCCCGCGCCCGCCCAGTGGCCCCAGGCGATCGAGGTCGCGGGCAGACCGGCGGCGCGCCGCTCGGCGGCCAGCGCGTCGAGGTAGGCGTTGCCGGGCGCGTAGTTGGCCTGACCCGGGATGCCGGCGACACCGGCCAGCGAGGAGAAGAGGACGAAGGCGGACAGGTCGTGGCCGGCCGTCAGCTCGTGCAGCAGCCGGGCGGCGCCCGCCTTGGCGCGCAGGGCGGCGGCGAGCTGCTCGGGCGTGAGCGTGGGGATGAGGCCGTCGTGCAGGGCGGCGGCGGTGTGGACGACGGCGGTGAGCGGCAGGTCCGCGGGGACGGCGTCGAGGACGGCCGTCAGGGCGGCCCGGTCGGCGACGTCGGCGGCGGCGTAGGTCACCCGGGTCCCGAGGGCGGTGAGTTCGGCCTCCAGGGCGGACGCCTCGGGGGCGTCGGCCCCGCGTCGGCTGACCAGCAACAGGTGTTCGGCGCCGCGTCCGGCCAGCCAGCGGGCGACGTGTCCGCCGAGGGCGCCGGTGCCGCCGGTGATCAGGGTGGTGCCACGCGGCTTCCACGACCGGTCGGCGGCGTCCTGCGACCCGTCCTGCCCACCGTCCGGGGAGGCCGCCGGAGCGGCGGACAGCGGGGCGGCGGGCAGCGGGGCGGCCTGGACCAGCCGACGGGCGAAGGCCCCGGCCGGCCGGAGCGCCAGCTCGACCTCGCGCTCCGCGGACGCGTCCGTGAGCAGCGCGGCCGCCTGCTGCCAGGTCTGCCGGTCGGGCGCGGCCGGCAGGTCGAGCAGTCCGCCGAAGAGGGCCGGCTGCTCGGCGGCGAGGATCGCGCCGAAGCCCCAGACGAGGGCCTGCTCCGGATCGGTGACCGGGTCGGTGGGGCCGGTGCCGACGGCGCCGCGGGTGAGGTACCAGACCGGCGCGGTCAGGCCCGTCTCGTCCAGGGCCTGGGCGAGCGCGACCTGGGCGGCGTGCGCCCACGGCAGGTCGTCGTGCTCGGGGTGCCGGCCGGGGTGCAGGCCGAGCAGCGAGACGACGCCGGCGACCGGGGGCGTCCCGGAGCCGGCCGGTCCGGCGGATGCTCCGCCGAGCGTCAGGGCGAGCTTCGCGGCGAGCGCGGCCCGGTCGACCCCGCCGACCAGCAGCTCGACGGAGCCGCCGGCCGCGGCGAGCGCCTCGCCGAGCCCCTCGGCCCAGGTGTGTCCGACCGCCTCCTCCGGGACGACGACCAGCCAGCGGCCGTCCGACCGGCCCCCGGCCCGGCCCGCCGGGACGGTGACCGGCCGCCAGGTCAGGCGGTGGCGCCAGCCGTCGGCCGCGGTGGCGGCGCGGCGGCGGTCCCACCAGGAGGCGAGCGCGGGCAGGACGGGGACCAGCCGGTCGCCGTCCACGCCGATCGCCTCGCCGAGCCGGCCGGCGTCCCGTCCGGCGACCAGCTCCCAGAACAGGCTGTCCCCGGCGGCGCCGGAACCGGGAGCACCGGCACCGGCGGCGGACAGGTGCTCGGGCGAGCGGCTGGCGTCCAGCCAGTACCGCTGCCGCTGGAACGGGTAGCCCGGCAGGTCGGCGTGGGCGGGGCGGGCGCCGGCGAAGGCGGTCGCCCAGTCCACGGCGACGCCCCGGACGTACAGCTCGGCGACGGAGGAGAGCCAGCGGTCGCGGTTGCCCCGGCCGCGCCGGAGCGAGCCGGTGACGACGGCGTCGGCGACCCCGGCGGCGTCCAGGGTGTCCTCGATCGCGCCGGTGAGCACGGGGTGCGGGGAGACCTCGACGAAGACGGTGTGCCCGGACTCGGCGAGCCGGCGCGTGGCCTGCTCGAAGCGGACGGTGTGGCGCAGGTTCCGGTACCAGTAGCCGGCGTCCAGCCCGGCGGTGTCCTGCCAGTCGCCGGTCACGGTGGAGAGCAGCGGGACGGTGCCGGCGCGCGGGCGGACGTCGGCCAGCAGGGCGAGCAGCTCCTCGCGCAGGGCCTCCGTCTGCACCGAGTGCGAGGCGTAGTCGATGTTGACGGGACGGACGGTGGCGCCGTCGGCGGTGAACGCCTCGGTGAGCTCGGCGAGGGCGTCGAGGTCACCGGAGACCACGGTGGCCTGCGGGCCGTTGACGACGCCGATGGAGAGCCGGCCGGGCCAGGCGGCGATCCGCTGCTCGACCTCGGCGAGCGGGCGGGAGACCGAGACCATGCCGCCCTTGTGCGAGATCCGCGCGAGCAGCTTGGCGCGCAGGGCGACGATCCGGGCGCCGTCCTCCAGGGTGAGCCCGCCGGCGACGTACGCGGCGGCGACCTCGCCCTGGCTGTGGCCGACGACGGCGTCGGGGCGGACGCCGTAGGCCTGCCAGAGTTCGGCGAGCGAGATCATGACGGCCCAGAGCACGGGCTGGACCACGTCCACCCGGTCGGGGTCGGGGCCGTCGGCCGCGCCCCGGACCACGTCGAGCAGCGACCAGTCGGTGTGCGGGGCGAGGGCGTCGGCGCAGCGGGTCAGGGCGTCGGCGAAGACGGGCTCGGTGGCGAGCAGGCCGGCCGCCATGCCGGTCCACTGGGAGCCCTGGCCGGGGAAGACGAAGACGGTGCGGCCCGGGGTGCCGGCCCGGCCGCGGACCACGCCGGGGCCGTCGAGGCCGCGCAGCGCCGCCAGGGTGTCGGCCGTCGGCGCACCGGCCGTCGGGCCGTCGCCCACCGGGGCGACGACGACGGCGCGCTCCTCCAGGGCGGCGCGGCCGGTGGCCAGGGTGTGGGCGGCGGCCACCGCGTCGGGGCCCGGGAGGCCGTCGGTGCGATCACCGGCGAGCCGGCCGGCGATCCGGGCCGCGTGGGCGGTGAGCGCCTCGGGGGTGCGGGCGGACAGGACGTACGGCAGCACGGCCGGGGCGGACGGGGCCGCGGTGTCCGCCGCCTGCTCCGACGCCTCCGGCGCCTGCTCGACGATGACGTGCGCGTTGGTGCCGGAGACGCCGAACGCCGAGACGGCGGCGCGGCGCGGCCGGTCCAGGGCGGGCCACTCCTGCCGCTCGGTGAGCAGCCTGACGGTGCCGTCCGACCAGTCGACGTGCGGGGACGGCGCGTCGACGTGCAGGGTGCGCGGCAGCACACCGTGCCGGATCGCCAGCACCGACTTGATCACCCCGGCCACGCCGGCCGCGGCCTGGGTGTGCCCGATGTTGGACTTCACCGACCCCAGCCAGAGCGGCTGTCCGTCGCTGTGCGCCTGCCCGTAGGTGGCGATGAGCGCCTGGGCCTCGATCGGGTCGCCGAGCCGGGTGCCGGTGCCGTGCGCCTCGACCACGTCGACGTCGCCGGCGGTCAGCCCGGCGGAGGCGAGCGCCTCGCGGATGACGCGCTGCTGGGAGGTGCCGCTGGGGGCGGTGAGCTGGCTGGAGCGGCCGTCCTGGTTGACGGCGGAGCCGCGCAGCACCGCGAGGACCCGGTGGCCGTTGCGGCGGGCGTCGGAGAGCTTCTCCAGGACGAGCAGGCCGGCGCCCTCGCCCCAGCCGGTGCCGTCGGCGGCGGCGGCGAACGGCTTGCAGCGGCCGTCGGGGGCGAGGCCGCGCTGGCGGCTGAACTCGATGAACATGCCGGGCGCGGAGAGCACGGTGGCGCCGCCGGCCAGGGCGATCGAGCACTCCCCGGCGCGCAGCGAGCGCGCGGCCAGGTGGAGCGCGACCAGCGAGGAGGAGCAGGCGGTGTCGACGGTGACGGCCGGGCCCTCCAGGCCGAGGCTGTAGGCGATCCGGCCGGAGGCGACGGAGGTGGTGGTGCCGGTGAGGACGTAGCCGTCGGTCTCCTCGGCGGGCAGGTGGTGCATGCTCGGCCCGTACTCCTGGGCGATGACGCCCGCGAAGACACCGGTCCGGCTGCCGCGCAGTGCGGCGGGGTCGATCGCGGCGTCCTCCAGGGCCTCCCAGGCGGTCTCCAGGAGGAGGCGCTGCTGGGGCTCGGCGGCGAGCGCCTCGCGCGGCGAGATGCCGAAGAACTCGGCGTCGAACTCGCCCGCCTCGTAGAGGAATCCACCCTCGCGGGCGTAGCTGCGGCCGGGCTTGGCGGGGTCGGGGTCGTAGAGGTGGTCGAGGTCCCAGCCGCGGTCGGCGGGGAACGGGCCGACGACGTCGCGCTCGTCGGAGACCAGCCGCCACAGGGCGTCCGGGGTGTCGGCGCCGCCCGGGAAGCGGCAGGCCATGCCGACGATGGCGATCGGCTCCTCCGCGCCGCCGCCGGCCGCCTTGGCCTCGGCGTCGCGCAGTCGCTGACGGGTCTGGTGCAGCTCGGCGGCGACCTTGTTGAGGTAGTCGCGGAGCTTCTGCTCGTTGGTGCTCATCTCTGCGTTGGCCTCTCTCAGGAAATGCCGAGCTCGTTGTCGATGAAGTCGAAGATGTCGTCGTCGCTGACGTCGGTGATGCGGGCGGCGAGGCCGTCGTCGGCCTCCGGGCCCGCCGGGGCGGCCGGTCCGTCCGGGTGCGGTGCCGGGGTGGGCACGCCGAGCACGGCGAACAGCGCGGTGAGCCGGGCCGCTGCGCCGGCGCGGGCGTCCGGGTCGTCGCCGAGGGCGGCCAGGGCCTGCTCCAGCCGGTCGAACTCGGCTGTCGGGTCGGCCCGGTGCGGCTGCGGGGCGGGGGCGAGCCGGTCGCGCAGGTGGGCGGCGAGGGCGGCCGGGGTCGGGTGGTCGAACAGGGCGGTGGTGGGCAGCCGCAGACCGGTCGCGGTGTTGATCCGGTTGCGCAGCTCGATCACCCCGAGGGAGTCGAACTCGCTGTCCATGAAGCCGAGGTCGCTCTGGATCGCGGTGGCGTCCGGGTGTCCCAGGACGGCGGCGGCGGTGGAGCGGACCAGGGCGAGCAGTTGCCGTTCCTGCTCGGCGGCCGGTTGGCCGGCGAGCCGGGCGGTCAGCGCGGCGGGTCCCTCGGCGCCGCCGGCGGCGGCCGGACGGGGGCGGTGTCGGGCGAGGCCGCGCAGGACGGGCGCGAGCCGGTCGGCGGGCACCGGCCCCGGGTCGAGGCGGGCGGCCGCCAGGGCGGGGTAGGGGGTGGTGAGCGCGGCGTCGAACAGGGTGAGCGCCTGCTCGTTGGTCATCGGGGCGAGGCCGGTGGCGGCGAGGCGTTCGGTCTCGGCGGCGGTGAGCCCGGCCGCCATGCCGCCGGCCTCGGCCCAGTGGCCCCAGGCGAGCGAGACGGCGGGCAGCCCGCGGACCGCCCGGTGCTGGGCGATCGCGTCCAACCGGGCGTTGGCGGCGCCGTAGTTGGCCTGGCCGGGGTTGCCGAGCAGGCCGACGGCGGAGGAGAACAGCACGAAGGCGGCGAGGTCGAGGTGGGCGGTGGCGCGGTGCAGGTGCCACGCGCCGTCGGCCTTGGCCCGCTGGACGGTGCGGAGCCGCTCGGGGGTGAGCGAGCCGAGGACGGCGTCGTCCAGCACGCCCGCGGTGTGCACGACGGCGGTCAGCGGGTGGTCGGCGGGGACGCCGGCGACGAGCGCGGCGACGGCGTCCGGGTCGGCGAGGTCGGTGGTGGCGAAGGTCACCGTGACTCCCGACTCGGCCAGTTCGGCGCGCAGTTCGGCGGCGCCGGGTGCGTCCGGCCCCTGCCGGCTCGCGAGCAGCAGGTGCCGGACCCCGTGCCGGGCGGTGAGGCGGTGGGCGACCAGCCGGCCGAGTGCGCCGGTGCCGCCGGTGACCAGCGCGGTTCCGCCGTCGGCGAGCGCGGTCGGCAGGGTGAGCGCGAGCTTGCCGGTGTGCCGGGCCTGGCTGAGCCTGCGCAGCGCCTGCGGGGCCTGCCGGACGGACTGGGCGTGGACGGGCAGCGGGAGCAGCTCGCCACGCTCGAAGAGTCCGGCCAGGTCGGCCAGGATCACCGCGATCCGGTCCGGGTCGACGTCGAACAGGTCGAAGGCCAGGTAGGCGGCGCCGTCGTGGTCGGCGGCGACGGTCGCCGGGTCGCGCTGGTCGGTCTTGCCCATCTCGACGAACCGGCCGGCGGGGGCGAGCAGGCGCAGCGAGGCGTCGGTGAACTCGCGGGCCAGCGCGTTGAGGACGACGTCGACGCCGCGGCCGCCGGTGGCGGTCCGGAAGGAGTCCTCGAAGTCGAGGGTGCGGCTGGAGGCGACCCGGTCGCCCGCCAGGCCGAGGCCGCGGAGCACGCCCCACTTGCCGGGGCCTGCGGTGGCGAGCACCACCGAGCCTCCGTGGCGGGCGAGTTGGACGGCGGCCTGGCCGACGCCGCCGGTGGCGGCGTGGATCAGGACGGTCTCGCCGGACCGGAGGCCGGCGAGGTCGTAGAGGCCGTGGTAGGCGGTGAGGAAGGCGACGGGGACGGTGGCGGCCTGGGCGTAGCTCCAGCCGTCGGGGATCCGGGTGAGCAGCCGGTGGTCGGTGACGGCGACCGGGCCGAGGGTTCCCTGGACCAGGCCCATCACCCGGTCGCCGGGCCGCAGTCCGGTGACGCCGGGGCCGGTCTCCAGGACGGTGCCGGCGCCCTCGGCGCCGATCCGGGCCCCACCCGGGTACATGCCGAGGGTGATCAGCACGTCGCGGAAGTTGAGGCCGGCGGCGCGCAGGGCGATCCTCACCTTCCCGGCGGCGAGCGGGCGTTCGGCCTCGGGGGCGGGCAGCAGGGCCAGCGAGTCCAGGCTGCCGGGGGTCGTGGTGTCGAGCCGCCAGGCCGCGGCGGTGCCGGGGTCGAGCAGGTCGGCGGCCCGGGTGCGGACCAGCCTCGGGACGCTGATCTCCCCGGCGCGCAGGGCGAGTTGCGGCTCGCCCGTGGCGAGGGAGGCCGACAGTGCGGTCGACAGGGCGGCGATCGTCCCGGTCGGGCCGGTCGCGGCGGACCGGTCGGCGCCGGGTGTTCCCGGGGCTCCGGGCGCGCCGCCCCCGGGGGCGGTGTCGACGTCCAGCAGGACGAACCGGTCCGGGTGTTCGGCCTGCGCGCTGCGGACCAGGCCCCAGACGGCGCCGGCGGCCGGGTCGGGCACGTCCTCGCCGGGGTGGGTGGCGACGGCGTGCTCGGTGACGAGGACGAGGGTGCCGGTCCGCTCGCCGTCCAGCCAGGCGTGCAGCAGGGCGAGGGTCTGCTCGGCGGTGCGGACGGGGGCGAGCACGGTCTGCCCGGCGCCGGCCTCGGCGAGGTCGGCGAGCACCGGGTGCTTCCCGGCGGGCGCGAGCGGCCGGGCGTCCTCGCCGAGCACGGCCCAGCCGTCGAGCGGGGCACCGTCGAAGGCGAGCGGCTGCCAGTCCAGGCGGTACAGCGAGTCCGGGCCCGCGGCGGCCGGGGCGCGCAGGGTGAGTGCGCCGACGGTGGCGACCGGCAGGCCGGCCGGGTCGATCAGCTCCAGCGTGACGGTGTCCTGGCCGGCCGGGGTGATCCGGGCCCGCAGCGCGGCGGCGCCGGCGCGGTGGACGGTGACGTCCCGCCAGGAGAAGGGGAGGACCGTCCGTTCGGCGTCCAGGACGACGGCGTGCAGGGCGGCGTCCAGCAGGGCCGGGTGCAGCGCGTAGGCGTCGGCGTCGGCGGCGGTCGGGGCGATCTCGGCGTACCGCTCCTCGCCGAGTGCGGCGACGGCGGTGAGGCCGCGGAAGGCCGGGCCGTACCGGTAGCCGCGCTCGGCGAGCCGCTCGTAGGCGTCGTCGAGGCCGACCGGGGCGGCGGCGGGCGGGGGCCAGGCGGCGGTGTCCGCGCCGGGGGCGGCGGGCGCCCGGTCGGCCACGGTGCCGGTGGCGTGGGTGGTCCACTCGGCGCCGTCGGCGGCCCCGGTGTCCGGCTGGGAGCGGATCCGCAGCGGCCGGCGGCCCTCGGCGTCGGCGGTGCCGAGCAGCGCCTGGAGCCGGACGCCGCCGGTGGCGGGCAGGGGGAGCGGGGCCGCCAGGTCCAGCGACTCGACGTGGGCGGCCCCGGCGCGCAGCGCGGCCTGGACGGCCAGCTCCAGGAAGGCGGTGCCGGGCAGCAGGACGCCGTCGGCGACGGCGTGGTCGGCCAGCCACGGGTGGGTGCGCAGCGAGATCCGCCCGGCGAGCAGCCAGCCCCCGCCGTCCGGGAGTTCGGTGGCGGCGGAGAGCAGCGGGTGGCCGGTGGCGGCCAGGCCGGACGCGTCGGCGGCCCGGCCGGCGGGCTGGTCCAGCCAGTGCCGGCGGCGCTCGAAGGGGTAGGTCGGCAGGTCGGTGCGGGCCGGGCCGGACGGCAGGGCGGTGTCCCAGTCGACCGGCACGCCGTGGACGTGCAGCCGGGCGAGCGCCTCGGCCGCGGTCGCCGGCTCCGGGCGGTCGGCGCGCAGCAGCGCCGCGAGGGCCCTCGGCGCGGCGGGGGCGGGCCCGGCGGGGCCGGCCTCGGTGAGGGCGTCCTCGGTGAGGGCGGCGAGGCTCTCCTCGGCGAGGGCGGTGAGCACCGGGCCGGGTCCGAGTTCCAGGTAGGCGGTGGTGCCGAGCCCGTCCAGGGTGCGGACGCCCTCGTGGAACCGGACCGCCTCGCGGATGTGCCGGACCCAGTAGCCGGGGTCGGTCAGCTCGGCCGCCGAGGCGAGGGCGCCGGTCAGGTTGGACACCACCGGGAGGCGCGGCGGGTGGTAGGTCAACCGCTCGGCCACCGCGCGGAACTCGTCCAGGACGGCGTCCATGTGCGGCGAGTGGAAGGCGCGCCCGACGGTCAGCAGCTTGACCTGCCGCCCGCGCGCCCGCCACTCCTCGGCGAGCCGCCGGACCTCGTCGCCGTCCCCGGAGAGGACGACCGACCCGGGCCCGTTGACGGCGGCGACCGACACCCGCCCGTCCAGTTCGGGCAGCACCTCGGCCTCGGTGGCCCGGACGGCGGCCATCGCGCCACCCGCCGGCAGCGCCTCCATCAGCCGGCCGCGGGCGGCGACCAGGGCCACGGCGTCCGGCAGCGTGAGCACGCCGGCCAGGTGGGCGGCGCTGAGCTCGCCGATCGAGTGCCCGATCAGGTGGTCGGGGCGCAGCCCGTACGCGGTGGTCGCCAGCCGGTGCAGCGCGACGTGCAGGGTGAACAGGGCGGGCTGGGTGTAGGCGGTGGTGTCCAGCAGGTCGGCCTGCGCGGTGCCCGGTGCGGCGAACAGGACGTCCTTCAGCGGGGCGGCCAGGTGCGGGCCGAACAGCTCGGCGACCTCGTCCACCGCCGCCGCGAACACCGGCTCGGCGCCGTACAGTTCGCGCCCGGCACCGGCGCGCTGACTGCCCTGGCCGGAGTAGAGGAAGGCCAGCCGGGGCGTCCGGGCCGCCGTGGCGCGGAGCAGTCCGGGGGCGTCCGCGCGGTCGTCGGCCAGCGCCCGCAGGGCGTCGGCCCGGTCCGCGGGTCCGGCGCCGAGGACGGCGGCGCGGTGCGGGAAGTGCGTGCGGGTGGTGGCCAGGGAGCGGGCGAGGCCGGGGGCGCCGTGTCCGGCGAGGTCCAGCAGGCGGGCGGCCTGGGCCCGGAGGGCCGGCTCGGTGCGGGCGGAGAGCAGGAGCGGCGCGTGCGCGTCCGGTGCCCCGGCCGCGGTCGTCTCCGCGGCGGGCCCGTCGGCGGGCTCCGTGGCCGGCGCGACGGTCGGCTCCGTGGCCGGCGCGGCGGGCTGCGCACCGGCCCCGGCGGGCGGGGCCTCCAGGATCAGGTGGGCGTTGGTGCCGCTGATCCCGAACGAGGAGACGGCGGCCCGGCGCGGCCGGCCCGTCTCGGGCCAGGGCGTGGCCCGGTCCAGCAGGCTGACGTCGCCGGCCGTCCAGTCGACGTGCGGCGACGGCGCGTCCAGGTGCAGGGTGCCCGGCAGTTCGCCGTGCTGCAGCGCCTGCACCAGCTTGATCACCCCGGTGACCCCGGCGGCGGCCTGGGTGTGGCCGATGTTGGACTTCGCCGAGCCGAGCAGCAGGGGGCGGGCCCGGTCCTGCCCGTAGGCGGCGAGCAGCGCGCGGGCCTCGATCGGGTCGCCCAGCGCGGTGCCGGTGCCGTGTGCCTCGACCGCGTCGACCTGGTCGGCCGTCAGCCCCGCGTTGGCGAGGGCCTGGCGGATCACCCGCTCCTGGGCCGGGCCGTTGGGGGCGGTCAGTCCGTTGGAGGCGCCGTCCTGGTTGACCGCGCTGCCCCGGACGAGGGCCAGCACCCGGTGTCCGCGGCGGCGGGCGTCGGAGAGCCGCTCCAGCAGGACCAGCCCGGCGCCCTCCGCCCAGGCCGTGCCGTCGGCGGCGGCGGCGAACGGCTTGCAGCGGCCGTCGGGGGCGAGGCCGCGCTGGCGGCTGAACTCGGTGAACATGCCCGGCGAGGACATCACCGTCGCCCCGCCCGCGATCGCCAGGTCGCACTCCCCCGTGCGCAGCGCCTGCGCGGCCAGGTGGATCGCCACCAGCGACGAGGAGCAGGCCGTGTCGACGGTGATCGCCGGGCCCTCCAGGCCCAGCGTGTAGGCCAGCCGGCCCGAGGCGACGCTGGTGAGCGTGCCGGTCAGGGCGTGCCCCTCGTACCCGGGGAGCGTCTCGTGCAGGCGCGGGCCGTAGTCCTGCGGCATGACGCCGACGAAGACGCCGGTCCGGCTGCCGCGCAGGGTGGCCGGGACGATCCCGGCGCGCTCGGTCAGCTCCCACGCCGACTCCAGCAGCAGGCGCTGCTGCGGGTCCGTGGCGGCTGCCTCGCGCGGGGCCAGGCCGAAGAAGGCGCCGTCGAACTCGTCGGCGTCGTACAGGAATCCGCCCTGCCGGGTGTAGGAGCTGCCGGGGCGCTCGCCGTCCGGGTCGTAGAGGGCGTCGAGGTCCCAGCCGCGGTTCTCCGGGAACGGGCCGATGGCGTCCCTGCCGGTGCGGAGCAGCTCCCACAGCTGCTCGGGGGTGTCGGCGCCGCCGGGCCAGCGCCCACTGAGGGCGACGATCGCGACCGGGTCCTCGTCGAGGCCGTCGGAGGTCCGCGCCGAGGCGGCGCCCGCCGCCTCGGGGACGGCCGTGCGCGTGCCCCTCCGCCCGGACAGGAACGCGGCGACGGCGCGGGGGGTGGGCCGGTCGTAGACCAGGCTGGTCGGCAGGGTGAGGCCGGTCGCGCCGGCGAGCCGGTCGCGGAACTCGACGGACGCGACGGAGTCGAAGCCGAGGTCCTTGAAGGTGCGGTCCGGGTCGACCGCGTCCGGTCCGCCCGGCTCGCCCAGCACGATCGCGGCACCCGCGCGGACGGCCGCCAGCGCGGCCTCCTCGCCGAGGACGTCGGTGTCCGGGGCTTCGGCGCCCGGGGCGTCGACCGCCAGGACGTCGGCGCCCGGGGCGTCGGTGGCCGGGGCGTCCCCGGTCGGGTGACCCCCGTGCGGGGCGGCCCCGTTCGGGTCGACGGCGGTCGCTCCCGCGGTGGCGCCCAGCCAGAGCCGGCGGCGCTGGAACGCGTACGTGGGGAGCCCGGTGAGCCGCTCGCCCGGCCCGTAGAGGGCGGACCAGTCCACCGCCCCGCCCCGGGCGAACAGCTCGCCCACCGCGGCGTGGAACTGGTCGAGTCCGCCGTGGTCCCGGCGGAGCGTGCCGGTGACCGCCGCCACGCCGTCGGCCAGCTGGCCGAGCCCGACCGTCAGCACCGGGTGCGGGCTGCTCTCCACGAACGCCCGGTGCCCGTCGGCCAGCGCCGCGCGGACCGCGCGCTCCAGCCGGACGGTGCCGCGCAGGTTGCGGAACCAGTAGGCGGCGTCGAGTCCGGCGGTGTCGAACCGCTCGCCGGTGAGCGTCGAGTAGAAGGCGACGGACGCGGTCCGCGGGCGGATCCCCGCGAGCAGGACGGGCAGGCTCTCCCTCAGCGGCTCCATCTGCGCCGAGTGCGAGGCGTAGTCGACGGGCACCAGCTTCGCCCGGACACCCTCCGCCCGGTACTGCTCCACCAGGTCGGCGACGGCCGCCCGGTCGCCCGAGACCACGGTCGCGGACGGGCCGTTGACCGCGGCGATCCCGAGCTCGTCGGCCCGCCCGGCGATCCGCCCGGCGACCTCCTCGGCGGACAGCGGGACGGCCGCCATGCCGCCCCGGCCGGTCAGGCCCAGACCGGCGATGGCCTGCGACCGCAGCGCGACCACCGCCGCCGCGTCCTCCAGCGAGAGCGCACCGGCCACGTGGGCGGCGGCGATCTCCCCCTGGGAGTGCCCGATCACGGCGTCCGGCCGGACACCCGCCGCCTCCCAGAGCGCGGCCAGCGACACCATCACGGCGAACAGGGCGGGCTGCACCACGTCCACCCGCTCCAGGTCCGGCGTGCCCGGCCCGCCGCGCAGCACCGCCCCGAGCGACCAGTCGACGTGCGGGGCGAGGGCCTCCTCGCAGGCGGCGATCTTCGCCGCGAACACCGGTGCGGTGGCGAGCAGTTCGCGGGCCATGGCGTCCCACTGCGCGCCCTGGCCGGGGAAGACCAGCACCGTGCCGCTGCCGGTCGCGCCCGCGGTACCCGCCCGGTCGCCGGCCCCGTGCCCGGCGGCGTCCGGCGCCGGGCCGTCGGCGAACGCCGCGCGCGCCGCACCGTCGGTGGTGGCACGGCCCTGGGCCAGGCCCGCCGCCTGCCCGCCCTCGGCGAGCGCGTCGAGGGCGGTGAGCAGGCCCTCCCGGTCGGTGCCGGTCACGGCGGCGCGGTACTCGAAGGCGGTCCGGGTGGTGGCCAGCGACCGACCGACCGCCACCGGGTCGGCGCCCGCCCGGTCGGCGAACGCACGGAGCCGGGCGGCCTGCCGGCGCAGCGCGGCCTGGGTCCGGGCGGAGAGCGGCCAGAGCAGCGGCCCGCCGGGCACGGTCGCGACCGCGGTGTCCTCGGCCGGCGCCTCGCCGACGCCTCCGGGCTCCCCCTCCTCCTCCCCCGGCGGGGCGGTCTCCGGGGCGTCGGCCACCAGCACGTGCGCGTTGGTGCCGCCCACGCCGAAGGAGCTGACGCCGGCGATCAGCCGGCCCGCGGCGTTCGGCCACGGTCCGGAGTCGGTCCGCACCGCGAGGCCGAGCCGCTCGAAGGGGATGTCCGGGTTGGGGGTGACGAAGTTGAGGCTGGCGGGAATCCTCCGGTGCCGCACGGCCAGGACCGTCTTCAGCAGGCCGACGATGCCCGAAGCGCCCTCCAGGTGACCGACGTTGGTCTTCGCCGAGCCGACCAGCAGCGGCTGCTCCGCCGGGCGCCCGGCGCCCAGTGCCGCGCCCAGGCCCGCCGCCTCGACCGGGTCGCCCACGCGGGTGCCCGTCCCGTGCAGCTCGACGTACTGGACCAGCCCGGGGGCGACGCCGGCCCGCCGGGCGGCCTCGCGGACCACCGCCGCCTGGGCGTCCGCGCTGGGGACGGTCAGGCCGTCGCTCGCGCCGTCGCTGTTGACCGCGCTGCCGAGCAGCACCGCGTGGACGCGGTCGCCGTCCGCCACCGCGCGGGTGAGCGGCTTCAGCACCAGCAGCACGCCGCCCTCGCCGCGCGCGTAGCCGTTGGCCCGGGCGTCGAAGGTGTAGCAGCGGTCGTCGGGCGAGAGCGCGCCGAACCGGTCGACGGTGAGCGTCGACTCGGCCGCCAGGTTGAGGTTGACGCCCGCCACCAGGGCGACGTCCGACTCGCCGCCGCGCAGGCTCTCCAGCGCGAGGTGGACGGCGACCAGGGAGGAGGACTGCGCGGAGTCGACGGTGAGGCTCGGACCGCGCAGGTCGAGGGCGTAGGAGACGCGGTTGGCGATGATGCCCCGGTTGAGACCGGTGAGGCTGTGCCGGGTGATCGCGCCGGCGCCGGTGGTGAGCGTGGTGTAGTCGGCGGCGATGGCGCCGACGAAGACGCCGGTACGGCCGCCGGCCAGCGCGGCGGGCAGGACGCCGGCGTTCTCCAGGGCCTCCCAGGCGAGTTCGAGCACCAGCCGCTGCTGCGGGTCGGCGGCGGCGGCCTCGGCCGGGGAGAGGCCGAAGAACTCGGGGTCAAACCGGTCGACGTGGTCGAGCCACCCGCCCGCCCGGGGCGGCTCCGCGCCGCCGCAGCGCTGGGGCGGCGCGGAGCCGACCGCACTCGCACCCGTGTCGAGCAGCTTCCAGAACGCCTCCGGGTCCGCCGCTCCCGGCAGCCGGCAGGCGACGCCGACGACGGCCACCGCCTCGGGCGGGCCGGGCTGCGGTGCGGACGGGTCGAGGGGTTCCAGGCGCGCCATGGTGGGTTCCACTCCTGAGGGCCGGTGGCTCGGATCGACCCTCAGAGTTCCGTGGATCCGCGCCGGTCGGGCCCCTAGCCAACCCCTGTAGAACCCCTATGACGTGGTCCCCTCAGCCTGCCGACCTGCCCGTCCGTCCCTCCGGCCACCCCCTGCGGCCCTCCCCCGGCCGGGCCGTCCGCCCGGCCGGATCCCCGCCGAACGCGGGCCGGGGGGGGCAGCGCGCCGGGGGGGGGGGGCGCGCGCGCGCCGCGGCGGGGGGGGCCCCCGCCCCCCGGGGCCCGCGGGGCG
>NZ_JBHXDN010000110.1:0-18617 GCF_042726075.1 Kitasatospora sp. NPDC127035 | reverse complement strand
TAGCGACGACGAGCCGGGGACGTGACCCGGTAGTGTGCACGTAGAAAGTGCCTTCCTGCTGGGCTGACAGAGACCTTCGACAAGCCTCATCTTCCGAGCGCAGAAGGCACTTTCGCGTTCCCGCTCATGATCCGGACACCGCCGCAAGTGAAACACGCAGGCTAGTGCCCACCTGCACCGATGGGGGCCGTGTTCCGGGGTTCTCCGGGTCCGTCCGCGTATCCCCTTCCGGGTCTTCGGTCCCGTCACCGTGATGTCCAGGCCAGCCGGCTGACCCGCACTCACCAGGACCCGCACAAGGGGAGGACCCGATGTCCCGCAAGCACACCCGCACCCCCGGCGACAGCACCCCGCACACCACGGCGGACCCCGGACAGCCGACCGCACCCGCCCAGACCGCCACCGCCGCGGGCGACACCCGGATCACCGGACACCTCGCCCGCGGCGCAGCCTCCGGCGCAGCCGCGCGGTCACCGACTGGATCATCCGGCAGATCACCGCACACCTCGGCTGACCTACCCGGCCCCCGGGGGTCCGGCGCCCGCCACAGGCACCGGACCCCCGGCCACACCCCCCGCAGCGAGGCCGCCCGGTGGGGATCACGGCGTTCACGAGAACGTCCCCCCGCACCTGTTTCCAGGGCCCACACACGGTGTGAGTTCCTGCGGTTGCTGCGGGGCTTGAATGTTCTCTGGTCGGCGTATCTCGTAGGTCCGCCGGGAATCGTCCGGTTCATCCGCTGAGGGGTCGGGGCGGTGTTCCCGGTCGCGTCTTCGTGTACGGGAGGACCGAAAGGTTCTGACCTGGCGACTTCGCCTGTGCACGGGAGGGAATGATGCGAGTGTCTCGGGAGTCCCCATGCTGTCCCTGCGCCCGTCCCACGCCGGGCCCGGCGGGCTGTGCGAGCTGTCCGGGGCTGAGCTTTAACCGCCTCGCCTTGGCGTTGTTCAGGAATGGGCCCGGGGCCACCTTGTGTACGACGACCCGGTCCTCTCCGCAGTGGCTGGCCACCGGGACGGGGTCGATGGCGGTACGCGGTGCTGCCGCGGGTCGAGCCCGCTCGGTTCTGCCTGTGGTACCGGGGCGGTGGGCCGCAGTTCGGAGTGCCGTTTTTTGGTGGTGGACCCGCCGGTCGGGGCCTTGGCCGGTGCGGTCGACGACCTGCCGAAGAGCCTGTGTACAGGTCGGTCCGGGCTTCGAAGCGCGCGCCGGGCCGGGGATCCGGCCCGGCCGGGGCTCAGGCGCTTTCCCCGGCGGGCGGGGAGACGTTCGCTGCCGCTTCTGCGGCGTGGAGGGCGCGGCGGTAGTACTCGGCGGCGGCTTCGGGTTGCCCGTCCGTGTCGAGGACGTCGGCGGCGAGCCGGTAGGCGTGGGCGAGTGCGGGTCCGTACACACCGGGGTTGCCGGCGAAATGCGGGCCGACGGCCCGGACCGCCTCGGCGGCGTCCCGCCACGCGCCCGCCGTGTCGCCGGGCAGCAGGGAACGCCCCCGTTCGGTCAGCACCGTCACCAGCCCCACCCGCGAACCCACCGTGTTCGGATGATCAGATCCCAGCACCCGCGTCCGGCCCTCCACCACGGACCGCAACAGGGTTACGGCGTCACCGCTGCGCCCGGCCTGCCGGTAGGCGTGGGCGAGGTTGTTGCGGGTGGTGAGGGTGTTCGGATGGTTTTTGCCCAGGACCCGGGTCCGGTCTTGCAGGTTCTGTTCGTGGAGGGTGATGGCGCGTGCCGGGTCGCCGGCTTCTTTGTAGGCGTGGGCGAGGTTGTTGCGAGTGACGAGGGTGTCCGGATGGTTCTTGCCCAGGACCCGTACCAGGTCTTGCAGGTTCTGTTCGTGGAGGGTGATGGCGCGTGCCGGGTCTCCGGCGGCCCGGTAGGCGGTGGCGAGGTTGTTGCGGGTGGTGAGGGTGTCCGGATGGTTTTTGCCCAGGACCCGGGTCCGGTCTTGCAGGTTCTGTTCGTGGAGGGTGATGGCACGGGTCAGGTCGCCGGCCTGCCGGTAGGCGTGGGCGAGGTTGTTGCGGGTGGTGAGGGTGTCCGGATGGTTCTTGCCCAGGACCCGGGTCCGGTCTTGCAGGTTCTGTTCGTGGAGGGTGATGGCGCGTGCCGGGTCTCCGGCGGCCTGGTAGGTGGCGGCGAGGTTGTTGCGGGCGGTGAGGGTGTGGGGTGCGTCCTCGCCCAGGACCCGCACCATGGTGGTCAGGGAGCGCTGCAGGTGGGCGGTGGCGCGCAGGGACTGCCCCTGGCCGGTGAGGAAGCGGCCTGCGGCGTCGAGCACGGTGGCGGTGGCCACGGTGTCGGCTTCCTCGGGTGTGCGGTCGGCGAGCGCGTCGCTGTGAGGGAGCAGGGCGCGCACCTGCGGCCATGCGGAGGGCTGCTCCAGGTCGGCGGGGAGGGCGGCTGCGAGGCAGCGGGTGGCGTGGTGGCGGGCAGAAGCGATGTCGTCGGCCTGGCGGTGGGGGTCGTCGGGGTCGGGGGTGCGGGCGAGGGTCTGGACGAGGCGGTGGACGGAGAGGGCGCCGTCGAGGTTGTCGGTGGCCATGTTGTAGGCGAGGAGCCGGCCGAGGGCGGTGGCGACCTGCGGCGGGTTGGGGCCGTCGGGCAGTTCGGTGAGGTGGTTGAGGAGGGTGCGGGGGATGTTGTCGGGGGCGTACCAGGCCAGGATTCGCAGGATCTGTCCGGCGAGCGGAGTGTTCGCGAGCTGGTCCAGGGTGATGTGCCAGATGCGGGCGATGGTGCGCGCCGAGTCGGTGCTCTCCGCGCCGGTGGCGAACATGTCGGCCGGCCACCGGGCCAGCATGTCCAGATAGGCGGTCGGCGCGATGCTGGTCTGCGCGCAGTACGCGGCGGCCTGCTCGACGGCCAGCGCCAGGTGTCCGAGCTCCTCGCACACCGCGTCGGCGCCTTCGCTGTCGCGTGGCCCGTCATGGGTGAGGACCCGCACGAACAGGTCCACGGAGTCACCCGCGCGTAGGACGCCCAGGCGCACGGTGGTGGCACCGCGGTGCCAGCCGCTCGCGCGGCGGGTGGTGACCAGTACCTGGCCACGGGGTACCCGCTCCAGCAAGGAAGCGATGCCGGCGGGGTCGTCGACGTTGTCCAGGACCAGCAGCCACCCGCCGTTGCCGGCGAGCCAGCGCACCGCCCGCTCCACCAGCAGCTCCTCGGGCAGGCCGGCGAGGCCCGGCTGGAGGGCGCGGGCGAGTTCGGCCAGTCCCGCCCGTACCGCCTCCGTCGTGTCGGCGGTGATCCTCCACCGCACCGGCTCACCCCGCAGGGACGCCCAGTGCAGGGCCAGGGCGGACTTGCCGACCCCGCCGAGCCCGTGCAGCGCGTGCACCACCACCTCACCCGCACCCCCGCCGGGGCCGGTGCCCTCGAACGCCGCGTCCAGCAGCGCGAGCTCCTCGCGGCGTCCGACGAACAGCCCGCCGCGGATGTTCGACACCCCGTCCCCGGCCGCGTCCGCGGGGATCGGCGCGTAGGCCTCGGGAGGGAGCACGACGGCGTTCTCCGCCTGTACCGAGAACGTGGAGGAGTTGGTCACGTCCCCGCCGGCGACGATCGCCCCGCTGCTTCCCCGGAGACCCGGACCGGCGCCGCCGACCTCCTCCCCGGCATCCGGATCCCGCTGCCCAGCACCGACGTGCTCCTCCCCGGCGCCATGCCCCTGCCCGGCGCCGGCGTCCGGTTGCTGCTGTGGCGTGTTCTTCCTGAACCAGTTCACGGGCGGTACTCGGTGTGGGAGTTCTTCACCTTGCCGCGCGCGACGATGGCGCCGGTGGTGCCGTGCGTTCCCGTCACCGGAGCGGGTCCGGTGACGGCCGGGGCGGGGCCAGTGGCCGAGGTTGTCGAGTCCGAAACATCCCCGTCCGCCACGATCGCCCCGCCACTGCCCGACATCGACTCATCCCGCCGAGCTGCCGACCGGGCGGCGCGCAGCTGCCACAGTGCGACGACCACGGCGGTGACGCCGGCCACCGCGCTCACCGCGCCCCACGCCTGCCCGGCGCCGCCGGGGTGCGTGGCCGTCACCCACCACACCCCCCCCACCACCGCACCCGCGCCAACCCCGCCGAGTCCCCACCACAACGCCCGCTGCCAGCCAGTCATACCCCCATCGTTCCCCCAACAGCATGATCAAGTACGGCCGATCCAGCACCGCAGCCAACCCGTTGCACACCGGCGACGACAACACCCCCACCCAGCCCCAGCAGGACCCCAGACCTTTCAGAGCGCCACCGTCCCAGCAGGGCAACAGCGGGGAGCGGGGGTGTGTCCCCGGCATCCCGGGGACGCACCCGCTCCACAGTCTGCTTCTACGCCCACTCCACGCCGTGCTCGGCGAGCTGCGCCAGCTGACCCGGCGTCAGCCCGGCCCTGCGGCTCTTGACGTTGTTGAGCCAGGTGCCCAGCGCGAAGTGCGTCACCGACACCCGGTCCTCACCGCCCGGACTGGCCTCCACGGCCTCCACCGGCTGCTTGTGGGGCCTGGGCACGCGAGGGTGGCCGTGTTCGGCGACGAACGCCGCCCACGCCTCCACACCCTGCTGGAACCGGTCGCCCCGCGACTTGTTCGGCCGGGCTGCGACCTTCGCCCGGGCGGCGGCCAGTGCCTGGTCCTCCTCGATGCCGAGCGCGACCAGCAGGTCCTGCTGCTCCTGGTCGAGCTCGGCGAAGCCGGCGCGCTGCGCCTGCGTCCACCGGCCGAGGTTCTCGCTCTCGAACTCGGTCTCCAGCGGCAGCGCGGTCCAGTCGACCCGGCCGTCCGACTCCAGCCACCACGATCTGGCGGCCACGTAGGAGCGTTGCCAGGTGATCGGCCAGCGCGGCGCCCACCAGGGGTCGATCGCCTCCAGTTGCTCGCGGCGCTCCGGGTCGAGCGCGCCCTGTTCGCCTTCCGGGACCTCGGCCGCGGCCCGCAGGGCGGCGAGCCAGGCCCCTGTGAAGTGCGGCTGAGATGTCAGTGGAGTGTGTGGACTGCTGATGCTCTTCCGTACTTCTGCTGATACAAGGCCGTATTCACCTGTGACGGTTTTCCCGTGCTTCCATTGCTGACCGCGTATATGTTCGGTTCGGTGGCAGTCTCGGCAGGTACGTGACAGTTGCCCGTCCGGTCGCGGGCACCCCGCCCACCGCCCCGCGCTACCATGCCGTTCTCAGTGGAACCCCGCCGAATGTCATTGCCGTGCAAGAGACTTGGCCGGGCAGCACGCGGCGATCGGAGAACACCATGGGCGATGACGCAGTCGAACTCGAGCAACGCATCAGGTTCGCCTTGAGCATCCTCGGCGAGAGCAACAACCACCACGGATTCGAAGCTCTCTGCCTCGGCCTGGCACGCCGCAGGATCACCAGCAACCTGCTCCCTGCCACCGGCCCCGTCAGCGCCGGCGGGGACCAGGGACGAGACGCCGAAACCCACTGGAGTGCCATCCCCCAGGAACTGCCCGGCACCTCCCCGTACGCGGCACTGGCCTCCACCCGGCGGGTAGTGATGGCCTGCACCACCCAGATTGCCGACATCACGACCAAGATCCGCACAGACCTCAAGTCGATCTGCGGCAAAGGCACAACGGTCGACCGCGTCATCTACTTCACGGTCACCGCCGTGCCTGTCGGCAAGAGGCACGACCTGATCGAGCACGCAGTCCAGAATCACCAGGTCGAACTGGATATTTGGGACGCAGTCGCACTCGCCCACCACCTCACCGACTACGACCTGTTCTACCTCGCCGTCCAGTACCTTCATCTCCCCTCCGACCTCACCCCGCAACGCCCCGACAGCGCCGGCCACCTGCCCGACTGGTACCTCGAAAGCCGGCGACGCTGGAGGGAGCGCAGCGAGCCGGCTCTCACCCTCGGCGACCTGGTGGATCTCAGAGCACCGCTGCGCCACGCGACCTTCCACGCCGAGGCGCGAGCCGACCTGCCGGAATGGGTCGACCGCATGCGCTCCCTGCTGGCCAGCGGGGGAGAGGAAACCGCCCTGAGAGCCCGCTACGAGATCGTCGTGGCCACCCTGCGCGGCCTCGGCGACATGCGCCCAGCCGATCGGCTGGCACGGGACTTCTTCACCGACATCACCACAGGTGGTGCTGCGGACCTGGGCGTCGTCGAGGACGCCGTTGTCCTGCTCTCCTGCACCTTCGGATTCGTATGGGACGTCGCCGGGCCGGCCGCCGCGCAGTACCGAGGTGGCGTCGATGCGCCCGTGGCGGGAGAGGGCGGCCGCGTACTCCGCCAGGGCTCCGGCGGTCCTGCCGGTGGCGCCGCCGGGGTCGCAGGCGCGCCTCTGCTCCCCGGGCCACCCGCAGTGCTGGGGGTGAACGGTCGAACCGCCTGCGCCCGTTGATCCGACCGAGCCCGTCAGGACGCGGAACGGCGCTGCTCGCGCCGCCCTCGTCCACCTTCTCGGCCGATCGACCGCACCGGGCCGGTGCTCCGGTTTGTGCTCGGTCCGGACGGAGGGCCGGGGCCGTGCCGACGGGCTGGAGGGGCTCTGCGGATCCCTGTGTCCGTCGTGCAGGGGGTCGACCTCGTCGAGGCGGCGTGGACGGCCCCGGTTCTGTTTCAATATCCGAGACTGGCATGGGCATGATTGGCATGCAAACGGCTGGTCAATTCTGATCGGCTACTGACAAACCGGGGCAACGTCACGGCGTGTCAGCATCTCGTTACTTGATTGTCATCCTGGGCGGTTCCTGGGAGTCGCCGGGGAATGAAAGGTTGTCTGCGGCTTCGACGAAGCCAGTAAAGCTCTTTGACGACTTTTGAGGGACGATGTCACGTAGGCCACAGGCCTCGCCCGCGTTCGCGGGCGGGGCTTTTTCATCGCGCTGGATGCGCCGGATATCCTCGGTTCTGACGCTCGGGCTGTTGGTGGAGGCGGGTGTTGCGCTCGACGTTCTGACGGCACCTGGGGCGGGGGCCGCGCCGTCGCCGCAGGCGTCGCCCGTCGCGCCGTCGACCGAAGCGCCTGATGAGGCGTCCGCTCTGCTGGCGGCGCGCCTTCAGGGGCGGCGGATCGAGGTCACCCGGGCCCGTACCGAGTTCACCACGCTGTGGGCGAACCCGGAGGGGACGCTGACGTCGGAGCGGTCCACCGGGCCGATCCGGATGAAGGTCGGCGAGGCGTGGGTGCCGGTGGACACCACGCTGGTTCAGACGGCGGACGGCAAGGTCGCGCCGAAGGCGCACCCCGAAGGGCTCTCGTTCACCGGAGGGGACGCGGGGGTGACGGTAGGCGACCACCTTCCGGGTACTCCCGCGTCCCCGCCTGCGGCCCCTGCCGCGTCCAGTCCCTCGGCCACGCCGCCGGCCCAGCCAGGCCCGAGCACCCCCTCCCCTCGGAGTGCTTCTCCTTCGGCGTCGTCCACGGCCGGGGCGATTCCCAGTGCGTCGGCCGTTTCGGGCGCACCTGGCGCGGCCACGACGTCCGCCCCCTCCGGCGTGGCTTCACCGTCCGCCCTCTCCGGCGCGGCCACGACGTCCAGCGCCTCCGGCGAGGCCGCGCCGGCCGGCCCGCCCGCTTCGGCGGGCCCCTCCGCGTCCGCGTCCGCGAGTGCCTCGCCCGAGCACGCTTCGCGTGGGGCGGCCCGGGCGGCCCTCCCGGCCGCTGACCCTGTTCCCGCCCCGCCCGTACTCGCCGAGCGGCCGCTGGTGACGATCGGTTCCGGTGACCAGCAGTTGTCCTTCGGCTGGCTGGGCAAGCTGCCCCGGCCGAGGCTGGAGGGCAGCAAGGCCACGTACGTGGATGCCCGGCCGGGTGTCGACCTGGTGCTGCAGGCGACCCGTACCGGCTTCGAGCAGTTCCTGATCGTCAAGGACCGCTCCGCCGTTTCGCAGGCCGGCACGCTGACGCTCCCGCTCGACACCACCGGTCTGACGGTCGCTCCGCAGCAGGACGGCGCGATCCACCTGCTGGACACGGCGGGCAAGCTGGCGGTGAAGATCCCCACCCCGGTGATGTGGGACGCGGCTGTCGATCCGGCTTCGCAGGAGCACCTGAACCGTGCGCCGGTGACGATGCAGGTCCGCGGCCAGGGTGCGGACACCGAGCTGGTGTTCACCCCGGACGCGGCGTTCCTGGCCGCGCCCGGGACGCAGTTCCCGGTGACGATCGACCCCCCGGTGGACGTCGAGTCGACGTTCGACACCTATGTGCAGACGGACGAGAGCTCCGACGTGTCGTCGTCGGTCGACCTCAAGCTGGGCAGCTACAACGGCAGCACGGTCGCGCGTTCGTTCCTGACGGTCCCGGGTGAGAAGTTCAACGGGAAGCAGATCCTCGGCGCCAAGCTGAACCTGTACAACTACCACTCCTCCTCCTGCGTCCCGAAGCAGTGGGAGGTGTGGAACGCGGGCGGCGCGGCCTGGTGGACCCGCTGGAACGACCAGCCCGCCTGGGGCCAGAAGTGGTCGACGTCGAACGAGACGTACGACGAGGACGGCAACGGTGGAAACCCGTGTCTGAACGGTAGCGGCAACGGCTGGACGAGTGTGGACGTGGCCGGCATGGTGTCGTTCTTCGCCGGGCACGGGTTCGCCGAGTACGGGATCGGCCTGAAGGCGGCGGACGAGTCCAGCGACCTGTCGTGGAAGCGGTTCGACTCGGCGCAGGGCGACAACCCGCCGTACCTGTCGATCACCTACAACTCCGTGCCGGTAGCCCCGGCGGCGGTCCAGGTCCAGCCGTCCCAGCCGGGCAGCCCGACCTACACGCCGGACGCCAACCCGCGCCTCCAGGTGCAGGCCGCCGACGTCGACGGTGACCCGCTCAAGGTCTACCTCGACCTGTGGCGCGAGGGCGCCTACCTCGGCACCATCGTCCGCGACACCCCCAACGGGGCGATCGCCACGGTCCGCCCCTCCGACTACGGCATCGCCAGGCTCGACGAGGGCGTGCAGTACTCGATCTGGGCCATGCTCGACGACGGCAAGTCCCGCTCCGGCTGGACCGGGACCCACCTGATCGCCGACACCGTCAAGCCCGGGACGCCGTTCGTCACGTCCGCCGACTACCCCTCCGACGGGCTGTGGCACGGCGCGGCGAACCAGGCCGGGGCGTTCACGTTCACCCCGGCCGCCGGCACCGGCGACCTGGCCGCGTACGTCTACACGCTGGACGGCGGCACGCCGGTCACACTTCCCACCACGGCCGCGCTCACCACGAGCATCACGCCGACCACCGAGGGCCGGCGCGTGCTCAGCGTGCAGGCCAAGGACCGCGCGGGCAACCTCTCCCCGCCCGTGACCTACACCTTCCAGGTCGGTCAGGCCGGCATGAGCTCGCCGGTCAACGGCACCCAGGCCGCCAAGCGCGTCAAGCTGTCGGTGGACGCGCAGTCGCAGTTCAAGCGGGTGGTCTACCAGTACCGCCGCGGTCCCGGCGCCACCGAATACACCGTGCCCCGGGTCAACCTGGCCAAAGCCGACAACACCGCCGTCACCGAGGACAAGCCCCGCCTCGCCGACCTCGGCCCGCACGCCAACTGGAACGTCCTCGACACCCTCGGCAACGTCGGCGGCGTCGTCCAGATCCGCGCCCTCCTCTTCCCCGAAGACGGCTCCGGCAGCGGCTACGCCACCATCTGGAACACCATCACCGTCGACCGCAACGCGGACGGCGCGGCCGGCGCGGGCGTCGGCCCCGGTTCGGTCAACCTGCTCACCGGCGACTACTCCACCGACGTGACCGACGCGAACGAGTTCGGCATGTCGGTGGCCCGGACCACCTCCTCGCGGGGCACGGACCGCGGCTGGCAGCCGCAGGGCGAGCGCCTGACGCTCAACCAGCGGCAGATCGGCACCGACCTGACCGGGTTCACCCCCGGCCAGGCGACGCTCTCCCGGTCGACGGCACGCGGCCACGACAGCTCCACCGACTCGCTGCTCGTCACCTCGACCAACTACGACTCCTACGCGAGCCTCGGCCCCGACAACACCGTGGCCTTCGGTATGAAGCCGGGCCGCACCTACCGGCTCACCGGCTGGATCTACGTCCCCGGCGCGACCGGCCTCAACCCGAACTTCGGTGACCGCGGGCTCCGGCTCGCCGGCTTCGTGAAGACCCCGGCCGGCTACTCGAAGACCACCTCGCAAAAGGCGGGCTTCACGGACGGCTGGCAGCAGCTGAGCGTCGACCTGGCAGTGCCGACCGACGCAACCGAGGCGTTCTTCCGCCTCTACAACGGCTTCACCGCGACAGGCAAGGAGGTCTACTTCGACGACCTGTCGCTGAAGGAGATCGTCGCCCCGTTCGGCCCGCAGTGGGCCGGCGGCCCCGACGCGGGCACCGGATCCGACTACCGCTCACTGTCCTTCCCCCAGTCCGACCTCGTCGAGATCAAGGGCAACGACGACACCGCGCTGACGTTCGCCAAGGGCACCGACGGCACCCTGTTCCCCGAACCCGGCGCCGAATCACTCACCCTCAAGGCCGCTCCGGCCTCCTCCGGCGCCCTGGTGCTCTCCTCCTCCGGCCAGTGCCTGGAGGCCCCGAACGGCTCGGCGGGCAACGGCGCGCAGCTCCAGCCGGCCCCCTGCACCGGCGGCGCCAACCAGCAGTGGACCCGCGGCGACGACCTCACGCTGCGCCTGCTCGGTCACTGCCTGGACAACCCGTGGGGCCAGGTCGGCAACGGCACCCAGCTGTCGCTGTGGGGCTGCAACGCCGGCATCAACCAGCAGTGGGAGGTCTCCACCGACGGCACGGTCGTCAACCGGCAGTCGGGCAAGTGCCTGGACACCAACACCGGTGCCTCGGTGTGGGTGTGCTGGGCCGGCCCGAACCAGGTCTGGGACGTGCAGACCGCCGGCACCACCTACGAGCTGTCCGAGCTGGACGGCTCCAGGACGGTGTTCGCCCGTCAGGCCGGCTCCTCCATCTACCAGGTGGTGAGCGAGAGCGGCCCGGAGGCCGCCTCGACCACCCGCTACCAGTACGACACCACCGACGGCCGCTCGCTGGTCAAGCGCGTCATCCCGGCCGTCGAGCCGGGCGTCGACGACGCCAACCACTGCTCGGTCGACCCGCTGCCGCGAGGCTGCGAGGTCATGCAGTACGAGTACGCCAAGGTCACCACGGCCACGGCGACGGTGCCCGGCGACTACCTGGACCGCGTCAAGGCCGTCAAGGTCTGGTCGTGGAACCCGGCGACCTCCACGCAGGAGGCCGTCGAGGTCACGCACTACGCCTACGACAACCGGGGCCGCCTGGTACAGGTCTGGGACCCGCGCCTGGCCCAGCCGCTGAAGACCGCGTACAGCTACGACGACGCCGGCCGGGTCACCAAGGTCGAGTCGGCGGGGCAGCTGCCGTGGAACTTCGACTACGGCAAGGCCGCCACGGACCAGGACCCGGGCCGTCTGCTGAAGGTCCGCCGCGCCGCGCTCGCGGCCGGCTCCAAGGACCAGGTCAGCGGTGAGATCGCGACCAACGTCGTCTACGAGGTCCCGCTCACCCGCGGTACGGGCGGTCCGTACGACCTCGGCGGCGCGGACGTGGCCCGGTGGGCGCAGACCGACGCACCCACCGACGCCACCGCCGTGTTCGGCCCCGAGGACGACCCCGGCACCAACACCGCCACCACGGCCAAGCCCGGCCCGGACGGCTACAAGCCGGCCACGGTCCACTACCTCAACGCCTCCGGCAACGAGGTCAACACCGCCAGCCCGTCCGTCACCCCCGGCGGCGACATCGACACCACCGAGTACGACCGCTACGGCCACGCCGTGCGCACCCTGGAGGCCACCAACCGCGCCATCGCCCTGGGCACCCACCCGGACGCCGACCGCTACGCGGCCGAACTGAACCTGCCCGCGGACTCCGCCGCCCGGGCCCGCCTCCTCGACTCACGCACCACGTACAGCGCGGACGGCCTGGACGTCGTCGACACCCTCGGCCCGGCCTACCGTGCCTCGCTCGCCGAGCAGGTCACCGGCCAGACCAACCCGGTCACGGTCACCTGGGAGGCGGAGAAGCTCCCGCAGCTCGGTGCCACCGCGCCGGTACGGGTGATCAACGACAACAACGGCCTCGTCTGGTCCGGCGGAGCCCAGCTCAGCCTGGCCGGCACCCAGACCGGCGCGTTCGACACCATGCGCGTCAGCGTGCCCGAGGAGGGCGACTACCTCCTCTCCGGCCAGCTGACCCGCTTCAACGACCACGGCATCATCCAGTTCGCGATCAACGGCCAGAACCTCGGCCAGCCGATCGACACCTTCGACGCCAACCCCGCCGGCTCCACCGCCCCCTACACCGCCGGCCAGCCGATCCACCTGGCCCGCGGGGACCACGAACTGAAGGTCACGGTCGCCGGCACCAACACCGCAACCCAGGGCGAGCGCTTCCACGCCGGCCTGGACACCGTCACCCTGACCAAGGCCACCGTCAACCCCACCCTCCCGGCAGGCACCTCCGTCGTGGCCCGGGACCACAACACCACCACCTACGACGAAGGCAAGCCCGACGGCCAGGCCTACCACCTGCCCACCACCTCCACCGACGGCGCCCGCATCGACGGCTACGCCGCCGACGTCGAACTGCGCGTCACCAAGCAGGGCTACGGCGCGCCGATCGGCGGCACCTCGGGTTGGACGCTGAAGACCGCGACGTCGGTGACCACCGATGCGCTCGGCGCCAACCTGACCTCCACCGTCAGGTACGACGCGTCCGGGCGGGCACTGGAGTCCCGCAAGCCGGGCTCGAACGGCGCCGACGCCGGAACGGTGAAGTCGGTGTTCTACACCGCCGGCGCCAACCCGGACGACGCGGCGTGCGCCAACCGCCCGGAGTGGGCGGGCCTGCCCTGCGTCACCGGCCCGGGCGGCGCGATCACCGGCGCGGACGCGGCACGGATGCCGGTCACCCTGCCGGTGAAGCGGGTCACCCGATACTCGCCGTTCGGCGAGCCCGAGGAGACCACGGAGACCAACGCCGGCAAGTCCCGCAAGACCGTCACCGCCTACGACGGCGCGGACCGGATCCTTTCCACCGAGATCACCTCGGACGACGGCAAGCCTCTCCCGAAGGTCACCACCGAGTACGACCCGGCGACCGGCGGCATCGTGAAGACCAACGCCGGCGGCAAGTCCCTCACCCGCGTCCTGGACGCACTCGGCCGGCTGATCTCCTACACCGACGCCGACGGCGGCACCACCACCACGGAGTTCGACAGGTTCGGCAAGCCCCTGAAGGTGAGCGACCCGACCGGCTCCACCGCCTACACCTACGACCGGGCGAAGGAACCGCGCGGCCTGGTCACCTCGGTGACCGACAGCGTCGCCGGTGAGTTCACCGCCAAGTACGGCCCGGACGGCCAGCTCGTCGAGCAGACCTACCCCGGCGGCATCGTCCGCAAGGACACCGTCAACGCGGTCGGCGAGGCCACCGGACGCACCTACACCCGAACCAGCGACAACAAGGTGATCTGGGCCCAGACCACCGACATGTCCACCCAGGGCCAGGTGGCCAAGGACACCAGCTCCACCGCCACCCGCACCTACCAGTACGACCGGCTCGGCCGTCTCGTGAAGGCCGAACAGAACACGGTCGCCACCGGCTGCGTTACCCGCCAGTACGCCTTCGACACCCACTCCAACCGCCTGTCCAAGCAGACCTCCCCCAAGGGGACGTCCGGCGAGTGCAGCACCGGCGGAGCCACGGCGGAGAACCACACCTACGACAGCGCCGACCGCCTCACCGACGCCGGCTACGCCTACGACGCCTTCGGGCGCACCGTGAAGACCGCGACCGGCGCGACGAACACGTACTGGGCGAACGACCGCGTCGCCGCCCAGGAGAAGGGGGACACCAAGCAGGAGTGGGTCGTCGACGCCGCCCACCGCCTGACCGCCTTCACCACGGCCAAGAAGCAGGCGAACGGCTCCTGGGCAGGCGCCACCTCCAAGCTGAACCACTACGGCGACGACTCCGACGAGGTCCGCTGGACCGTCGAGGACACCACCCAGGGCACCCTGACCCGCAACGTCTCGGGCCCCGACGCAGACCTGGTGGCAACGACCAGCAAGACAGGTGACGTCCAGCTCCAGCTCACCAACCTGTTCGGCTCGGTGGTCATCACCACCGACACCGCGCTGACCACGCCGGTGGTCCTGGACTTCGACGAGTTCGGCATCCCGCAGGACGGCCAGGCCGCCGTACGGTACGGCTGGCTCGGCGGCAAGCAGCGCTCCGCCGAGGCCCAGGACGGCGACATCCTCATGGGCGCCCGCCTCTACAGCCCCGCCCTCGGCCGCTTCCTCCAGATCGACCCCGTCCCCGGCGGCAACGCCAGCGCCTACGACTACTGCACCGGCGACCCCGTCAACTGCACCGACCTCGACGGCAACTGGGGCATGCCCAAGTGGCTCAAGAAGACGGTCGAGGTCGTCGCCAAGGTCGCCGAGGTAGCGGCCATGATCCCCGGCCCCATCGGCGCCATCGCAGCCGTAGTCTCCTCGGTGTCCTACGCTGCCACCGGTAACTGGGAGAAGGCCGCTGAGATGGCCGTCACGGCGGTCGCCGCCACCGTTGGTGCTGGCCCCGTTGTCAAGGCCGCAGTCACGGCAGTCAAGAGCACCCGTGCCGCGGTACGTGTTGGGAAGGCTGCTTCGGCTGCGAGGACGGCCGTTCGGAGGTCCGGGTGCAACTCGTTTGACCCGGTGACCTCGGTTCTCATGGCGGACGGCAGTTATCTGCCGATCTACCAGATAGAGGTCGGGGACTATGTGACCTCCACTGACCCGGAGACAGGCGAGGTCAGTGCGCAGCCGGTTCTGGCGGTACTTGTAGCCTATACAACAAAGCAGATGGTTAAAGTCAAGGCCGGCGACGATCCGCTCTTTACTGGCATCAGAGCAACTGCTAGCCATCCATTCTGGACAGAAGAGCGCGGCTGGATCGATGCTATAGACCTCCAGCCCGGTGACCGTCTACTGTCGCCTGACGGGGGGACCTCTGCAGTAACTGCGGTTCTCGATGAGGGAACTTTGACAGACCAGCTCGTATTCAATCTGACAGTAGGGAATACGCATACCTATATAGTCGGCTATGGATCTGGCCCAGATGTCCTGGTTCACAATTCGGCGTGCGGCCTCAATGCGAACAGTGTGAACTGTTCCTGCGGGACCCATCTCTATAAGATTGTGGAGAAGGGGACCAATATCGTTCACAAGTACGGCACGGGCACTGGGGCCAAGCGACACGGATTGAGGAAGCGCGACGGGAAGTCGATCCGGGCTGAGAATCAGGTGCGGCAACTCAATAAGGAGGCTGGCTATATAAAGTACGAGTCAAAGGTTCTCCGGAAATTCAGCACCGTCGGAGCCGCAAAAGCAGTGGAGAAGGCGAAGATCCGGAAGCACACCAAGCGCTTCGGTCGGCGCGCTCCTGGCAATCCGGTTGACCACTAGGCGCTAGACTGTCGACATGTCAATCCATCGAGTCTGGAGTAACTTCCATGGATGAATCCGAGTTCTGGGAGATCATCGATTCCTCCGTAAGAGCCGAAATGCATGAAGCGGTGACCGAGATTGAGAATCGTCTCGAATCGCTCTCTGGTGATGAAATCAAGTCGTTTCATGATCACCTGAGTGAGGCTCTCTTCAAGCTAGACAGGAAGGACCTCAGTGAGAGCGGATACCGCTTCCTTGGGGCCTATGAAGCTGATGGTCAATCGGCGGACGACTTCCTGTTCGCACGCTGCGCAGTTCTGCTTTCTGGGTCCGAGGTATTCGCGAGAGTTCTTGCAGATCCATCCGCCTTTGGGGTGGCGTGGGACTGGTGTGGTCAAGATGTGCTCAATGTAATCTCAGAGGCATTCGAAGAGGTTACCGGAGATGCCTGGGAATATGATTCCCCGGTGAGCTATGAGACGGGATCAAATATTGAATCCTGGTAGCTGAATTGCATGTGGCCATCGGGGTAATTCCGATGGCCGCATGCGGGCCTCGGCGGCGCGGGTCCTGTGGTCAAAGCGGCGGTTGTCGGGATCAAGAGCACCCAGGCTGCGGCTAAGGCCGCCAAAGTAACCCAGAAGGCCAAGGCGGTCTACCGGTACGCGCAAATTAAGAACTATGAGGCCAAGGCTCGCTATGTCAGCAACCTGGCTGACAAGTATAACGGCGGCAGGAGCCGAGTATTCCACGCCGGCCGCAATATGAGGTGGCAATATGACCTCCGCGGCGCTACCCGCACCATCAAGCTCGGCGGTGGAAAGAACGAGAAGGTTCCGACCCCGCACGAGGTGCCGAGCTACCCTAACTCCAGGGCGCCCAACGGCTGGGGTCAGTTCCAGCGGAACGACACCAAGTCGATGACCTGGCGTGATATCTATAAGGTTCGGCGGATCCTGAAGAAGGGGAAGAAGTGAGGGCACGATTCGACGGCGTGGAGCCGTGGGACTCCCCGGGTGATTACTCCGACCTCAATCTCCCGGACGGCGGCTTCCTCGATCTCCACAATGACTTCGGCCTGCTCGGAGTCGCCTTGGTGGGCCACCCGAAGTTGACGCTGCGGATGGAGTTCGGACACCCGCGCCGTGGACGCTTCGCACTGGAGTTCCACGATGTCGGCGAGCTGGTCATGCAGCAAACTGCGGTGAGTTCGGACGGTTGGCACGGCGTACCCGACGACGAACCGGACGGGATTGACACGATCACGTACTAGGAGTACGGGGCCGACCTGCCGCCGGTGTTCGAGGTCCTGGCAACCACACTCCGGCTGAAGTTCCGAGCCTGGGAGGTGGCGTTGCGTCCGCTTGCGGCGTAGCTCCTGCTCCTGGCAGGTAACAGGCCCCCGCGATCGGCCGACTTTCGATCGCGGGGGCCACTTGCATGCCCGGCGCTCTTTTTGACGGCCCCTTCCCGAACGGGGCGGGCCGGCCGGGCGGCGGCCGAGGGGCGTCTCCAAGGTGAGCAGGCCGGCCTTCCAAGGCTTCGGGGAGGCCTCCAAGGTGAGCTCGGCACCGTCTCCAAGGTTTCCGACCGAAACCTTGGAAGCCCCCCAACCCCACACCTTGATGGTCGGCCCGAGACTCCTTGACGGCCCATCAAGGAATGCGTATTTCCGCAGATCAAAGCATTGGTGAACGCGCGCTCACCAAGGTTGGACAGTCGACGCCGGATCAGACCTCCAGCAGCACCGCAGGCTGTTCGCCACCGCGGCGGACCCGATTCGTTGAACGGGCGTGAGCATCCCTCCAGCCGCGCGGCGCGGCCTCGGCCCCCACCGTTTCCAGGACCGCCAGCAGCCGCCCCACACCGGTCCCCGACCCGCCAGACCGTCCTGAAGCCCAGCAGCCCGCCGAACGGGCCGTAGACGCCATCGCCGCGCTGCGCATGGTCCGCGCCCCCGCCGCCGCCGCCCTCGAAGCCGCCCTCCACCTCGCCCAAGCCCTCCTCGCCCGCCCCGCCGAGCGTCCCGCCGGAGCCGTACCTGCGCGGCATCGGCCGGTTCGACCTCATCCAGGACATCAGCACGCTGATGCGGCAGCCGGGCTGGGACCTGGCCGGGTGGACCCGGGCCCCCGGCCTGTTCTACGTCCGCAAGGCCGGCCGGGCGCTCGCCTGGATCGAGCACGGCGCGGCCCGCCTGGACGGCTGGGCCCTGGTGGTGGACGGCCGTTTCGTCGCCGACCCCACCGACCGGAGCCGCCCGTTGGTTACCAGCACCGCCGAGTTCGCCGTCCTGCTGGTGTGCCAGGCCCTGGAGGAGGGACTGGTCGACGCCGACGCCGCCCCGGTCCCCGGCTGATCGGCGGTGCATTTTGTGAGGCGTCTTGTCGGACACCTTGTCAGGCGCCTTGCAGGGCACCTGCCCGGGTGTCTTGTGAACACCTGACGATTCGCCCCAGGATGGCGACCGCCTCCGGCCCGCGGCCCATGGTCCGGCGGATGCGCCGGCGGCCAGCAGGTGGGCCAGGCCCTTCACCTGCTCGGGCACCGGGTTGCCGCGCCCCGACCACCCCGTCACCGACCCCGAGACGGTCTCGGTGCTCACCGTGCTGCTGATCGGCCCCCACCTGCAGCGGCGGTCGGAACCGTCACTCGCCCGGTCCGGCGTCGGACGCCGGTGCGGCGGGCGGCGGGTACAGCAGCTCGTCGGTGCCGAAGATGGTGCGCACCATGTGCACGGCCTGGTTCCGAGTGGAAAGCCGTCTATTACTTGTCATGGATACCTCAGATCTTTCTCAAGCCCTGTTCTTCTGCCGCCTCTTGTTGCCTAGGGTTCTCCGTATCCGATCCGTTCAGGGTCGCTCCAGGGGGGATCCGATGGTGGAGAAGGCCGTTGTCGGCATGTTCGCCGGTGCTGTGGTGGCCGGGTCCTGGGGGGCTGCGCCGGCGGGCGCCGCTGATGTGGATCCGGGCTGGGGCAGGAACTCTGCGAGCCCGTGACCGGCCGCTGTTGCGAGCAGATCGGCTGGCAGCGGGGTTCTGGTGGCAGCGGCACGGTCTCGAACGGCTCCGGGCCCGATCAGCCGGGCGATCGCCCGCGACGCTGACTGAGACCGCTACTGCCGAGATCTCGGCCACCGCCCAGGTGCAAGGCGTCCAGACGTTGTATTCCAATCGAAGCAGGAGGAATTGTGCGGAATTTGATTTCTCGTATT
>NZ_JBHXDN010000109.1:0-19640 GCF_042726075.1 Kitasatospora sp. NPDC127035 | reverse complement strand
GTGCTCCGCCGCCCGGTCGGGCGGCGGAGCACGGGCCGGGGTGGGGCCGGGTCGGTCAGCCGGACGCCGGCACCGGCGCGCCGGCTCCGCCCGGCGGGCCGCCGTAGACCTCGATCTCGTGGAGCGAGTAGCCCCAGCCGGTGCCGCGCGCGGTGCCGTACATCCGGAGGTAGCGGCCGGAGCCGGTCAGGCCGGTGAGGTCCTGGACGCCGCCGGTGCCGGCGGTGGTGGTGTGGACGGTGCGCCAGGTGGTGCCGTCGTCGGACAGCTGGATCCGGAAGGCCCTGCCGTAGGCGGTCTCCCAGCGCAGTACGACCCGGTTGACCGTCTGTGTCGAGCCGAGGTCGACCTGCAGCCACTGCGGGTCGCCGTAGGTGCTCGACCAGCGGGTGCCGCCGTCGCCGTCGGTGGCGTGGGCGGCGGGGAAGTCGGCGGTCTCGGTGCTGGAGGCGGTGGTCGGGCGGTTGCGGGCCAGGTTGCCGGGTCCGCCGGTGCCGGGCCAGGCGGGGTTGTGGCCGACGGCGGCGGCGATCGGGACGAACGACGCGTAGGTGGCCGTCAACTTGGCTGATCCCCAGGTCTGTTGGGCGAGTCCGCGGAGCGGGTACATGATGCCGGCGGCGATCTGGTCCTCGGTCTCGGCGTTGGGGTTGTCGCACCAGACGTGGATCAGTGAGCCGGGGTTCCTGGTCGGGTCGGCGAGGGTCCGGCCGCCCTGGAAGAGGTCGGGCGTCCAGGTTTCGTACATCCACCTGGTGTCGGGCTTGGCGCCGCCGAGCACGTAGTAGGTCGGGGTCCAGGACTCGTTGGCGACCCGGTGCCCGGCGGCGGCCAGCTGTTGGGGGGTGAGGCCGTAGTCGTACCAGTACTCGACCAGGATGTCGGGGTGGGGGGCGATGGTGCCGTCGCCGGCCTTGATGCCGTCGTTCCACATCCGGGTGGTCTTGCCGGCGGCCCGCACCAGGGCGTCGGCCCAGTTGACGAAGCCGTAGTAGGTGTCCTTGGCGGTCGCGTTCGCGCCGTAGTGGGCGCGGGCGTAGGCGAGCAGCTGGGGGTAGCGGCTGTAGTCGTCGACGTACTCGTCGGCGCCGATGTGCCAGTAGGGGGCGGGGAGCAGCGGCAGGTACTCGTTGATCAGGTCCTTGATCAGCGTGTAGGCCTCGGGCTTCGAGAGGTCGATGAAGGCGGGGTCGGCCGTGCCGGAGCTGTTGCGCAGGGCGAGTTCGGGGTGGGCGGCGAGGATGGGGTTCATGTGCCCGGGGGTGTCGATCTCGGGGACGACGGTGATGTGGTACTTCCGGCCGAGGGCGACCAGGTCGGCGATGTCCTGCTTGGAGTAGTGGTCGGCGGAGACGATCTCGGGGTGGGTGGAGCTCTCCAGGCGGAAGCCGTGGGTGTCCGACAGGTGGAAGTGGAAGTAGTTGAGCTTGAGGTAGGCCAGCTCCTTGATGTGCTGTTTCACCCAGTCGACGGTGAAGAACTTCCGGCCCTGGTCGATCATCAGCCCGCGTTCGGTCTTGGCCGGCCAGTCGACCGCCGTCCCGGCCGGCACGGTGGCCGACTGGTGGAGCAGTTGGAGGAGGGTCCGGGTGCCGTAGAACGCGCCGGTGGTGGTCCCGGCCCGGACGGTGACCGACGCGGCGACCGTCAGCCGGTAGCCCTCGGCGGGCAGGGCGTCGTCGCCGAGGGTGAGGGCGATGTCGCCCGTACCGGCGGTGCCGAGGACCACCGGGACGTGACGGCCCGCCAGCAGGCCGAGGTCGTCGGCGAAGGTGGCGGCGTCCTCGGCGAGTTGGGCGCCGTGGACGGGGTCGAGGACGATCCGGCTCGCGGTGGTCAAGGTGTACGAGCCGACGTCGGCCGTCCACTGGCGCAGCGCGGGCACGGTCTGCGGCGGCGCGGCGGTGCCGGTGGCGGTGCCGGTGGCCGGGGCGGCACTGTCGGCGGACGCCGAGCCGGGTAGGACGAGGGCCGCCGCGGTACAGACGGCCACGGTCAACAGCCTGAGCAGTCTCATGGGGAGCTCCGGAGGCAGGCGGGGGAGACCCGGGGGGCGGGGGAGCGGAGGTGTCGGGCGGGCCGGGGTGCCGATGGTGTCCCCGACAGTCCCGGCGTGTGCAGAGGGCAGGGACGAACTCGCACCAGTGCAACGCAGGTTCGGAGATCGAGTCAAGAGATGCTCGAAACTCGGCCGGATCGCGCATGATCGCGCAGATCTGTTGACGTGAGGTGGAACCTCGGGACCGAGGCCCGGCGTGCTGCCCCGCCGCGTGGCGCCCGGCCGCCGTCGTCAGCACCGGCACGACGTGGTTTGCCGCGGGCGCGCCCGGCGACCGCGCGCCGCCGGGACCGGGCCGGGAGATCCCCCGCGACCGCGGCCCGCGCGGTGGACCGGACCAAGGCCCGGGCCTTTCCGGCCAGCGGACGGCCGCGCGGGGACCTCGGGAGCGGACGGCCCGCGTCACAGCAGGCCGCCGCCCCCGCGTCACAGCAGTCCGCGGCGGCGGGCCTCGGCGACGACCTCGGTGCGGCTGTTGACGCCGAGCTTCGAGAACATGTGCACCAGATGCGACTTCACGGTCGCCTCGGAGATGGTCAGCGCACCGGCGATCTCGCGGTCGGTGTCGCCGCGGTCGAGGCGCTGGACGATCGCCGGTTCCCTCGCGGTCAGGGCGGCGGCGGGCTGTTGCATGTGGGCCAGCAGCCGCGAGGCGACCGGGGACGCGAGCACCGTCTCACCTGCGGCGGCCGAGCGGATCGCCTGCCGGAGGGTGTCCGGGTCGGCGTCCTTGAGCAGCTAGCCGGTCGCGCCCGCCTGGACGGCGCGCAGGATGTGGGCGTCGGTCTCGTACGTGGTCGGGATCAGCACGCGTGGGGGTTCGGCAGCGCGCGGATCGTCTTCGTCGCGGACGAGAAGGCCGTGGCCGGTTCGGGTCGCGCCCGGCGCCCGCCCCGCGCCGGAAGTCTCTGGTTCGCCCGGTGACCGCACGGGGCCGCCGCGATCCCGCTACCGGCCCCGAACCGCACCCCGGCCTCCGGCCGAACCCGCTCACGGAACACCCGCCTCCCCGACACCGCGCCGGCGGCGCGCCGCGTCGGCCGCGCAGGTCACCGTGACCGGCCCGACCACGACCCGGTCACGGTGTGCCCCGGCGCGAACCGCTTCCAGGGGAAGGAGTGCGGAGGCGGCTCCGGAGCCCGGTGGGATGCGCAATCGTGATCCGGGCGGTCGGGGGTCCCGGGAGTCACGGCCCCGGTCCGGTGGGTCGGGCGCCGTGGCGTGCGGCTCGGCCGCCCGCCGTCGGATCAGGTGATGTCGTCCAGGTGCGCCCGGTGTTCCGGGTGTTCCTGGCGGGGGAGGTGCACCTCGATGCTCGCGGCCGGCCGGGTGGAGGCCTCGACGGCCGCCACCTCCGCCACCGGCTGCACCGTGAGGTCGACGTCGGAGGCCTCGTCGGCGCCGAGCCCGTGGTCGGGGTTGCGCCGGGCCTTGCGCCGGTCGTGGACCGTCGCGATGCCGCAGGCGAGGAAGAAGAGGGCCCAGATCGGTGCGGCCAGTGCCAGCATGCTCAGCGGGTCGACGCTCGGGGTGGCGAACGCGGCGAAGACGGTGATGCCCAGTACCATCCCGCGCCACCAGCCGAGCAGCCGCTTGCCGGTGACGATGCCGGTCAGGTTGAGCATCACCAGCAGCAGCGGGAACTCGAAGGCCAGGCCGAAGACCAGGACCAGCCGGGTGGCGATGTCGAAGTAGTCGTCGGGCGGCAGGATCGGCGTGGTGTTGTCGGGGGTGAACGACATGAGCATCTGGACCGTCGTCGGCAGCAGCACCATCGCCAGGGCGGCTCCGGCCAGGAACAGCGGGGCGCCGCAGGCGACGAAGATCCGGGTGTACTTGCGTTCGTTCCGGTGCAGACCGGGCACGACGAAGGCCCAGATCTGGTAGAGCCAGACGGGGACGGTGGCCACCACGCCGGCGGTCAGGGCGACCTTGAGCATCCAGGTGAAGCCGGCCGTGAGGCCGATGGTCGAGACCTGCGCGCACTTCTCCTTCCCCGTGGCGATGATCTCCGGGGTGCAGCGGAGCGGCTGCAGCAGGAAGTCCTCGATCCTCTTGTGGAAGAACAGCGCCAGGACGGTGAACACGACGATCGCCAGGACCGACTTGGCCACGCGGTTGCGCAGCTCCCGCAGGTGGTCGGCGAGGGCCATCCGCCCCTCGGGGTCCTTGGACGCCCTGAGCGCCCCGGGTGTCTTCCGTACCTTGATCAGCTTGCTCAACCCGCACCTCGGCCGGTGTTCGGAGGCCCGCCGACCGGCGGGCCTCGGGTGGATCCGCGCCGAGGCGGGACGGGACAAGAGCTCGCGGCGCGGGCCGCGCTGGTGGCCCTACGACGCCGACGAAAAAACGGAACGCACCTCCTCTGCATCAGGACGGCGGGTGCGGGACCCGTGACGGGCGAGCCGGGCGGGCCGATTTCGTCCGACCGCGGAGCGGGCACGGTCGACCGCGGGAACGGCGGTCGGCGGGGCGGTCGGCAGGGCAGTCGGCTCGGGGCCGCTGATCCGCGGGTGACGGCCCGCAACCGTTCCGGCGGTCCGTGGAGGCCCCGCCGGTGCGCAAAGTCTGCGGGCTGTTCGACCCGTCCGTCAACGCTCCTTCCGTACCGATGTCAACCCGTTCGCTCGGCCGGGCCGGCACGGTCGGGGGGACCGTCCCGGCGGTCAGGATGCTTGCCACAGGGAGATGGTTGCGTAAACATAGGCACGATGGCAGGCCCACTGCCGCGCCACGTCGAGCGGACAGTGACGGGGGCCGGCGACGACCCGGCGCTCGTGACCGCCCAGGTGGCCCGATCCGCACGGTCGAGAACCATGTCGCCCGCGGCCTGGTCGGGCTCCGGACCACCCGCGCCGAACTCGCCCGCCGTCCTGCCTGACCCGATCCGAGCCGGGGCCGCGTGAGCGGGCCGGCCCGGACCGGTCGCCGGCCGGAGTGACCGCAGTGCGGTCGGGCCCGTGCCGCGAAGGACTCGGGCCCGCCGGTGCCACATCCGCACCGACCGATCCCGAGGCCCGGCCGTCGGCCGGCATCGCGGACCGGGCGTCCTCCCCGAGTGGCCGTGCCCGAGTCGACCGAGGGGCGCGGCGCCCGGCCGACGCCGCTCGGGAGTGGACGGCGGCCCGTGACGCCGCGCCGTCGATTCTCGCTATTGATGGGATCAATCGTCGGTCGATCTGAGCGGACCTGGCCCCTCGCCGTCGCGGAATGCCTTATTTGCAGCATGGTTCCACCGAGGCATTGACAGCTTCTTCGGCTGAGACCTATAAACATCCCATGTCTCCGCAGCGTGACACCTGCCGTATCCGCTAGGGGCGATCCCCTGCTCCGGGACCACCACGAGGAACCACCGATGAGACTCAGAAACGCCCTCTGCTCCACCGTCTCCGCGCTCTCCGCCGTCGCGCTGCTCGGCGCATGCGGCTCCGGAACCACCGCGTCGTCGGACCGGCCGCTGATCGGCGTGGACTACCCGCGTTCCGACACCGACTTCTGGAACTCGTACATCAAGTACACGCCCGGGTCCGCGGGGCAGTTAGGCCTGTCCCTGAAGACCACCAACTCCCAGGGAGACGTCGCCAAGCTCACCGCCAACGCCCAGACCTTCATCAGCCAGGGCGTCAAGGGCATCGCGATGGCCCCGCAGGACACCGCCGCCATCGCCCCGACGCTGGATCAGCTGGCCGCGAAGAAGATCCCCGTCGTGACCGTGGACACCCGCCCGGACAGCGGCAAGGTCTTCATGGTGGTGCGGGCCGACAACCGGGCGTACGGGGAGAAGGCGTGCCAGTACCTCGGTACGAAGCTGGACGGCCGGGGCAAGGTCGTGATGCTGGAGGGCGACCTGTCCTCCATCAACGGCCGTGACCGCACCGAGGCGTTCAACGACTGCATGAAGAAGAACTTCCCCGGCATCAAGGTGTTCGGCGAGGCCACCAACTGGGACGGCGCGGTCGCCGCGCAGAAGCTCCAGACGGACCTCGTCGCCAACCCGGACATCAAGGGCGTCTACATGCAGTCCAGCTTCGCCCTCGCCGGCACGCTCCAGGTCCTGAAGCAGGCGGGGCTGCTGGTGGACCCGAAGGACGAGAAGCACGTCTTCGTCGTCTCCAACGACGGCATCCCCGAGGAGCTCAGGAACATCGCCGCGGGGAAGATCGACGCCACCGTCTCCCAGCCGGCCGACCTCTACGCCCGGTACGCCCTGCACTACTTGAGGGCCGCGATCGACGGGAAGACGTTCCAGCCCGGCCCCACCGACCACGACAGCACGATCGTCCAGGTCCGTGACGGTCTGTTGGAGGACCAGCTCCAGGCCCCGCTCGTCACCGCCGACGGCGGCACCTACGGCGGCGTGGCCAGTGTGAAGAGCGACGACGAGTCCCTGTGGGGCAACAACGTCGGCTGACCTCCCGACCGGCAACCCCACGGCATTCGAGCAGAAGGCGGTTGAGATGAGCGACGGGGAGCGAGTGGTCGGCCCCGTGCCCGCCCCGGCGGGCGACGGGCGGACCCTCACGGACCCGCCCGTCGTCGAGGCGACGGGCATCGTCAAACGATTCGGTCCGACGGTGGCCCTCAACGGCGCCCGGATCACCATCAGACCCGGTGAGACCCACGCGCTGGTCGGCCGCAACGGGGCCGGAAAGTCCACCCTGGTGTCCGTCCTCACCGGCCTTCAGGCCCCCGACGAGGGAACGGTCACCTTCGCCGGCAGCCCGGCGCCGCGGCAGGCGGACCGGGACGCCTGGCGCCGGCGCGTGGCCTGCGTCTACCAGAAGTCGACGATCATCCCCACGCTGACCGTCGCCGAGAACCTCTTCCTGAACCGGCACGCCCCCGGCCGCGGTCGCCTGATCAGCTGGGGGGACGTGCGCCGCCGCGCGGAGGAACTGCTGGCGACCTGGTCGGTGGACGTCGATCCCCGGACCCCCGCCGGCGATCTCGACGTGGAGCAGCGGCAGTTCGTGGAGATCGCCCGGGCCCTGTCCTTCGGGGCCCGGTTCATCATCCTGGACGAGCCGACCGCCCAGCTCGACGGGGCGGCCATCAACCGGCTCTTCGACAGGATCCGCGATCTGCAGGACCAGGGCGTGACCTTCCTGTTCATCAGTCACCACCTCCAGGAGGTCTACGAGATCTGCGACACGGTGACGGTGTTCCGGGACGCCCGGCACATCGTGACCGCGCCGGTGACGGAGTTCCCCCGCGGCGAGCTGGTCGCCGCGATGACCGGCGAGGCCGCCGCCACCCGGCGCGGGGAACGGGTGAGTACCGCCGACCCCGGTGCCACGGCCGCGCTGAGCGTCCGCGGCATGAGCGGTGCCACCTACGGCGGCGTCACCTTCCGGGTCGCCGCGGGGGAGATCGTCGGGCTCGCGGGGGCCGCGGGCAGCGGTCGCACCGAGGTCGCCGAGACCGTCGTGGGGCTGCGGGCCGCAGACGGCGGCGAGTTGGAGATCGCGGGCCACCGGCCCCGGCCGGGCAGCGTGCCGGCGGCGCTGGCGGCGGGTGCCGGATTCGTTCCGCAGGACCGGCACCACCAGGGCTTCGTGCCCGACATGTCGATCGCGGACAACGCCACCCTGTCCGTACCGGGCCGGATCGGCAGCAACGGCTTCCTGAGCCGCGCCCGCCGGGACCGGCTCGCCGCGAGCATGATCGAGAAGCTGGCCATCAAGACTCCTGGGCCCGACCTGCCCGTCTCCGCGCTCTCCGGCGGCAACCAGCAGAAGGTCGTCATGGCGCGCGCCCTCGCCGACGACCCCCGGCTGCTGGTCCTGATCAACCCGACCGCCGGGGTGGACGTGCGGTCCAAGGAATTCCTCCTCGGCAAGGTCGAGGAGACGGCGCGGACCGGCACCGGAGTGCTCGTCGCCTCCGACGAACTCGACGACCTGCGCATGTGCGACCGGGTCCTCGTGATGTTCCAGGGCCGTGTGACATCGGAGATCGCCCGCGGCTGGCACGATCACGACCTCGTGGCCGCGATGGAAGGAGTGGACCTCAATGCCTGACACCGTCCTCGTGGACACAGCCCCACCGGAGGCCACGGAACCGCGGGCGAGGCGGACCGCGCTGTTCGGCGGCCGGGTGCCGCTGGCCCGGCTCCGGGACCTCGCGCTCGTCCCCGCGATCGTGGTCATCGCGATCGTCGGCCAGATCGTCAACCCCGTGTTCCTGCAGGCCGACAACCTCGTCAACGTCCTGCAGACCATGTCCGAGATCGCCCTGCTGGTCCTCGCCCAGACGATGATCCTGATCGTCAAGAAGATGGACATGTCCCTGGAGTCCACCATGGGACTCGCCCCCGGGGTCGCCGCCCTGCTGGTCGTTCCGGCCGGTGCCGGACACGGGCTCGGGCTGGTCCCCGGGGCCTGGGCCGTACCGGTGACCCTCGCCGTGGGCGCGGTCGTCGGTGTGCTCAACGCCCTGCTGATCATCCGCTTCGGGCTCAACGGCTTCATCGTGACCCTCGGCATGCTGATCGTCCTGCGCGGCATCCTCACCGGCCTCTCCGGCGGCCAGACGTTCTTCCAGCTCCCGCCCTCCATGCTCTACCTGGGCACCGCGGAGTGGTTCGGCATGCCGGCGTCCATCTGGATCTGCCTGGCGCTGTTCGCCGTCGCCGTCGTCCTCCTCGGCTGGACCGGCTTCGGCCGCTCCCTGTACGCGATCGGCGGCAACGTCGACGCGGCGAAGGCGGCCGGCATCCGCACCGACCGGGTGCTGTGGATCGTCATCGTCAGCGGCAGCGTGCTCGCCGCCCTCGCCGGACTGCTGCTCTCCGGACGGCTCGCCTCCGTCGCCGCGGCCCAGGGCGACGGCTACATCTTCACCGTCTTCGCCGCCGCCGTCATCGGCGGGATCAGCCTCAACGGCGGCAAGGGCACGATGTTCGGAGCCTTCAGCGGCATCCTGCTCCTCTTCATGATCCAGAACGTGCTCACCCTCGGGGGCGTCCCCGCCCAGTGGATCGGGGCGCTGAACGGCCTGATCATCCTGGTGGCGCTGATCATCTCGCGCATCACGGGCGGCAAGGCCCAGGAGTGACCCGGGCGCCCACGCCCCACGCCCTTCCCCCCCCATCTCGTCGCAGGGGACCGTGTTCCCCTGCCCACCAAGGAGTTGTCGCCATGTCATCCCCCCTGCCCGCCTCCCCGGAATCCGCCCGCATCACCGCCCTCGACGTCCTGGACGTGCGCTTCCCCACCTCCGAGCACCTCGACGGCTCGGACGCGATGAACCCCGAGCCGGACTACTCGGCCGCCTACGTCGTCCTGCGCACCGACGCCGCCGACGAACTGGAGGGCCACGCCCTGGCCTTCACCACGGGGCGCGGCAACGACGTGCAGGCCGCCGCCATCGCGGCCCTCGCCCCGCACGTGGTCGGCCTGTCCGTCGACGAGGTCTGCGCCGACCTCGGAGCCTTCTCCCGCTCCCTCGTCCACGACCCCCAGCTGCGCTGGCTGGGTCCGGAGAAGGGCGCCATCCACATGGCCGTCGGCGCCGTCGTCAACGCCGCCTGGGACCTCGCGGCCAAGCGCGTCGACAAGCCCGTCTGGCGGTTCCTGGGCGAGATGTCGCCGGAGGAGCTGGTCGCGCAGATCGACTTCCGCTGGCTCAGCGACGCGCTCACCCCCGAGGAGGCCCTGGAGATCCTGCGCCGCGCCGAACCCGGTCGCGAACAGCGCATCGGCCGGCTGCTCGACCGGGGCTACCCCGCCTACACCACCACGCCGGGCTGGCTCGGATACTCCGACGAGAAGCTGGCCCGCCTCGCCCGCGAGGCCGTCGCCGACGGCTTCACCCAGATCAAGCTCAAGGTCGGCGCCTCCCTGGAGGACGACGTACGGCGCCTGCGCACCGCCCGTGAGGCGGTCGGCGACGACATCCGCATCGCGGTGGACGCCAACCAGCGGTGGGACGTCCAGGCCGCGATCGACTGGATGAGCGCCCTGGCCCCCTACCGGCCGTACTGGATCGAGGAGCCCACCTCGCCCGACGACATCCTCGGCCACGCCGCCGTCCGCAGCGCCGTCGGCCCGGTCAAGGTCGCCACCGGCGAGCACATCGCCAACCGGGTCGTCTTCAAGCAGCTCCTCCAGGCCGGCGCGGTGGACATCGTGCAGATCGACGCCGCACGGGTCGGCGGCGTCAACGAGAACATCGCGATCCTGCTGCTCGCCGCCAAGTTCGGCGTCCCGGTCTGCCCGCACGCCGGTGGTGTCGGCCTCTGCGAGATGGTGCAGCACCTGTCGATGTTCGACTACGTCGCCGTCTCCGGCACGGTCGAGGACCGGGTCATCGAGTACGTCGACCACCTGCACGAGCACTTCGTCGACCCGGTCCGCATCACCGACGGCCACTACCTCGCACCCGCGCGTCCCGGGCTGGGCGCGCAGATGCACGCCGAGTCCCTCAAGGAGTACGCCTACCCCGACGGCCCGGTCTGGTCCGCCCGTGTCTGAGCCGACGCCCCTGATCGACGCCCACCACCACGTGTGGGACCTGGACCGCCGGCCGCAGCCCTGGCTGGACGAGCCCGGCCACGAGCCGATCCGCCGGACGCACACGGTCGACGACCTGCGACGGACCGCGACCCGGACGATCTCCGGGCGGCGGCTCACGAGCACCGTGCTCGTGCAGTGCGTGACGTCCGTCGCCGAGACGCGGGAGCTGCTGGCCCTCGCCGAACAGGACCCGCTGATCGGCGCCGTCGTCGGTTGGGCGGACCTCACCTCACCCGCGATCGGCGACGTGCTCGACGACCTGCGCTCCGGACCCGGAGGCGGGCACCTGCGGGCCCTGCGGCACGTCGTGCAGGGCGAGGACGACCCCGAGTGGCTGCAACGCCACACCGTCGAACGGGGCCTGCGGGCCGTCCGGGACAGCGGGCTCGGCTACGACGCCCTCATCCGCAGCGACCAGCTCCCCCAGGCGATCCGACTCGCCCAGCGCCTCCCCGACCTGCCCCTGGTCCTGGACCACGCCGGCAAGCCGCCCGTCGGCCGCGCGCTGTCCGACTGGGAGCCGAAGCTGCGCGTGCTGGCCGGATCCCCCCACGTGCGGTGCAAGGTCTCCGGGCTGATCACGGAGGCCGACCACCGGACCTGGACGATCGACGACGTCCGGCCGGTCTGGGACGTCCTGCTGGACGCCTTCGGCCCCGACCGGCTGATGTTCGGCTCCGACTGGCCGGTCTGCGTCCTCGCCGGCGGCTGGAACCGCTGGGCCGCCACCGTCGAGGAACTGCTCGACGACTGCTCCGAGAGCGAGAAGCAGGCCGTGCTCTCCGGTACGGCGACCTCCTTCTACCGGCTGTCCGCAACGACGGAAGGTCCACGCCCGTGCTCCTGAACGAGCTGCTGCACCCCGGGATCCTCGAATCCCTCGCCGGCGCCGGCCACGGCGCCCGCGTCCTGCTCGCCGACGGCCACTACCCCGCCAGCACCGCCACCGGCGAGCGCGCCAGGACCGTCCACCTCAACCTGGCCCCGGGCCTGCTCGACGTCACCACCGTGCTGGACGTCCTGCTGCGCGCGCTGCCCGTCGAGTCGGCCCACGTGATGGTGCCGCCCGCGGGCGAACCGGAGCCGCCGGCCCTCGCCGAGTACCGCTCCGTGCTGGCACCCCGACCGGTCACGGCACTCGACCGCGCCGCCTTCTACGAGGCCGCCCGCTCGCGGGACCTGGCCCTCGCCGTCGTCACCGCCGACACCCGCACCTACGCCAACCTGCTGCTCACCATCGGCGTCCGCGCTGAAGGGACACTGACACCACGATGACACTCGCAGTCCGCTACCTGGCCGCACGAACCCTCGACACGGCACCCGCCGAGACCCCCGAGCCCGGTCCCGGGGAGGTGCTGCTGGCGCCCGCCTACGTCGGCATCTGCGGCACCGACCTGCACATCTTCCACGGCGACATGGACGCCCGCGTGGTCGCGCCCGCCGTCCTCGGACACGAGATGTCCGGCCGCGTCGTACGCGTCGGCCCGGACGTCGAGGGCTGGCGGCCCGGTGACGCGGTCACCGTGATGCCGCTGCGCTGGGACGACACCTGTCCGGCCTGCCGGGCCGGTCACCAGCACATCTGCCAGCACCTCGACTTCATCGGCATCGACTCCCCGGGCGCGCTGCAGCAGCGCTGGACGGTGCCCGCCTCCACCCTGGTCCGGCTCCCGGACTCCCTGCCCCTGGACCGCGCCGCGCTCGTCGAACCCACCGCGGTGGCCGTGCACGACGTCGCACGGGCCGGCGTCCGGGCGGGCGAGAAGGCCGTCGTGGTCGGCGGCGGACCCGTCGGCGTCCTCATCGCCCTGGTCGCGCGGGCGGCGGGCGCCGAGGTCCGGGTCGTCGAGCTGAGCACCCACCGTCGCCTGCTCGCCGAGGAGTTGGGTCTGACCGCCTGGAACCCCGCCGACGACGACCTGCCGGCGCTGGTCCGGCAGTGGACCGGTGACGCGGGGGCGGACGTCGCCTTCGAGGTGTCCGGTGCGGCAGGCGGCGTCGACACGGCGGTCGACGTGCTGGGCGCGCGCGGACGGCTGTGCCTGGTGGCCATCCACCCCCGACCCCGCGAGGTGAACCTGCACCGCTTCTTCTGGCGCGAACTCACCCTGGTGGGAGCCCGGTTGTACGACCGCTCCGACTTCGAGAGGGCGGTCACCCTCGTCGCCGAGGGTACGATCCCGGCCGAGCGGCTGATCAGCAAGGTCGTACCGCTCACCCGGGCACCCGCCGCGTTCGAGGCCCTGGAGGGCGGCGGCGACGTGATGAAGATCCTGGTGGACTGCACCGCGGTGGAAGGCACCACCGTGGACGGCACCACCGTGGAAGGCACCGACAACGACCGGGGAGACGCCGCATGACGCCCTTCGACCTCACCGGGAGGCTCGCCGTCGTCACGGGAGCGCGGCGCGGCATCGGCCGGGCCGTGGCCCGTGCGCTCGCCGAAGCGGGGGCGGACGTCATCGGCGTCAGCGCCTCGTTGGAGGAGTCCGGCAGCGCGGTGGAGGAGGACGTGATCGCCGCCGGCCGCACGTTCGAGGCGATCCGCACCGACTTCGCCGACCGCGAGGCCGTCCGCGCCCTGGGCGCGGACCTCGCCGGTCGCGAACGGCCGGTGGACATCCTGGTCAACAACGCGGGCACGATCCGCCGCGCCCCCGCCGCCGAACACGCCGACGACGACTGGGACCTGGTGCTCCAGGTCAACCTGACCGCGCAGTTCGCGCTGACCAGGGCCGTGGGCGCGACGATGGCGGCACGCGGCCGGGGGAAGATCGTCTTCACGGCGTCGCTGCTGAGCTTCCAGGGCGGCATCACCGTCCCCGGCTACACCGCCGCCAAGCACGGCGTCGCCGGCCTGACCAAGGCGCTGGCCAACGAGTGGGCCTCGCGCGGCGTCAACGTCAACGCCGTCGCGCCCGGCTACATCGCCACCGACAACACCCGGGCACTCCAGGACGACCCGGCGCGCAGCAAGGCCATCCTGGAGCGCATCCCCGCCGGCCGCTGGGGCAGCGCCGACGACCTCGCCGGCGCCGTCGTATTCCTGGCCTCGGACGCCGCCGCCTACGTCCACGGCACCGTTCTGCCCGTCGACGGCGGCTGGCTCGGCCGATGAGCGGCACCGGACCGGAATCCGCACCGGCCGCGACGAGGAGAACGGGAAACGGCCCGGAGGTCGTCGCTCTGGGCGAGGTGATGCTGCGCTTCGACCCGGGTGAGGGCCGGATCCGCACCGCCCGCTCGTTCCAGGTCTGGGAGGGCGGCGGCGAGTACAACGTCGTTCGCGGCCTGCGCCGCTGCTTCGGCCTCCGCACGGCCGTCGTCACCGCGCTCGTGGACAACGCGGTGGGCCGCCTCGTCGAGGACCTGATCCTCCAGGGAGGCGTCGACACCTCGATGATCCGGTGGACGCCCGACGACGGCGTGGGCCGCACGGCACGCAACGGCCTGAACTTCGTCGAGCGGGGGTACGGCATCCGCGGCGCGCTCGGCGTCAGCGACCGTGCGCACACGGCCGTCTCGCAGTTGGGCAAGGGCGACGTGGACTGGGACGCCGTCTTCTCGGCCGGGGTGCGCTGGTTCCACACCGGCGGCATCTTCGCCGGTCTGTCGGACACCACCGCCGACGTCGCCGACGAGGCCATGGCCGCGGCCCGCCGACACGGTGTCACGACCTCCTACGACCCCAACTACCGCGCCAGTCTCTGGGCCGGCCGGGGCGGCGCCGTCCGGGCCCGAGAGGTGGACCTGCGGCTCGCCCGGCACGCCGACGTCGTGGTCGGCGCCCTGGGCCTGGCCGGCGCGCACCCGGGGCAGGCCCGCGTCGGGGCCGACGAGGTCGCCGGAGCCCTCGCGGAGGTCGCCGGTCTGCTGCCCGGGGCGAAAGTGCTGGCGACGACCCTGCGTGACGTGCCCTCGGCCGGGGTCAACGACTGGTCCTCGGCCGCCTGGTCGGCGGAGACCGGCTTCGTCGCCGGGCACCGCATGCCAGGACTGCACGTCCTCGACCGCATCGGCTCCGGCGACGGCTTCGCGGCCGGCCTGATCCACGGACTGCTCGGCGGCACCGGCCTGGAGCGCGCCCTGGCCTACGGCACCGCCCACGGGGCCCTCACCATGACCACGCCCGGAGACGTCTCCATGGCCACCCTCGCCGAGGTCGAGGCACTCGTCGCGGGCGGGTCGGCCCACGTCAGCCGCTGACGGACACCCCCCACACCCCTACTCCAGGAGCACGACGTGCAGCAGCGGAACATCCAGAGCACCTCCATCCCCCTCACCGAGCTGGGCTTCGGAGCCTCCGTCATCGGCAACCTCTACCGCATCACCCCGGCCGACGTCGCGACAGCCGCCGTCGACACCGCGTGGGACGCCGGCGTGCGGTACTTCGACACCGCACCGCACTACGGCCTCGGCCTCTCCGAGCGCCGCCTCGGCGACGCCCTGCGGGGCCGGCCCCGCGACGAGTACGTCGTCTCCTCGAAGGTGGGCCGGCTGCTCGTGCCCAACGAGGATCCGCAGGGCATCGACCCCGAGGGCTTCGCCGTGCCGGACGACCTGCGCCGGCAGTGGGACTTCAGCCGCGACGGAGTGCTCCGGTCCGTCGAGGACACGCTGGAGCGCACCGGCTTGGACCGGCTGGACGTCGTGTACCTGCACGACCCGGACGACCACTGGCGGCAGGCGGCCGAGGAGGCCATGCCCGCGCTCGCGGAACTGCGCGACCAGGGCGTGATCGGTGCGATCGGCGCGGGCATGAACCAGTCGGCCATGCTCGCCCGCTTCCTGCGCGAGACCGCCGCCGACGTCGTGATGCTCGCCGGGCGCTACAGCCTGCTCGACCAGTCCGCCCTGGACGACGTCCTGCCCGCCGCCCGGGAACTCGGCAAGAGCGTCGTGGCGGTGGGCGTGTTCAACTCGGGTCTGCTCTCCCGGGACTGGCCCGTCGAGGGCATGAGGTACGACTACCGGGAGGCCTCTCGTGACCTCGTCGCCCGGGCCCGTGCGATCGCGGAGGTCTGCGAGGCTCACGGCACCACGCTGCCCGCGGCGGCGATCGCCTTCCCGCTGACCCATTCCCAGGTCATCAACGTCACCCTCGGCATGCGGAACCCGGAACAGGTCGTACGGAACGTGGAACTCCACGGCAGGAACACGCCCGAAGGACTCTGGAGCGACCTCCGCGCCCGGGGTCTCATCAGGTCGGACGTGCCCCTGGAGCAGGGCCGGGGGAGAGGCACGGAGTGTCGCTGACGGACAGGGCCATAGAAGAGATCCGTGAGCTGATCAGGACCGGCGCCCTGCCTCCCGGGTCGAAGCTCCCCCCGGAGCCCGTTCTGGCCGTCCAACTTGGCCTCTCCCGAAACCTCGCGCGGGAGGCCGTCAAGGCACTGGCCGTCGCACGCGTGCTGGAGGTCCGGCGCGGCGACGGCACGTACGTGACCAGCCTTCAGCCGAGCGTGCTCCTGGAGGGTCTCGGCGGTGCGGTGGAACTGCTCCAGAGCGACTCGGTGGCTCTGCGGGACCTGGTCGAGGTACGGCGGCTCCTCGAACCCGTTGCCACGGCGCTGGCGGCCACCCGGATCTCGGACGAGCAACTGGCCGAGGTGAAGGGTCACCTGGACGCCATGCGCGAGGCCCGCGACGACGTCGCACGGCTCAACGTCCACGACGCCGCCTTCCACCGCGCCGTCGTGGCGGCGACGGGCAACGAAACCCTCCTCACCCTGCTGGAGAGCATCTCCGGTCGCACCCTGCGGGCCCGCGTCCTGCGTGGTTTCGCCGACGTCCGGGCCGCGGGCCGGACCCTCGCCGAGCACGAGGCGATCTTCAACGCCCTGTCCGTCCGCGACGCCTCCCTCAGTGAGGCGGCCGCGCTGCTGCACGTCAGCAGCACCGAACAGTGGCTCCGGGAGCGTCTGAGCGCGGGGGAACTCCGTCCCGGCGAGCCCGGCAACAGCGAGCCCGGCAACAGCGAGCCCGAGGACGGCGATCCCGGCAACGGCGGCGCGGCTGGCGGATGTTCGCCGTGAGTGCGGCGACGGCGGGCGGGGCGGGGCCGACGCGCGGCCCCGCCCCGCTGCGCCCGTCGCCTCGCCCGAGGAGGCGAAGGCGCGCGGATCCGGTCGATGACGGATGCGGCAGCGGCCGACGTCGGGCCAGGTGACCCGGCCCGCGCCGCTGCGGGCGCCGCTGCGGGCGCCGGTGTGACGGCTGCTCACCGGCACTTTCGCCGGAGGTGCTTCGAGCGTCGGGATGGCCGAAATTACCAACAGAAAACAATAAAATCGAGCACAGTCAAACATGGTTCCGTGATGCCTGGGCTAGGCTTCAGGTGGCCCCTTCCTCAAGTCGGTTGCGGGGAAGCGGCATTGCGCGAGCCTCGATGAAGCGTCTCGCGCCCCCCGTCAGGGCGATCTGTGCCCACTTTCATGTCATGCGCATGCCATGAATCGGAGAGCTTCCGCTGCGCGGCAGCTCCTCCTGTACCTCCCAGACCGCCTGGAGCCCCGGCGGCCCGCCCCGGTGTCCCCGCGCCGAGTGCCGACCGTCCCCACGCGCCGCCCTCTGCGGCGCGGACCCAGAAGCCGGCCCGTCGAAGGCCGGCAGGCAAAGGAGATTCCGTGTCCCGTTCCGTTCCCCTGCACCGGCTCGTCCCGCTCGCCGTCACCACCGCGCTGCTGGTGACCGGTACCTCGGTGTGCGCCGCCCCCGCCGTGTCCGCCGCCCCCACCGTGTCCGCCGCCCCCAACGCCCCGGTGCCCTCCGTCGCCCCGGTGCAGCCCGCCGCCGACCGGTCGGCCGCGCTGGCTGCCGCGGACCGCCAGGGAGCCGACCTCGCCCGGAGCCTGGGGCTCACCGGGCAGGAGAAGCTGGTCGCCAAGGACGTCGTCCACGACGCCGACGGCACCCGGCACCTGCGCTACGAACGCACCTACGCCGGAATGCCCGTCCTCGGCGGCGACCTGGTGGTGCACCAGGGCTCCGACGGGGCGGTGAAGGACGTCGACCGCGCCTCGACCGCGTCGCTGGCAGGCCTCGGCAGCACGCCCGCGATCGACGCCGCAGCGGCGCAGACGTCGGCGCTCGACTCCCGGCCGGGCGCCCCGGTCGGCCACGCGCCGCGGCTCGTGGTCTGGGCGGCGGACGGCGCGCCCCGACTCGCCTGGGAGACCGTGCTCGCCGGAACCGCCGCCGACGGCGGCCCGAGCAAGCTGCACGTGATCACCGACGCGGCCGAGGGCACGCTGCTCCGGACCTTCGAGGGCGTGCAGACCGGTACCGGTCACGGCGTCCACGTCGGAGAGGTCACGGTGGGCACCACGGCGACCGGGTCGGGGTACGAGCTCCGGGACGCCGCCCGTGGCGGCAGCTACACCACGGACCTGGGCAACCGCAGCTCCGGCAACGGGTCCGTCTTCACCCGGCCCACCGAGGACGGCTGGGGCGACGGCACGCCGGTCAACCGCGAGTCGGCGGCGGTCGACGCCCACTTCGGCGTCGGAGCCACCTGGGACTACTACAAGGACGCCTTCGGCCGCGCGGGGATCCGCGGCGACGGGGTCGGCGCCCTCAGCCGCGTGCACTACGGCAGCGGGTACGTGAACGCGTTCTGGGACGACGGCTGCTTCTGCATGACGTTCGGCGACGGCGACCGCGACACCCACCCGCTGACCAGCATCGACGTCGCGGGCCACGAGATGACCCACGGCGTCACCTCCGTCACGGCCGGCCTCGTCTACTCCGGCGAGTCCGGCGCCCTGAACGAGGCCACCAGCGACATCCTCGGCTCCATGGTGGAATTCCACGCCGACCTCCCCGCCGACACCCCCGACTACCTCATCGGCGAGAAGCTCGACCTCTTCGGCAACGGCTCCCCCCTGCGGTACATGGACAAGCCCTCCAAGGACGGCGAATCACCCGACTCCTGGTACCGGGGCGTCGGCCGGCTGGACGTCCACAACTCCTCCGGGGTCGCCAACCACTTCTTCTACCTCCTCGCCGAGGGCAGCGGGCCGAAGGACATCAACGGCGTCCACTACGACTCGCCCACCCGGGGCGGCATCACCGTCACCGGCATCGGCCGGGACATGGCGGCCGCCATCTGGTACCGCGCGCTGACCGTCCACATGACCTCCACCACCGACTTCGCCGGGGCCCGCACGGCCACCCTCCGGGCCGCCGCCGAGCTCTACGGCGCGAACAGCGCGGCGTACGCCACCGTCGGGGCGGCCTGGGCCGCCGTCAACGTGGGAGCCGTCCTCCCCACCACGCCCGTGGTCACCCACCCGGGCGACCAGGTCACCGCGGTCGGGACGCCGGCCGAACTCCTGATCGCGGCCCCCACTGCTGCCGGTGAGCCCACCTTCTCGGCCGAGGGCCTGCCGGCCGGGCTGGCGATCGACGCCGGCACCGGCAGGATCGCCGGCACACCCACCGGCGCCGGGTCCACGACGGTGACCGTGACCGCGACGTTCGCCTCGGGCGCGACCGCCGACACCCGGTTCACCTGGGCCGTCACCGACGGCACCGGCCCGTGTCCCTCCGCCCGACTGCTCGGGAACGCCGGCTTCGAGAGCGGCACGGCGGCGCCCTGGACGGCCACCTCCGGAGTGGTGGACGCCGACCCGAGCCAGGCCGCCCACGACGGCGCGTGGAAGGCCTGGCTGAACGGGTACGGATCCTCCCGCACGGACACCCTCGCCCAGACGGTCACCGTCCCGGCGGGCTGCCGGGCGAGCCTCGGGTACTGGCTGCACGTCGACTCGGACGAGGACACGAGCGCCGTCGCCTTCGACCGGCTCACCGTCACGGTCAACGGCACCCAACTGGCGGCCCACTCGAACCTCGACCGGGCCGACGGCTACGCCCGGCGGAGCGTCGACCTCTCGGCCTACGCCGGGCAGACCGTGACCCTGATGTTCAAGGGGACCGAGGACTTCAGCCTCAGGACCAGCTTCGTCCTCGACGACCTCGCCGTCGAGATCGGCGACTGACCCGGAAGGCTCTCGTCTGCCCCTTCGCGGACGCCGCAGCACCCGGGCCCACCGACGGGCCCGGGT
>NZ_JBHXDN010000108.1:0-20115 GCF_042726075.1 Kitasatospora sp. NPDC127035 | reverse complement strand
GGCCGCCGGGGCCGCCGGGCCGGCCCGCCGCGCCGGGCCCGCCCGCCGGGGGTCCGCCGACACCGGGCGGGGGTCCGCCGACACCCGCCGGGGGCCCGCCGGCGCCGGGCGGCGGGCCGCCCGCGCCCGGCCGCCCGAAGGTGACCGGCATCCGCCGGGCCAGCTCCAGCCGCTCCAGCAGCAGCGGCAGCCCGCCGCCGCAGACCGGCGCGACGATCCGCAGGTCGGGGTACTTCTCCAGCCAGCCGGCGAAGAGCACCGCCGCCGTTCCCAGCGTGACGTCGCAGGGCCGGGCGATCTGTTCGACCAGCCGCAGGTCGTCCAGCTCGCCGGCACCGGCCGGCTCGGCCGGCGGGTGCAGCATGACCGGGGTCCGGTACTGTGCGGCCATCGCGAAGAAGGCGTCGGCCTCCGGGCCGTCGAGGAAGCGCCCCTCGATGCTGGAGTTCACCATCAGCCCCACGAACTCGGGCTGTTCGAGGCGCTTGGCGGTGGCGGCCAGCTCGGCGTCGGAGCCCAGCGGGTTGGTGTAGACGTATCCGCGGAGGGCTCCGGGCCGGGCCCGGACCTGCTCGCCGAGCCAGTCGTGGAACCGCTCCAGGGTGTCGAGCGGCTGGCGGTAGTTGTCCAGTCCCGGCGTGCGCACCATGGTGCCCGCGCCTACGGGACTGCCGACCAGGGACGTGGTGATCCCGGCCGCCGCCTTGAGTTCCACCATGCCGTCGACGTCGACGAGGCTCGGCGGCATGGGGAACCGGCGGAAGAGTTCGGGCGACGTGATGTGGCCGTGCACATCGATCGTCATCGGCTCGACACCTCCTGGGATGTCCGCCGGCCGGTCGGCTCGGCAGGGTGGTCGCGGGCCCGGACAGTCAAGTGAGTGAGTGCCCGCTCGCACCGTAGGGTGCAGCCGGTGCGCGCGTCAACACGGCCTCCTCCCCGGCTGGTTGGTGCAACGAACCGGCTGGGCAACCGGCCCGGGAGGACCGGGACGCGGTCCGTGGACGCCCGGGCGACGTCCCAGCCCGGTGGAGACGGATGCCTCCTGACACTGGGACCACCCGGCGGCAAGGATGAGCCGGCGGGGCCGCCCCGGGGGCCGAGATGCCCCGGCCCCCGGGGTCCCGTGCCATCGCACCGGGCGACCCCGCCCCGGTTCGCCGAACACTCGGCGAACGTCCCGTGATCTCCAGGATCGATTCGAGGAATCGACATGAAGGACAATGCGAACGTCTGGCTGGTGACATCGTCCAGCGTTCAGCTCGGCACCTTGTGGATCATGAAAACCTCGATCCTGCCGATGCTGAACTCTCTGCCCTACGACCGGTACGTCAACACGTGCCAGCTCATCGACATGCACGTGTTCCACCCGATCGCCTTCTGGAACGGCATCGCCACCGCCACCGTGGGCGCCACCAAGGCCGTCCGCTCGGAGAGCAAGGTGGCCAAGGTGCTGTACGCGGCCGGCACCGTCGGCATGGCGACCGTCGCGGTCGCCTCCGAGGGCGTCAACCGCCCGATCTGGCGCCAGATCGAGCGCTGGAGCCCCCACCAGGACAGCGACGCCGCCTGGCGCGGCAAGCGCCGCCGGTGGCACCTGGCGCACGAGACCCGGACCATGGGCGCGATCGGTGCGGCGGTCTGCTTCACCCTCGCCGCACTTCTCTGACCTGCGCCGGTCCACCTCCGGGGCCTTCCCTGCCCCGCTTTGCGAAGCCCTGACTTCCGCCCACCCGGACCGCCCACGGCCTCGGCCGCAGGGTCGTCCGCCGAGCAAAGGAGTGTCATGACCTCGTCCACCGAGACCACGGTCGAGACCAACAAGGCCCTCATCCGCGACCTGACCGAGCGGGCCTTCAACGACGGCGACCTGTCCACCATCGGCGACCGCTTCGCCGAGGACTATGTGGTGCACGCCCCCGGCCTGCCCCCGATGCCGCCCGGCCCGGACTCGTTCCGCCAGGCCGTGCTGCTCTGGCGCAACGCCTTCCCCGACGTCCACGTGACCGTCGAGGACGTGGCCGGCGACGGCGACCGGGTCTACGCCCGCTTCACCACCCGCGGCACCCACCAGGGGCAGCTGTTCGACATCCCGCCGACCGGCAAGCCGGTCACGGTGCACGAGATGTCCTGCCACCGGATCGTCGACGGCCGGGTCGTCGAGTCGTGGATCGGCGACAACGTGCCCCGGATCCTGCTCGACATCGGTGCCATCCAGCCGGTCGGCCGCCCGCAGCACTGACCCCACCAGCCCGAGCCCACCGCACCCCGAGGGGAGCCCCCATGCACCGCTCACTGATCATCGCCCGGATGGTGCCCGGATCGGAGGGCGACGTCGCCCGCATCTTCGGCGAGTCGGACGAGACCGAACTGCCGCGGATCGCCGGCGTCACCCACCGCTCGCTGTACCTGCTCGGCGACACCTACGTCCACCTGCTGGAGACCGACGACCCGGGTCAGGCAGCGGTCGACGCCGCCCGCCGCCACCCCGAGTTCGCCCGCGTCAGCGAACGGCTCACCCCGTTCATCTCCCCCTACCTGGCCACGTGGCGCTCCCCGCAGGACGCGGTCGCCCAGTGCTTCTACAGCTGGGAGTCCGGTACCGGCGGTCGGTGACCCGACCACCGCCGGCGCCCTGACCGACGGGGTCCGTTCACCCCGGAGCAGCGCTGTGCCCCGGAGCGGCACCCCCGCCCCGGAGCAGTCCCTACACCGGAGAAACGAGAGGCAGCACCATGACCGACCACCAGGCCGGCGGGACGACCACGGTCGTCACCGCGGCGGAGATCGAGAACGTCCTCATCACCAGCGCCGGCGCGGCGCCGGACGTCTTCGAGGGCTCCCGGCACGTCCCCCTGGAGGAGCTCGGCCTCGACTCGCTGGCCGTCCTGGAGCTGGAGGCGGTGATCGCCGACCGGTACGGCCTCAAGGTCCCGGACGGCGCCGTCGCCCTCAGCGTCGACGAGATCGTCGCCCAGCTGCAGGGCGCCGGGGCGGTGAGCTGACCGATGGCCGGACACACCGAGAACGGCATCGTCATCCAGGCCCCGCTCAAGCTCGTCTGGGACGTCACCAACGACGTCGCCGGCTGGCCCGAGCTGTTCACCGAGTACGCGTCCGCCGAGATCATCGAGCAGCGCGGCGAGACCGTCCGGTTCCGGCTCACCATGCACCCGGACGAGGAGGGGCGGATCTGGAGCTGGATCAGCGACCGGACCGTCAACGCGGCCGACCGCACCGTCCACGCCCACCGGGTCGAGACCGGGCCCTTCGCCTACATGCAGATCCACTGGCGCTACGAGGAGCTGCCCGAGGGCGGCACCCGGATGACCTGGATCCAGGACTTCTCGATGAAGCCCGCCGCCCCGGTCGACGACCAGGGCATGACCGAACGCCTCAACACCAACTCGCCCGTGCAGCTGGAGATCATCCGCCGCAAGGTCGAGGCACTCGCCGCCGACCGGGGCACCGCCCAGGCCGGCCCCGCCGAAGAGGAGTGAGCGCCATGGCCGTCAGGAACTACCGAATCGTCGGCATCGACGACGTCCCCGCCAACCGGAAGCGCGGTGGCGAGACCCGTGCGGTGCTCTCCCCGGCCACGGTCGGCTCGACCTCGGGCTTCATGGGGATCGCCCGGCTCCAGCCCGGGGAGCGGATCAGCGAGCACTACCACCCGTACAGCGAGGAGTTCGTGCTCCTCGTCCGGGGCGAGCTCACCCTCGACCTGGACGACAAGCCGTTCGAGCTGTTCGCCGGCCAGGGCCTGGTCATCCCCAAGGACGTCCGGCACCGGCTGCGCAACACCGGCAACGAGGAGGCCTTCGCGGTCTTCCACCTCGGCCCGCTGGCGCCCTCCCCGGAGCTGGGCCACGTCGACACCGAGGACGGCCCGGGCACCAAGGCGCACGAGGGACACATAGTGCTGGGGGAGCGATGACCGCATCCCCCTCCGCAGGCGCCCGCCGCGTGGTGGTCACCGGGATCGGTGTGGTGGCGCCCGGCGGCACCACCCGGGAGTCCTTCTGGGACCTCATCACCTCCGGCCGCACGGCGACCCGCAGGATCAGCGCGTTCGACCCGTCGGCGTTCCGCTCGCAGATCGCCGCCGAGGCGGACTTCGACGCAGTCGCGGCCGGCCTCACCCCGCTGGAGCTGCGCCGCGCCGACCGCTACGTCCAGTTCGCGCTGGCCGCCTCCCAGGAGGCGGTGTCCGACGCCGGACTGCAGCTCGACGAACAGACCCGTGAGGCCACCGGCGTGGTGCTCGGCTCGGCGGTCGGCGGCACCATCGTCCTGGAGGACGAGTTCGTGGTGGCCAGCGACTCCGGCCGCAACTGGCTGGTCGACCCGGACGTCACCAGCCCCTTCCTCTACCAGGGCCTGATCCCCAGCAGCCTGGCCGCCGACGTGGCCGCCCGGCACGCGGTGCACGGCCCGGCCGTGGTGGTCTCCACCGGTTGCACCTCCGGCATCGACGCGATCGGCCACGCCTACCAGTTGCTGGTGGACGGCGAGGCCGAGGTGATGATCACCGGTGCTTCCGACTCGCCGATCTCCCCGGTCACCGTGGCCTCCTTCGACGCGATCAAGGCCACCACCCCGGACAACGACGACCCGGAGCACGCCTCCCGGCCGTTCGACCGGGACCGGCACGGCTTCGTGCTCGGCGAGGGCTGCGCGGTGCTCGTCCTGGAGGAGCTGGAGCACGCCCGCCGGCGCGGCGCCCGGATCTACTGCGAGGTGGTCGGCTACGCCAACCGCGGCAACGCCTTCCACATGACCGGGCTGCGCCCGGACGGCCTGGAGATGTCCGAGGCGATCAGCGACACGCTCCGCCAGGCCCGGCTCAACCCCGAGGACGTGCACTACATCAGCGCCCACGGCTCCGGGACCAGGCAGAACGACCGGCACGAGACCGGCGCGTTCAAGCGCTCGCTGGGCCACGCCGCGTACGGCGTGCCGATCAGCTCGATCAAGTCGATGGTCGGCCACTCGCTGGGCGCGATCGGCGCGATCGAGATGGCCGCCTGCGCGCTGGCCGTCGAGCGCGGGGTCGTCCCGCCGACCGCCAACTGGCAGAACCGGGACCCCGAGTGCGACCTCGACTACACGCCCAACAACGCCCGTGAGGTACGGGTCGGTGCGGCGCTGTCGGTCGGCAGCGGGTTCGGCGGCTTCCAGTCCGCGATGCTCTTCGCCAAGCTCGGGAGGATCCGATGAGCGAGCGGCGCGCGGTCATCACCGGCGTCGGCGTGGTCGCGCCGAGCGGGACCGGCAGTGAGGCCCACTGGAAGACGGTCTGCGGCGGCGAGAGCCGGATCGGCCCGATCACGCTCTTCGACGCGAGTTCGTACGAGACCACGCTGGCCGGCGAGGTCGGCGACTTCGACGCCAACCGGTACGTCGAGCGCAGGCTCCAGGTGCAGACCGACCGCTGGACCCACCTGGCCTACGCGGCGGCCGAACTGGCCTTCGGCGAAGCCGAGTTGGATCCGTCCACGGTCGAGCCCTACAAGTTCTCGGTGGCGCTGGCGAGTTCGTCCGGCGGCAACCAGTTCGGCCAGCGCGAGCTCCAGCGGCTCTGGCAGCCGGACACCTCGCGGACCGTCGGCGCCTACCAGTCGATCGCCTGGTTCTACGCCGCGACCGTCGGCCAGCTGGCCATCCGGCACCAGGCCAAGGGCCCGTCCAGCGTCCTCGTCTCGGAGGGCGCCGGCGGCCTGGACTCCCTGGCGCACGCCGCCCGCCTGATCCGCCGCGGCGCGGACGTGGTGCTGGCCGGCGGCACCGAGGCGCCGCTCGGCCCGTACGCGCTCGCCTGCCAGCAGCGCAGCGGCCGGCTCTACACCGGCACCGACCCGGCGGCGGCGTACCTGCCGTTCGACGAGCGCGCGGCCGGCTACGTGCCGGGCGAGGGCGGCGCGGTCTTCGTGGTCGAGGACCTCGAACACGCGCTGGCCCGGGGTGCCCGGATCCGCGCCGAGATCTCCGGCTGGGCCGCCACCCACGACGGCGCCTCCACCACCCGGACCGGCGCAGGCTCGGTCCGCCAGTACGCCCGCGCGCTGGGCACCGCGATCGAACGGGCCGGGCTCACCCCCGGCGACGTCGACGTGGCCTTCCCGGACGCGGTCGGCGTCGCGGCGTACGACCGCACCGAGGTGCAGGCGCTGCGCGAGGTGTTCGGCGAGGCCGGCCCGGCCGCCGTCACCACCCAGAAGCCGCTGACCGGGCGGCTCTACCAGGGCGGCAGCGCACTGGACGCCGCCACCGCGGTGCTGGCCATGGACAACGGCCTGATCCCGCCCTCGGCGGGCCCGGCCCGCCCGGCCGACGGCTGCGAGCTGGCCTTCGTCCGCGAGGAGCAGGCCGTCGAGGTCGGCGCCGCGCTGATCGGTGCCCGCGGTTTCGACGGCTTCAACAGCGCCGTCGTCCTGCGCGCGCACTCCTGACACCCAACGACCTCGGAAGGGAGACCGCCATGCCGGTCGACGAGGGCGCGGCGCGAGGCCGCGTGCTCTTCCTCATCACCGTCAAGGAAGAGCGCCGCGAGGACTTCCTCAAGGCGTACGAGCAGGTCCGCCACCTGGTGGCCGAGGGTGTCCCCGGACACGTCCGTGACCAGGTCTGCCAGTCGTCCACCGACCCGGAGCAGTGGCTGATCACCAGCGAGTGGCGCGCCCTGGACGACTTCGTGGCCTGGGAGGAGACCGAGGAGCACCGGGACCTGGTGCGCCCGATGCGCGAGTGCTTCACCAACGCGAAGTCCATCCGGTTCCACATCCAGGCCGAGACCTCGCGGGACACCCCGCGGGCGAGCCTTTCCACTCCCACCACCACGGGTTGAGGTCATGACACGGACACTGATCATCGGTGGCAGCGTCGCGGGCCTGGTGGCCGCGCTGGCGTTCGCCGACCTCGGGCACGACGTCACGGTGCTGGAGCGTGACGCCAACGAGGCGCCGGACACCGTCGACCTGGCGCACAGCGACTGGCAGCGGCCCACCGTGCCGCAGATGCACCAGTCGCACGCCTTCGGCTCGCTCGGCACCAACCTCCTGCGGGAGCGGCTGCCCGCCGTCTACCAGGCCCTGGTCGCGGCCGGTGCCCGGGAGATCGAGCTCGGCCGGGCGATGCCGCCGTCGCTGGCCGACAAGACCCCGCACCCGTCCGACGCCGAGCTCCGGATGATCGGCAGCCGGCGCTCGACCTTCGAGCTGATCCTCCGCCAGGAGGCGCTGCGCCGGCCCGGGATCTCCTTCCGGCGGGGCGAGACGGTGCGCGGCCTGACCGTGGCCGACCGCGGCCCGGCCCGGGTGACCGGCGTCGTCACCAAGGACGGCCGCAGCGTCGCGGCCGACCTGGTGATCGACGCGAGCGGTCGCCGCTCGCAGGGACACGAGTGGCTCCGCGAGCACGGCCTGGCCGAGCCGGAGCAGGTCGCGCAGAGCGCCGACATCACCTACTACACCCGTTACTACCGTGCGCTGAGCCCGCGTCCGGCCGGTCCGCTCAACCGCGGCTTCGGCGCCGGCGGGCTCTGGGACCACTACACCGGCGTGCTGTTCCTCGGTGACAGCAACACCTTCACCATCTCCTTCGGCGTGCTGCCGGACGACACGGAGCTGAAGGCGCTGCGCATCGAGGACGCGTTCACCGCCGCGGTCCGCGCCACCCCGCTGCTGGCCCCCTGGGTGTCGCCGGAGGTCGCCGCGCCGATCTCGCCGGTGCACGCGATGGGCGGCCTGGACAACTCGCTGCGGCTGTACGGGCAGAACGCGCAGCCGGTCCCCGGCTTCCTGCCGGTCGCCGACGCGGTCTGCACCACCAACCCGGCGTACGGGCGCGGGGTCTCCCTGGCCATCGCCCACGTGCTCGGCCTGGCCGACCTGGTGCGCGAGCACCCGGAGCCGGACGCCGAGCAGGCCGCGCTGGCGGCCGGCCTGGCCGGGCGGACCTTCCGCCCGTGGTTCGAGGACGCGGTCCGCAACGACGCGGGCCGGGCCCGGCTCTGGCGGGCCACCGTGGCCGGCCAGCAGCTGCCGCCGCTGCCGCCGGACGTCATCACCTTCGGCACCGTGGCCGAGGCGGCCGCCACCGACGAGGTGGTCTGGCGCCGGCTGGCCCGCACCATGATGTCGCTCGACAACCCGGCCGGCCTCTACGAGGACGAGGAGATCCGGCTGCGGGTCAAGCAGGCCGCCGCGGGCGGGCCGCCGCCGTTCCCCGCCCCGGACCGGGCCTCCCTGGTCGACGTCGTCCGCCGCGCCGCGGGCTGACGTCCTCACCTTTCCCTTCCCGCCCCGCAAGGCACCACCCACAGGAGGAGAATCATGAAGGTCGTCGACCACCCCAACGCCAAGCTCATGGAGGCGGTCTACGCCGCGTTCACCGTGGGCGACGTCCAGAAGGCCGCCGGCTACTGGACCAAGGACTGCGTGCACTACTACCCGGGCACCAGCGAACTGTCCGGCGCGCACGAGGGCATCGAGTCCGCACTGGCCTTCGCCGGCCGGATGTTCGAGATCTGCCAGGGCCGCATCCAGATGGAGATCCACGAGATCGGCGCCAGCGACACGTTCGCGTTCGCCACGGTCTTCACCCGCTACGAGCGCGAGGGCAAGAGCCTCGAGATGCCGTTCGTCAACGTGGCGCGCATCCAGGACGGCCTGATCGCCGAGTTCTGGACCTACCCCGAGGACCAGTACGCCGTCGACCAGTTCTGGGCCTGACGCTCCCCGACGATTGAGAGGTGGCATCACCATGGCAGGGATCATCAGCAGTTGGGGTGACAACACCAACGGCCAGCTCGGCGACGGCGGGACCGTCAACCGGGCCGCCGCGCAGGACATCAAGGGCCTGGAGGGCGTGGTCCGGGTCGTGGCCGGCAGCGGTCACGCCCTGGCCCTGACCGCCGACGGCGAGCTCTGGGGCTTCGGCCGCAACGCCTTCGGCCAGCTCGGCGACGGTTCGACGGAGAACCAGGCGAGCCCGGTCCGGACGATCGGCCTGCCCGGCCGGGTCCGCTCGGCCGGCGCCGGCGGCGGGCACAGCGCCGCGCTGCTGGAGGACGGCACGGTCTGGGCCTGGGGCGCGGGCTTCTTCTGCGCCCTCGGCGAGGCCAACTTCGGCGTGCAGCCGGTCCCGGTCCGGGTCGACGGCCTGGAGGACGTGATCGAGCTCGCCGTCGGCGGCGCGCACAACCTGGCCCTCAAGGCCGACGGCACCGTCTGGTCCTGGGGCCGTGACGACCGCGGCCAGCTGGGCGACGGCCCGAACTCCACCCGCGAGGGCCGGATCGTCCGCTCCTACATGACCGCCTCCTTCGACTGCCGGCCGCGTCCGGCCGTGATCGAGGGCCTGGAGCCGGCGGTCCGGCTGAGCGCCGGCGGCGGCCACAGCCTGGCCGTGCACGCCGACGGCTCCGCCTCGGTCTGGGGCTTCAACGACCGCGGCCAGCTCGGCGACGGCACCCTGGTCGACCGCGCCGCCCCGCAGAAGGTGCAGGGCCTCGGCCCGGTCACCCAGCTGGTCGGCGCCTACCACCACACGGTGGCGCTGCTGGCCGACGGCACCGTCGCGGCCTGGGGCCTCAACGACGGCGGCCAGCTCGGCGACGGCACCACCGTCGACCGCGCGGTGCCCGCCCCGGTGCCGGGTCTGACCGGCGTCAAGGCGGTGACGGCCAGCGGTGGCGGCACCGACGCCAACCCGGGCACCGGCGGCCACGCGCTGGCACTGCTCGCCGACGGCTCGGTGCTCGGCTGGGGCTGGAACAACTGGGGCCAGCTGGCCGCCGGTGACGCCGAGACCGTCCCGACCCCGGCCCGGATCGCGCTGTCCGGCCCGGCCGTGGGCATCGCCGCCGGCGGGGAGATCCCGCCGACCAACAAGTTCATGGCCAACCCGGGCGGCGGCTTCGCCTTCGCCCTGCTGGGCTGAGCCCCTTCCGGGCAACCGCCGCGTGGTCCCGGCCCGTTCGGGGCCGCGCGGTGCCGGGCCGACGGGCCCGCCGCGCACGCACCACCGGGTCCGCCCGGCGGTCCGTGCAGGGCGGACCGGTCCGTCGTCCCGTCCACCCATGACCGCTCGGGCCGCGGGCACCGTCCGCCCGCGGCCCGGTCCCCGCAGGGAGGCCTCACCCTTATGACCGCCGTTCCCCAGACCGCCCCTGCCTCGGCCGGCGCGGTGTTCCTCTCCGAACTCATGTTCCCGTCCACGCCGCGCTGCCTGGCACTGGCCGCCGAGTACCGGATCGCCGAGCTGCTGGCCGACGGCCCGCTGCCGGCCGCCGAACTCGCCGAGCGCGCCGGGGTGGCCGCCGGCCCGCTCGCCAAGGTGCTGGGGCTGCTCGCCGAGGACGGTGTCTTCGAGGAGACCGAGCCCGGCGTCTTCGCCAACACCGCTCTCTCCGAGCTGCTGCGCCCCGGCGTGCCGGGCTCGATGGACGCGATGGCCCGGATGGTCGGTGCCGAGTGGCTCTGGTCCTCCTGGGGCGCGCTGGACCACAGCCTGGTCACCGGCAAGCCCGGCTTCGAGAAGGTGCACGGCACCGCGCTCTGGCCGTGGCTCCAGCGCAACCCGGGTGCGGCCGCCACCTTCAACCAGGCGATGACCGACTTCACCGACGCGCTCTCCGACGCCCTGGTCTCCTCCTACCCCGAGTTCGCCGAGGCCGGTGCGGTCTGCGACCTGGGCGGCGGGCAGGGCACCTACCTGGCGGCGATCCTCCAGAAGTACGACGCGCTCGGCCGCGGCGTGCTGGCCGACCTGCCGAGCGTGATCGAGCAGGCCCGGACCCAGCCGGACGTCGCCAAGCTGGCCGAGCAGGGCCGCCTGGACTTCGAGCCGGTCGACTTCTTCGCCGGCGTCCCGGCCGGGATCGGCGCGTACGTCACCAAGCAGGTCTGGCACTCCTGGCCGGACGACGCGCTGGTGCGACTGCTGCGCAAGTGCCGGGAGGCCTCGCCGGGCGCCCGCTTCGTCGCGGCCGAGCTGGTGCACCGCGAGGGTGTGCCGCGCTTCGTGAAGAACTTCGACCTGGTCATGCTGGTCACGATGAGCGGCGAGGTCCGGACCGAGGAGCAGTTCGCCGAGGTCTTCCGGCGCGGCGGCTTCCGGCTGAACCGGGTGGTGCCCACCGGGACGGCCTTCTCGCTGCTGGAGGCCGTGCCCGACCCCGACCCGCTGGACTGAGCGACCACGTGCGGCCGTGCGGTCGGGTGACCGTACGGCCGCGCGGCCGTACGCCGCAGGACCGTGAGCGGCCGGACCGAGGACCCTCGGCCCGGCCGTCGGCGTGCGGTCGTCGCGGCCCGTCGGCGGCGCCGGAACAGCCGCCGAAATATCCGTCCGCATATTCGCTCCACCGTCCGTCCGCGTATTCTCCGATGATTTTCCGGAGCGCCATGGAAAAGGGCCCGGATCCGTAACGGATCCGGGCCCCCGGTCGTCCTCCCGGGTGAATTCCCGGAAGGTCTTTCGGCTCAGTCGAAGCGGAATTCCGACAGCCCCCCGGCCGGCCGGAACCCGAACGACTCGAAGAGTGACCGGATGGCGCTGTTGCCCTCGCCGGTGACCGCCAGGCAGATCACCGTCTCGCGTACGGCCAGCTCGGCCAGCATCTCGCCGAGCAGCGCCCGGCCGTACCCGCCGCGGCGGATCTCCGGCCGCACGTACATCGGGTTGAACCGCACCACGCCGGCGACGGAGGCGGTCCGGCCGAGGATGGCGACGGCGTCGCCCTCGTGCTCCCAGACCCGCAGCAGACCGGAGGAGATCTGCTGCTGGACCGACCGCCGGGCCGTCTCCCGGCTGAGCCCGGCGCCGTGTGCGGCCTCCAGGCACCAGTCGGTGAACAGCTCCAACTCCTCGGCCAGGGCTGCCCGGGACTGCCCGGCCGGGGCCGGCCGGTCGGAGGTCACGGCGGGGCCGGACAGGCTCAGTACCCGCTCACGCCGGCCCGCGTGAGCGGGTCGGCCGGTGGCCTCGGACCACGCGGCGGCGAACGCGGCGGCCGCCGCGTCCGGTCCGATCACGCCGGGAAGCCGGTCGGGGCCGGCGCCCAGCTCGGTGCCGAGCGCGGCCGCGGCGGCCTCCGGCATCCCGCTCAGCACGACCAGGTGCGGGGGTGTGAAGGCCGCCACGCCGACCACCGGCGCCGAGCCGGAGGTCGGGTCCTCGACCCGGCTCCAGTTGATCGGCGGGGCGGTCGGCGGCCGGAACTTCGCACCTGCCAGCATGGTCAGCAGGATGGAATTCTCGACGGGGTTGCCAGCAATCCACCCACCGGTTTCGGAGATGAACTCTTCGGTGTTTCTCGTGGTTTTTACGAGCATGTCGAAAAAATATCCCGAGGGTGGTTCGATGGCAATGGGGCAATGCGCTTTTCCCGACTCAGCCCGCGTTCGGCCGACCGGCTCCGGGGCCGCCCTGTCCCGGACGGCCCTGGCCGCCCGCGCCGGGGCCGCCCTGACCGCCTCCGCCCGGGCCTCCCTGGCCGCCCGGCCGCTGCATCATCCCGGCCGAGACGCCGGCCGTCATGCCGCCCTCCAGGCCGAACAGCGAGCCGGTGACGAAGCTGGCCGCGTCGCTGCTCAGGAAGACCACCGCGTTGGCCACCTCCTCCTCGGTCGCGATCCGCCCGAGTGCGGTGCCCGACCCGGCCCGCTCCAGCGCGCCGGGCTGGCTGCCGACCCGCTGGCGGAACTCCTCGGTGTCGACCGGTCCGGTGATGAGCGCGTTGACCCGGATGCCGGCCGGACCGGCCTCCAGGGCGGTGGCCCTGGTGAGGCCGACCACGCCGTGCTTGGCCGCGGTGTACGCGCCCAGGCCGAAGGCGGTGCCCTGGACGCCGGCGGTGGAGGCGTTGTTGATGATGCTGCCGCCGCCGCTCGCCCGCATGGCGGCGATCTCGTGCTTGAGCGAGTGGTAGGTGCCGGTCAGGTTGACGGCGAGGACCGCGGCGAAGGCCTCGGCCGGGACGCGGTCCAGCGGGCCGAACGCGCCGCCGCCGCCGGCGTTGTTGAAGGCGATGTCGAGCCGGCCGTGTCGCTCGACCGTGGTACCCACGAGGCGGGCGACGTCATCCTCCACGGTGACATCGGCGGCGATGAAGTCCGCCTGCCCGCCCTTCTCGCGGATCCTGTTCACCACGGCCTCGCCCAGCTCGGCCCGGCGGCCGGAGACCACGACGTGCGCCCCGGCGGCGGCGAGTGCGAGCGCGGCCGCCGCCCCCATGCCGGAGGTGGATCCGGTCACGAGCGCGATTTTCCCCTGGAGTTGGCTCATCGTTCGCTGCCCTTCCGGGCGGCCGTGGCCGCCCTGACGTTGGCTCTTGACGGCTAATTTTGATTGTATAGTCTATACGAATTCAAGCTCGGAGCAAGGACTCCGAGCCGGCGGACGCCTCCTCAAGGAGTACCCAATGAGCGCCCCGTACGCTGCACCCGCCCCAGAAGTGCCACGGAAGACCTTCTTGACGATCTTTGCTGCCCTGGTGCTTGCCATGTTCCTGGCAGCCCTGGACCAGACGATCGTGGCGACGGCCCTTCCGACCATCGCCGGCGACCTCGGCGGTGTCACCCACCTGGCGTGGGTGGTCACCGCCTACATGCTCGCGGCGACCGCCGCGACGCCGCTCTGGGGCAAGCTGGGCGACCTCTACGGCCGCAAGCTGATGTTCCAGTCGGCCATCACCATCTTCCTCCTCGGCTCCGCGTTGTCCGGACTTTCCGCCAACATCGGCCAGTTGATCGGTTTCCGGACCCTCCAGGGTCTCGGCGCCGGCGGCCTGATGGCGTTGGCCATGGCCCTGATCGCTGAGCTCGTCCCGCCGCGCGAGCGCGGCAAGTGGCAGGGCTACGCGCAGTCCTGCTTCGTGCTGGCCGGCGTGGTCGGCCCGCTGGTCGGCGGTGCCTTCGTCGACCACCTCAGCTGGCCGTGGATCTTCTACATCAACCTGCCGATCGGCGCCGTCGCGCTGGTGGTGGTCACCTCCGTGCTGAAGCTCCCGGTCAACCGGCAGAAGCACCAGCTGGACTACCTCGGTTCGGCGCTGCTCAGTGCCGCGATCGTCTCGATCCTGCTGGTCTCGGTCTGGGCCGGCGACCAGTACGCGTGGGGCTCCGTGCAGGTCATCGGCCTGCTGGTGCTCGCCGTGGTGCTGCTGATCGGGTTCGTGCTCCAGGAGAAGCGGGCCGCCGAGCCGGTCGTCCCGCTGGAGCTGTTCAAGGACCCGGTGGTCCTGGTCGCCACCCTGGGTCTCTTCCTCACCTCGATCTCCCTCTTCGTGGCGACCGTCTACACCCCGCTGTTCCTCCAGGTCGCCAACGGTGACACCGCCACCGAGTCCGGCCTGCTGCTGGTCCCGATGATGCTCGCCACCGTCGTCAGCCTGACCGTCTCCGGCAAGGTCGTCGCGGCGACGGGCAAGTACAAGATCTTCCCGATCATCGGCCTCCTGGTGATGTCGCTCGGGCTCTTCCTGATGTCGACGCTCAAGGCCGACTCCTCGGAGGTGGCGGCCGGCGGCTTCCTGGCCGTCTTCGGCATCGGCTTCGGCATGGTGACCCAGGTGCTCATCGTGGCGGTCCAGAACTCGGTCGAGATGCGGCAGTTGGGCGTGGCCACGGCCGCGGCGAACTTCTTCCGCTCGCTCGGCGGCGCGATGGGCGTCACCGTCTTCGGTGCCATCCTCAACTCGCAGCTGCGTGACCTGCTGCCGAAGAAGGTGCCGGCCGAGGCGCTGGAGCGGCTCGGCACCGATGGCGTGCTGACCGCTCCCGCCAAGGTCCGGGCGCTGCCCGAGCCGGTGCGCGACGGCGTGTCCGACGCGCTGGCCCAGTCGCTGCACGTGGTCTACCTGGTCGGCATGGTGGTCTCGCTGATCGGTGCCGTGGTGGTGCTCTTCCTCCAGGAGCGTCCGATGCGGGCGCCGATGGGCGCGCCCGGCGGCAAGGGCGGCCCGGGTGGGCCCGGCGGACAGGGTGGCCCCGGTGGTCCCGGCGGTCAGCACCAGGGTCAGGGCGGCCCCGGCGGCCAGTGGCAGGGTGCGCAGGGCGGTCAGGGTGCCCCGGGTGCCCAGGGCGTCGGCGCGCAGGGTGGCCCGGCCGGCCAGGGTGCCCAGGCCGGCCAGGGCGGCGGGCGACCGGAGGCCGCCGGCCCCGGTGCCCGTCCGGAGGCCGCAGCCGGCTGACGGCTGCCGGACCGGTGTCCCGCCGATGTGACGACCTCCTCCCCCTCCGCCCTCGCCGGGTGGTGGGGGAGGAGGTCTGTCCGGGCAGCGATTTGACGCCAGATCAGTGCACGGTACGGCTCGAAACGGACGTCGAAAGACAGTGCGGAGTGAGTGTTCACCCGCTAGGCTGGACGGGCAGTCGGCACCCCGGCCGCGGTGGGGCGGGGTGCCTGGCACGGCCTTCCCCGCCGCACTCCGAGCGCCGGGAGTCCCGGCGCGACCAGCCCACCAGGAAGCGGGTCGACTCCATGGCCGACATACCCAGCCAGCAGCGGCGTGCACTCTCCCGGGACCTCCCGCCCGCAGACGCCCCCACCATCCCGCCGGTGACCAGGATCGGTGTCATCGGCCTCGGTGTGATGGGCGGCGGCATGGCCTCCCGGCTGCTCGACCAGGGCCACCGGATCGTGGTCCACAACCGGACCCCCGAGCGCGCCGCCCCGTTCGCCGCCCGCGGCGCGGAGGTCGCCGACACCCCGGCCGCGCTGGCCGAGCGGGTCGACGTGGTCCTGCTCAGCCTCGCGTCCGAGGCCGCCGTCGACGAACAGCTCTTCGGCCCCGGCGGCGTCCTGGAGACGCTGCCCGCGCACGGCATCGTGATGGACACCAGCACCGTCTCCCCCGACTTCGCCCGGTCGGTGGCCCAGCGGGTGGCCGGGCGCGGCCGCAACGCCGTCGACGCCTGCATCATCGGCAACGGCCAGCACGCCAAGGACGGCGAACTCCGCTTCATGGTCGGCGGATCGGCCGAGACCTACGACCGGCTGAGCGCCGTGCTGGAGCCGCTGGCGAAGGAGATCCGGCACCTCGGCCCGAGCGGTCTGGGCGCCACCGCCAAGGTGATGCTCAACGTGCTGATGGGCGTGGAGATGCAGGTGCTCGCCGAGTCGGTGACGCTGGCCCAGGCAGCCGGCATCGACCGCGAGCTGGCGCTCCAGATGATCAGCGAGAGCGGCTTCAGCTCGCCGGTGATGCGGTTCAAGGCCGGCGTGATGCGCCGCCGGGCCTACGGGGACCCGCAGTTCCGGCTCGACCTGATGCGCAAGGACCTCCGGCTGGCCACCGCGGAGGCCGACCGCCTCGGCGTCGACACCCCCGTCTGCGACGCCACCCATGAGACGCTGATCGCCGCCGCCGAGGCGGGCCTCGGCGAACTGGACTGTGCCGCCGTGCTCTCCCACGCGGAGGCCGCCGCAGGCCTGGCCGCCACTCCGGACCGTACGTGAACCACACGCCTTCACCGAGGAGTTGATTTACGTGTCCCAGTACAGACGGCCCCGGGCGGCCAGGTACGGCTCCGCCCTGGTGGCGTTGCTGACCGCGCTCGTGATGCTCACCGTGACCAACGGCGCCGGAGCCGAGGACGCCGAGGGCTCCCGCCACCGCTCCGCCGACTGGAGCAGCTGGCAGTTCGACGCCACCGGTACCCGGTTCAACGGCCAGGAGCACCGGATCACCCCCGCCAACGTCTCCGGTCTCGGCCTCGAGTGGGCCTTCGGCCACGCCAAGGTGCCCGGGGTCTACCTGGGCAGCCAGCCCGCCGTGGCGGACGGCACCCTCTACGTCGGCGGCGCCGAGGGCACCTTCCACGCGATGGACGCGAAGACCGGCGCGGCCCGGTGGACCTTCGACGTCGCCCCGGTGGCCGGCGCCCACTCCACCAGCAACCCGGACCCGGTCCGCAGCAGCCCGGCGGTCGAGGGGAACACCGTCTACTTCGGTGACAACCGCGGCTACCTGTACGCGCTGGACCGCCGCAACGGCGCGCTGCGGTGGTCGCTGAAGCTCGACACCCACCCGCTGGCCCAGATCACGAGCTCCCCGCTGGTCCACGACGGCAAGGTCTACGTCGGCGTGTCCAGCAAGGAGTCCGGCGCGACCTTCGACCTCACCTACCCGTGCTGCACCTTCCGCGGCTCGGTGGTCGCGGTCAACGCCTGGACCGGGCAGCTGGAGTGGCGCCACTGGACCAACCCCGAGCCGCAGCTGGTCGGCACCTGGCCCAACGGTGCGAACCGCTACGAGCCCTCCGGCGTCGCCGTCTGGAGCTCCCCGGTCCTCGACCGGGCCAGCAACACCGTCTACGTCGGGACCGGCCAGAACTACACCGGCGCGGCCGGCGACACCGACTCGGTGCTCGCTCTGAACGCCCGCACCGGCGCGGTCCGCTGGCGCACCCAGGAGACCTTCCCGGACACCTTCACCGTCGCCTGCGGCACCCCGGGCGCCGACGCCTACTGCCCGAGCAAGGCCGACGGCACCGACCACGACTGGGACTTCGGCGCCAGCGCCAACGTCTTCAGCATCGGCAACCGCCGGGTGGTCGGCATCGGCCAGAAGAACGGCGTCTACCACGTCTACGACGCACTGACCGGCGCCAAGGTCTGGGACCGCGCGGTCGTCGCCAACCCGAACACCAAGGGCGGCAGTTCGGGCATCCAGTGGGGCACCAGCTACGACGGCAACCGGCTCTACGTCGCCACCTGGTTCGCCAACCCGGGCACCCTGTACGCGCTCGACCCGGCGACCGGCGCGATCCTCTGGCAGACCGAGAGCCCCGCCGACGGCTGCCAGTGGGGCGGCGCCGCCGCCTACCCGCAGCTCTGCCAGCGGGCCTTCACGCCTGCGGTCACCGCGACCCGCGGCCTCGTCTACGAGGGCGGCGCGGACGGCAAGATGAGGGTCTTCTCGGCCGCCACCGGCGCGGTGCTCTGGCAGTACGACGTGGTCCGCGACTTCACCACGGTCAACGGCGTGCCGGCACACGGCACGGCCCTCTCCGGTGGTGGCGGCGCGGTGGTGGCCGACGGCATGCTCTACATCCAGGCCGCCTACTACCCGCAGTATCCGAGCAACTCGGGCGGCGTACTGCTCGCCTTTTCCCTACCGTAGGACACGTTGTCGTAGCGAAGGTCAACTCACGGCCGGCGGCGAACAGTTGCCGCCGGCCCCGGCAAGGAGGCACATCATGGAGATCGTCGTGGTCGGAGCGGCCGGTCGTACCGGACGACTGCTGGTCGAGAAGGCACTGGAGAACAAGCACAGCGTCACCGCACTGGTGCGCGACCCGGCCAAGCTGCCGGTCGAGCACGAGCGGCTGACCAAGGTGCGCGCGGACGTCTTCGACGTGGCGTCGCTGAACGGCCCGCTCGCGGGCAAGGAGGCCGTCCTGGTCGCGCTGGGGGTCACCAGCCGCACCACGACGACCGTCTTCTCCGAGGGCGTGCGCAACGTCATCGCCGCCGCCCGGGCGGGCGGGGTGCGCCGGCTGGTCACGATGTCCTCGGCGGGGCTGGAGACCAAGCACCTGCCGGCGATGCAGCGGTTCGTCGCCGAGTTCGTGGTGGACCGGGTCTACCGGAACATCCACCTCGACCTCGCCCGGATGGAGGACGAGGTCGAGGCCAGCCCGCTGGACTGGACGATCGTCCGGGTGCCGATGCTCACGGACGGCCCGGCCACGCCCAACTACCAGGCGGTCGTCGGCGGTCACATCGCCAAGGCCTCGCGCATCGCGCGGGCGAACGTCGCCGACTACATCGTCACCCATCTGGATGACACGGCCACCTACGGCCGTCGCGTCGAGGTGGCCAACTGATGGACCCCGGCGGAGGCCGGCCCGCCCGCGGCACGTCCGCGGCGCGGGCCGGCCGCGCGCCCGGACCCGAGGACCCGAGCGAGGAGGGGAACGCTCCGTGAACATCGTCGTGTTCGGCGCGACCGGGGGTACCGGCCGCCACGTGCTGGACCTGGCCGCCGAGGCCGGGCACTCCACCGTCGCCTTCGCCCGTGACCCGCTGGCGCTGGTCGACGCCCGGCCGCACAGCATCCGGCAGGGGGACGTCCTCGACCCGGACGCGGTGGCCCGGGCCGTCGAGGGCGCCGACGCGGTGGTCTCCGCGCTCGGCATCGGTTACAGCCGGGCCGCCACCACCGTCTACTCGGCCGGCACCGACCACATCCTGAAGGCCATGCGCGCGGCCGGCGTCGGCCGGGTGCTCTGTGTCTCCACCACCAGCATGGGCCCGCCGCCCTGGCGGGCCGCCCCGTTCCAGCGCGCGCTCACGTCCTGGGTGCTGCACCCGATGCTCCGCCGGCCGTACGCCGACATGGCGCGGATGGAACGGCTGGTGCTGGAGGACACCGGGCTGGACTGGACGCTCGTCCGGGCCGCCCGGCTCACCGGCGGCCGGGCCCGCGGCCGGTACCGCACCGGCGTCGGGAGCCGGCTGCCCGGGGCCTGGTCGATATCCCGGGCCGACCTCGCGCACTACCTGGTCGGCGCGCTCGCCGAGCCGTCCACCCACCGCGCGGTGGTCGAGATCGCCTACTGAGACCGCGTACCGAGACCGCGTACCGAGACCGCCCCGGCACCGCTCGCCGGTGGTGCCGGCCGGGCACCGTTCCGCCGGCCCGGCCGGCGGGCCGGGCCTCCCCCCGACCGCCCCCCGACCTCCCTCCACTCCCTCCCGACGGCCGCCCGTCGGGGCGCCGCCCGCCCGGACCGTGTACGGACCGTCTCCCCGAGGACGGTCCGTACTCAACGGGGGGTACGGCCGGCTACTCCCGTGGTGCGATGCCCGGCCTTCCCGGACGGGGCAGAGTATGGAGTGATCCGCGGATCACCCAAGCCGTGGGCCGGCGGCCTCATCACCATCCACCCCCGGTGGCCGCCGGCCCGTGGCCCGCGTCGCCCCTCGCCTTCCGGAGCACAGCCGATGCCCACACCTCCCGGCCCGCCCGCCGCCGACACGTCCGTGCCGCCCGGCCGGGCGACCGCGGCGACCACCGAGACCCCCGCGCCCGCGGCCGACGGCGCCGCGCGGGACGCGCGGGCGCGGGACGGCCGCCGGTGCGGGCGCGGAGCGAAGGTCGCG
>NZ_JBHXDN010000107.1:20490-20926 GCF_042726075.1 Kitasatospora sp. NPDC127035 | reverse complement strand
CGGGTGGTCCTCACCCACGACGTCGCGCAGCGCGACAACCTCCGGGTCGGCCGCCACGACGGCGTCGTCGCCGTGGTGGAGAAGCTGAAGGGCCACCCACTCTTCGCCCACATCACCCTCACCCGCTCCGAACGCTCCCCCATCGCCGCCCTCGTCACCGAGATGCTGGAGGGCCCCGACATCTGACCGGCCCGAGGGGGCGGGCCGTGTCCGGGTGGCGACACGTCCGCCGGTCCGCCCCTCCCGTGTACCGGCCCCGGTACGCCCAGGTGTCCGCCGCCCCGGGGGGGGCGGGCACCCGCGGGGGGGGGGGGGCGGGGGAGGGCGGGCGTGGTTGGGGTGGTGGGGCTGGCCGTCCCCGGGGGGCCAGTGGCCGTGGCCGAAGCCGGGGGTGGCGCGGATGTGTTCGAAGCTGCCGCTCCAGGCGGCGTGGTCG
>NZ_JBHXDN010000107.1:0-20480 GCF_042726075.1 Kitasatospora sp. NPDC127035 | reverse complement strand
CCCGCCCCCGCGGTCCCCCCCCCGGCGCCGCGCCGGGGGCGGCCCCGCGGGGGCGCGCCCCCACCCCTGGGGGGGGGAGCCGCGGTCGCTCGCAGTCCTCCGTCCGTACGCAGACCGGAGGCGGGGGCGGGGACCGGGGCTCTGTCTGACCGGCCCGAGGGGGCGGGCCAACGGTCAGCTTGCCGTAGGGACCGGTCGCGGTCTCCTCGTTCGTGCTGATGTCCACCCGGAAGGAGCGCGTGGCCCGGCAGCCGTGGGGGATGTGGACGGCGCAACGGGACAGCAGAGCGCGGGCCCGGCCGGGATCCTCACGGCCGGGCCAGACCTACCGTCAGCGGACCGCGACCACGTCCCCGACCGGCGCTCCGTGGGAGTACGGGGGCCTCGACATCTCGACGACCCGCGCTCCCGCCTCCTCCAGCCTCCGGATGGTCGCCGCGGCCATCGCGTCGTCCAGGGAGAACACGAAGGGGCCGGGGACGAGCACGGTGTCGCAGACGCCCGTCTCGACGGCGCGGGTCAGCGCGGCCAGCGCCGCCAGGGGTTCGGTCGACCGTCGGCCGTTGTCCATGAACAGCGTCGCCTCGCCCATCCCGGAATCGACGGAATAGCGCTGGAGGAGCCGCCAGTAGTCGAGCATCAGCACCGCGTTGCACGGGTAGCACCGGAGATAGATGGCGGTGGGCCGGCTCACAACGGGCCGAATTCTCGTGGCCATGACTCTCTCCCTCGGGCGGCACCCGGTCATCTCGGGCGAAATCTCTGCTTCCAGCAAAGCCCGCACGAGCGAGCCGGTCCAGTACTCCGGCCACCCAAGTTCACGCCGGTTCGCCGAACCGTAGGTACCCCCCTCCGTAGTCGCGAGTAGTCCCCCGGGGCGATGGCTCGCCGCAGGCGAGAGCGGACTCGGCCGCCCTGCTCGCCGAGTTCCCCGGAGCGGGCGAATCCGGCCCCCGTTCCCGACCCGGATTCCGGTACTCGAAACCGGGGTCGACGAATTCCGGGAGCGCCGGGCACTTCCCGCCCGAGAGCCCTGTCGAATCGGGCGGAAATCGGCGGGCCGATCTCGGTCGCCCGCAGTCGACGCGCGAACGGGCGAGGAGGCCGGATCGCGGTCCCCGATTCCGACGGGCCGTGAGGACCCCCGGCGGACTGCGTGTGCCGGTTTCACGGGCCGGAACTCCGCACGGCGTCGCTCACCCGTCCGGCAGGTCGAGCCTCGGCAGCCGGACTTGACGACGGCATCGAACCGACGGTGTCATAGCCCCAGCCGTCCGATCATGTTCGTTCCTGATCTTTTGCGTTCGATTGACCTGCAAGGCCACCCGTCGCCGCGGCATGCCCCGACTCCCGTCCCGCCCGCCCGCCCGCCCGCCCGCCCGCCCGCCCGCCCGCCGGGTAACGATCGCGCAACGCCGCGGGACGCCGGTGGCGGTCCCGACTCCACCTGTCCGAGTCCCCTGGTTCCGAGGAGTGCGCTGTGCCGTCCCACCGTGTCGTCGACGTCCGAGGCAGCGTGACGCACCGCGGCGCGGCGCCCGGCACCGTGCGGACGGCCGCAGCGCGGCCGCGCCACCGTCGCCGCCCACGGCCGGAACGGGCACGGCCGCGCGCCCAAGGGGCTCCGGTCCCTCCACGGCGCATCGGTGCTCCGACCATCAGGGCCGGTCCCTGATCCGGCCGCCCCACGATCAGCCGAATGCCCGAACCCTCCTCAAGGATCACCATGCCCCAGCCGCCGCACCCGGCCGACGACGCTCCCGAGTCCACCCCCCGCCGCGGGGCGGCCGACGAGTCCGGCCCGTCCCCGTCCGGTTCCGACACCGATTCCGACGCCGTCCTGATCGCCCGTCTGCGGACCGGGGACGACAGCGTCGTGGGGACTCTCTTCGAGCGCCACCACCGTGTCGCGCTCGGCTACGCGCGCTCGCTCGGCGGCATGGACCACCGCTCCGAGGACCTGGCGAGCGAGGCCTTCGTCCGCACGCTGGCCGCCGTGCGGGCGGGCAACGGGCCGACGGACAACTGGCGTCCCTACCTGCTCACCGTCGTCCGCAACACCGCGGCGGCGTGGGCGACGAGCGACCGGCGCTCCTTCCCCACCGACGACGTCCAGGACTGGGCGGACGAGACCGACCACGCCCCCTCCCCCGACCAGATCGTCGCAGCGTCCACCGAACACGAGCTGATCGTCGCGGCGTACCGCTCCCTCCCGGAGCGGTGGCGGTCCGTGCTCTGGCACTCGGTGGTCGAGCGACGCCCGGCGGACGAAGTGGCGTCGCTGCTCGGCCTCTCGGCGAGCGGGCTCTCCTCACTCGCCGCACGAGCCCGGGAGGGCCTGCGCACCGCCTATCTCGCGGCGCACCTGTCCAAGGCGCAGTCGGCGGAGTGCCAGGTCTACGCGAGCCAGCTCACCGCACGTGTCCGCGGAACCTCGCAACGGAGGTCCAAAGCCCTGACGCGGCACCTCGACGAGTGCCCGTCCTGCCGGCGCTGCGACGAGGAACTCCAGGACGTCAACCGACGATTGCGTCTCGCCGCGGTGGCGTTCGTCGGACCGTGGTCCGGCGGCGAGGCGTCCGTGTCCGCGCTCTCACCACAGGTCTGGTCCGGTCACCCGCCCGCCCCGCAGCCGCCGCACACACCGCCCACAGTTCCGCGCACGGGCCCCGCCAAGGCGGTGGCGGGCGCCCTGACGGCTGGCGCCACCGTCGTCGCGGCGATCGCGTTGACGCCGTACCTCTCATCGCCGCATGCGGAGCAGCCCGTCGATACGCGGCCGCCGGTCCCGCTCTCCACTCCGGCGGCCGGTGATCCAAACCGCCCCGTCGTCCCCGCGGACGCGGCTGTCCCCCCCCTCGCGGCCGTCCCGGTCCTCCCGGTGGCCTCGTCGCCGACCGCCTCGACGGCCCCCGACCGGGCGACGCGCGCATCGGGCGCTCCCGCGTCCCCCGCCACGACGGCGTCGCCGGGCCCCACCACGCGGACCAGGTCCCCGTCCTCGGCGGCCACACCTCCAGGAAGCGTGGCCGCGACCGGGCGGGGAGGAGGACTGTCGGCCGGTGTGTACCCGGCCTCCACCACGCCGGCCGCCACGCTTCCCGGGGACCGTCGCGTCCGGCTGCGCCTCGCCGGGACGGGGAACTGCGGCGAGGTCGAGAACCGCGAATCGACGGCTGGCCTTCCCTCCTTGGCGCCGTGCACGGCGTCGGACGATCAGCTGTGGATCGTGCGCGCCGACCGGTCCGGCGGCGCCCGGCTCGTCAGCGCCGCGAACAGCGCCTGCCTGGAATCGGCCGGGACCACCGGGGCCGTCGTCTCGCAGCAGCCCTGCGGCGACAACGCCCGCCAGTCGTGGCAGGTCGTCGACCTCACGGGCGGGGAGAGCGCCCTTCGCCATCGCACCTCCGGGCTGGTCCTCTCCTCGCAGGGCACCGGGCAGGTGAACGAGACCCTGCGGCTGCGATCCGCCGACTGCGACTCGGACCCGGTGTGCCGGCCGAGCGCCGCCTTCCGGCTGTGAACGCCGGCGCGCGGCCGATGTCACCAAGGACCTTCGTGTCATCTCCCCCCAGGGCGCTCTCCGACGCGGAACCCGGCGGGATCCCGCCCTCCTCCGCCCGGCGGGCGGTGGCCCGGGATCGGGCGCTCCGGTACGGCGACGTGGTGCTGGCCTACGCCTCAGATCTCTGCGCGACTCCGCGGGCCGCGCACACCCTGGCGACCGACGTCCTCGACCGGGCGGTCGACGACGCACACCGGGAGCAGGACCGGAGCTCGTCCTGGATCTGCCTCCTGCTCGGCGAGGCACGGCTGCTCGCCGCCGACTGGGCCGACACCGGGCGGAGTGACGACCTGTCACCGGACTTCCGGGCGTGGCTGTCCGTCCGCAGGACACCGCACCGGAGTCACCGCGAAGCCGTCGCCGCCGCCGAGGAGGAGAGTCCGTTGCAGGGCGCGCTGGCACAGCTCACGGACCTCCCGGCCGCAGAGCTGTGGTGGGCGCTCGCCCCGGCCACCGGACCCGAGCGGACACCGGCGGCATCGCCGGACCCCTCCGAGCAGGCCCGCAGGATCCTCGCCGACGCGTACATCCGCGTCCACGCCGTCGGCGCGCCCGAGCGCCGTTGCCGGCATCTGGCCGCCCTGATCGCGGAGGTGGCCGGTACCGACACCGCACCGTCGATGGGGACCGCCGCCCACCTCGCGCAGTGCAACCGCTGCCGCGGGGCGTTGGCCGATCTGCGGGCAATCCACCGTTGGGAGAGCGACCACCTGCGAAACGGCCTGCTGGCGGCCTTCCGGCCCGCTGCCGACGCGCGGCCGGAGCCCGTGCCTGTCGCCGTTTCCGCCACCTCGCCCGACCCCGCACCAGACCTCCCGCCCGACCTCCCGCCCGACCTCCAGAAGCCGGCGCCTTCTCCGGAGCCGAGCGAGATCGACATCGGCCGTGCCCACCGTCGTGCCGGCAGGCCGTCCCGGCACACGGCCCTCCGCCGCCGGATCGCCGTCGGCGCCGCCGGTGTGGGAACGGTCGCGCTGGCGCTCGGGCTGGCGATGGCCGACACCCGGGCAGGTCACGTCACCGGGCCGCCGACGGCCGACCGGACTCCGGCCGCCGCCGACGACCTCGCACCGGGGCCGACGGTGACGAAGGTCGAACCGCTTCCACCCGCGCCCGAATCACCGCCGGCCACACGGACGCCGAGCCCGCGCAGGACCAGGACCGGGTCCGCGTCACCCACCGCGAACACCGGCGCGTCCGCCGGCCCGTCAGCCGGCCCGTCGCCGTCCGCGACCACCGCACCGGCCCTGCCGAGCGGTCTCGACACGCCCGGTCCGCCGAGCACGCCGTCCGCCCAGCCCTCCTCCGCCGCGCCGTCCGTCGCGCCCTCGACGACGCCCTCCGCCCCGCCCGCCGCACCGCCGTCCCCCTCGCCCTCGGCGACGGAGTCCTCACCGGTGCGCTCGCTCCGGCGGGGCGACAGCGGGCCCGAGGTGGTCCGGCTGCAGAAGCTGCTGGTGAAGGCCGGATGTGCACCCGGCGATTCGGCGTTCGAGCGCGGCCGATTCGACCCCGCCACCGAGCGGGTCCTCGCCACCTTCCAGCAGTCCGCCGGTATCCGGGGCGACGAACGCGCGCACACGATGTACGGCGCCCGGACCAGAGCGGCCCTCGAACAGTCGGCGGCAGGGCCGCGGTGCCGGTCCGGGCAGGCGCCGCAGAACGGTTGACGCGACGTCAGCTCCGGGTGCGCCGGCCGCCGTCGACGACCGTTCCGTGGCTACGGGGTAACGGGGCTACGGGGTACCGGGGCGATCGGCCGAAGGCACCGGCCGGCGATGTCGGAGCACGACCGCCCGACACCACGGAGTCCCTGGCGGGCCGGCGTCACCCGGCGGGGACGTCCTTGGCCCAGTTCTGCCGGACGTACTGCAGCGCCGTGTTCAGCTGGGCCTCCGAGGGGAAGGCGGGCGTGCCCTCGACCGTCGGCAGCTTCGAGGCGAGGGACTTGTCGAGGGTGCCGTTCTTCGCCATGTTCTCCATCAGCACGGGGCGCGCGTAGTCGACGAGCCGCAGGTTCTGGCCCTCCGGGCTCGCCAGGTACTCCGCCCAGAGGCGGGCGGCGGCCGGATGCGGGGCGTCCTTGTTGATGGCCTGGGCGTAGTACTGCGAGAAGCTGCCGTCGAACGGGATGGCCACCCGCCAGTCGACGCCGGTCCCGGCGAGCTCCTCGGTGTGCGAGAGGTTGAGGAAGTCCCACTCGATGCTGATGGGCGTCTCGCCGCGGGCGATCGCGGCCGGGTTGGGGTTGGCCCGGTTGTAGTTGCCCGCGGCATCGAGCCTGGCGAAGAAGTCGACACCCGGAGCGATGTCGTCGAACGAGCCCCCGTTCGCGAGGGCCGCCGCGAACACCCCGGCGAAGGCCGACCCGGCTGTGGTGGGGTTGCCGTTCAACGCGACCATGCCCTCGTACTCGGGCTTGAGCAGATCGGCGAACGACGCCGGGCAGGTCCGGACCCGGTTCGCGTCGCAACCGATCGCCACGTAGCCGCCGTAGCTGTTGTACCAGCGGCCGGCGGCGTCCTTCTGCTCGGCCGGGATCCTTCCGAACGCCTCGGGCTTGCACGTGGCCAGCAGACCCTCCCTCGCCGCGGACTGGGCGAAGGTGTCGCCGAGGGTCGAGCACGCCGGGCGCACGGTCCTGGCCCCGGTAGCGCTTGATGTCCTCGATCTCCTCCTGGCTGGAGCCCAAGGGGTTGTCGACGACGACCTCGATCCCGTACTTCGCGGTGAAGCCGTCGACCAGGCCGCCGTAGTTCGCCCAGTGCCGCAGCAGCGTGGTGGCGTTGAGCCTGCCCTCCGCCCGGGCCGCCCGACCAGTGCGTCCATCCCGCCCGCGTCCCGGGCCGAGACGGACAGGCCCGGCTCCACCGGTGCCCGGTCGCCGTCCCCGCCGCAGCCGGCGAGGCCGAGCGCCGCCAGGCAGCCGCAGACGGCGAGCACGTGAACGCGGCGGGGTACTCGGGCCACGACCCCTCCTCGGGGGTTCAGCGGTGACGCGATGTGCGCGCTTTCGAGCCTACTCGGACGCCCCGGGCTCGTCCGCCCCGTCCGCCACGGGCGGAGGAGCCCGGGGTCGTCACGCTCCGTAACGGTCAGATCGCCAGGTCGTCCCACTGGCCGAGCAGGTCGTCCTCCGAGAGCTCCTCGGCCGGCCCACCTCCGGTCAGCGACTGGGAGGTCCAGATGGTCTTACCCCTCGGCGAGTAGCGGGTCCCCCAGCGCTCGGCGTAGCGGGCGACGAGGAACAGCCCGCGGCCGCCCTCGTCGGTGTCCGCCGCCCGGCGGATGTGCGGGGCGGTGCTGCTCCCGTCGGAGACCTCGCAGACCAGGGTCTCGGTGAGGAGCAGCCGGACGTGGATGGGCTCCGCGCCGTACCGCACGGCGTTGGTGATCAGTTCGCTGAGGATGAGCTCGGTGCCGAAGCCGATGTGCTCCAGGCCCCAGTCGGCCAGTCGGCGGGCACAGGCCCTGCGCACCGGGCCCACGGCCTCGGGATCGCTCGGTACGTCCCATTCGGCGACGCGGTCCCGGGCCAGGAGCCGGGTCCGCGCCACCACGAGGGCGACGTCGTCGACGGGCCGCGCGAGCAGCATCGACTCGATCACGCTGTCGCAGGTCTCCTCCGGAGGGCGGACCGGCCCGCCGAGCACGTCGTCCAGCGCGCTCATGGCGGCGTCCACGTCACGGTCCCGGGCCGCGAGCAGGCCGTCGGTGTAGAGGACCAGTCGGGAGCCCTCGGGCACGGCTAGTTCGACGGCCTCGACGGGCATGCCGGCGCCGAGGCCCAGCGGAGGGGAGACGGGCGGGCGCACGAACTCGACGGTGCCGTCGGGGTGGGCCACCGCCATCGGGAGGTGGCCGGCGGTGGCGGCGCTGACCCGCCCGCCGACCGCGTCGTAGACGGCGTAGAAGCAGGTGGCTCCCGTCATCACCTGGGAGCTGTCGGGGCCGTCGCCCTCCTCGCCGTCGATGCGGGCCACCAAGTCGTCCAGGTGGCCGAGCAGTTCGTCCGGCGGGAGGTCCAGGGCCGAGAAGTTGTGGACGGCGATGCGGAGCCGGCCCATGGTGACGGCGGCGTGCAGCCCGTGGCCGACCACGTCGCCGACCACCAGGGCGACCCTGGCGCCCGGCAGGGGGATCACGTCGAACCAGTCGCCCCCCACGCCCGCCTGCGCGGGCAGGTACCGGTGGGCCACGTCCAGGGCCTCCTGGTCCGGCAGTTCCCGGGGCATCAGGCTGCGCTGGAGGGTCGCCGCCATCGTGTGCTCGCGGCTGTAGCGCCGGGCGTTGTCGATGCAGACGGCGGCCCGCCCGCCGACCTCCCGGGCGAAGGCGAGGTCCTCGTCGTCGAACGGCGGGGAGTTCTGCGTGCGCCAGAAGTTCACCAGCCCCAGCGTCACGCCGCGGGCCTGGAGCGGGACCACCATCAGCGAGTGGATCCCGTAGTCGAGGATCTGCCGGGCGCGTTCGAGGTCCTGGGTCCGCCAGCCCGTGGTGGCCACCAGGTCGGGCTCGATGACGGCCCGGCCGTCACGCACGCTCGCCGCCATGGGTGTGCCCGGCGCGAAGTCGATCAGCCGCCCGACGGGGTAGAGCGGGTGGTCCTCCGCGAGTCCGGCGACGGCGCTGCGGCGCAGCTCGGTGGTGGCCCCGTCCGGGGCGTCGCCGTGCAGCACCGGGTCCTGCAGCTCGACGGTGGCGATGTCGGCGAAGCCCGGGACGGCCGCCTCCGCCAGTTCCTCGGCGGTCCGCACCACGTCGAGCGTCGAACCGATCCGCATCCCGGCGTCGTAGAGGAGTCTCAACCGCTCCCTGGCCAGCTCCGCCCTCCCCGCCAGCACGCGCAGCTCGGTGGTGTCGCGCAGGGTGACCACGCTGGTGCCGTGCACTCCGGTGGGTGCGGTGGGCCGCTTGTTGAGGGAGAGCAGACGGTCCGCCGCCCGGTGGACCTCGTCGTCGGCGGTCCGGTCCGAGGTGAGGAACTCGGCGGTGTCGGTGTCGAGCCCGAGGGTGTCGACGCGGCGCCCCTCGGCGTCGGCGGGGAGGTCGAGGAGGCGGCGGGCCTCGTCGTTGGCCAGGAGCAGGCGGCCGCTGTCGTCGGTGATCAGGACGCCCTCGCGCACCGAGTGCAGGACGGCGTCGTGGTGTTCGTACATCCGGGTCATCGCGGCCGGGCCGAGGCCCCGCGTCTGGCGTCGCAGCCGCCGGCTCACCAGGGCGGCGCAGCCGGCCGCGAGGGCGGCGGCGGCCGTCGCCCCGATCAGGAGGACGGGCAGCTGGCGGTCCACCGAGTTCTGTACGGACTCGACCGTGACGGGGGCGGAGACGATGGCCACCACGTTGCCGGCCGCGTCCTTGACGGGGACGGCCGACACCACCGAGCGGCCCAGCGCACCGTCGAAGGTGCTGGTGAAGGCCCTGCCCTCGGCGGCCTCCGCGTAGGGGCCGATGACGTGCTTGCCGAGCTGCGAGGTGTCGCTGTGCGTGAGGGTGGTGCCGTCGAGCCGGTACACGATGAGCGCGTCGATGCCGGCGGCCGTCCGGGCCTCCTCGGCCAGTGGCTGGAGCGTCGCGGTGGGGGTGTCGCCCTGCAGGGCTTCCAGGAGCCCCGGCGCGTGGGCGAAGGACTGGGCGGCGGCGAGGGTGCGGTGCCGGGCGTCGGTCAGGGTGGCGCGCTGTTGCTGCACCACGAGGGCCGCCACGGCGGCGGCGACCAGGAGCACCACCATCACGAGCTGGAGGAGGAAGACCTCCCGGGCGAAGCTGCGGTCGGCCGCCCTGCCCGGCAGCGGGGGCTCCGGAGCGGGATCGCCCCGTGCCTCGCCGCCGTCCTCCGCGCGCCGCCCGCGGGCGGCGGTCCCGGGCTCACCGGCTCCGCCGCCGGTACGGGCGCCGGCCGGGCGGCTCCCGTGGCTACCGCCCACACGAGGGTTCATAGTCACCATTTATCCTGCTTTGTCACTGCGCTGGCAAGGAGCAGCGGACGGGAGCCCCGAAACAGGCCCGGGGGTCGCGCTGTCCTTCGCCTTCACAACCCTCCGTGACGGATGTCCGTCTCGGCTCGCCGTCTCGGCACGACTGTTCGCGGCCCGGCGGCGGAGCCGGGCGACCGACGGAGGGCTCACACGGGTGCGGGTGCGCCCGACGCCCGTCCACGGGCGGCCGCACGCCTGCGGCGCCTGACCAGCAGGACGGTGAACCCCGCGGCGAGGGAGGTCAGGAGTCCGGCGAGGATCCACGGCACTTCGAGGAAGTCGTCGGATCCGGTGGCACCGACCCCGTTCGCCGTCGCCGTGACCGTGACGTCGCCCCAGCCCGTGGGCGCCCCCGGCCAGGACTCCGTCACCTGCACCTTCTCGCCGGGGAACAGTTCGGCCGGCACGTTCGTCAGCTGCCTGGTCGTGGGCACCCCGGCGAACACTCCCCCGACGTGGAGGGAGGCCCGGGGGGCGAGCTTCACGTTCCCGGTGTTGTGCAGCGTGTAGGACACGGTGGTGCTGCTGTCGCCGGTCCACGGGATGCGCGGGTTCTCCGCGGTGAGACGCAGGTCCTCGACCGCCAGTGCCGGCATCTGCGGTCCTTCGACGCGCAGGTAGATCCGTGCTCCGACGCCGCGCCGGACACCGATGTAGGAGCCGGCGCCCGGCTGCACCCGGTCGTCGACGGCCACGAGGGCACCGACGTGGTCACCGGGCGAGGCGCTACCGGGAACGGTCAGGGTGAAGCCGACCGTCACCGCGGAGTGGGCCGGCACCGTCACGACGTCCTTCTCGGGTTGCCCCCAGGTGCCGACGTCGCGCTGGGTCTCCTCGAGGCCGCGCACCGCCAGGCCGCCGTCGCGCGGCGTGTTGTAGGCGTCGGCGACGTGGAGGCGCAGGGTCAGCGGGCCGGCCGTGGTGTTGGTGAGGACGGCGCGATCGGCGAACGTCGTACCGGGCCGCGCCGAGAGCTCGAAGGCCGTGCGCGGCGTGATCTCGGAGTCGGCCGGCTCGACCGACCACTCGCCGTTGTCCGCGGCCCGCGCCTGGAGAGGGGACAGCGCCGTCAGGACGGCGAGGAGGAGGGTGACGACGGGTGCTCTGCGCATGGCTCGTCAGCTTTCGTGAGCACCGCGTGCCGGACGCCGGGGCTTCCGGCACGCGGAGCGCGATCAGAGGAGGGTGAGGGTCAGCGTTCCGGCGTAGTCACCGACGGGGGTGAACTTCGGAACGTCCAGGGAGACGGTGGCACCGGCGGTGAACTCTCCACCGGTCAGGGCGCCGTCGGGGGCGGACGCCAGCGTCGCACCGTCCGTGCCGATGACTCCGGGGCTGCCGGCCTGGCAGGTGCTCGGGCTCTCGGCCTTGGTGGCACAGGTCGGGGTCCAGCTCAGTCGTGCGGCCTCGATCCGGCCGCGCGGCCCGGTGAAGTCGGTGACCTTGCCGGTGAGCGACCAGCCCGCCGCGCCGCCGCGGAAGTCCTTGACGATCGCCGGGTTCAGGGTGCCGGTCGACGCGCCGCCCGCTCCGAAGGCGACCGGGGGGAGCCGGACGGCGTCGGTCGCGGCCGTCATGGTGAGCACGCCGGCACTGACCGAGGTGCTGATCTGCTGGTCCACCTTGCCGGGGGTGCCACCGCCGGGCGGGTTCGTCGGGTCGGTCGGGTCCGTCGGGCCGGTCGGGTCCGTCGGTGCGCCGACCTTGGCGACCTTCCAGGACTGGCCTGCACCGGTGCCGCAGTCCGTCTGGACCAGATGGGCGCCGGCCTGCGTGGATCCGTCCTTGCTGTCGAGGCACTTGTTGCTGTGCTTCGCGACGATGCGGACGTGGCCGTCGGCGAGGCTCTCGAAGCGCCAGCGCTGGTTGTCACCGGAGCCGCAGTCGTACTGCTTGACCTCGGCCCCGTTCGCGACCGACTTGTCCGAGACGTCGAGACACTTGCCGCTGTGCTGGGCGAGCACCCGGACGTAGCCGTTGCTGTTGTCGGTGAAGCGCCACTGGCTGTTCAGTCCGCTGTCGCAGGCACCCTGGACCACCACCACGCCGTTGTCGGAGACACTGCCCGGAACGGTCGCACACTGCCCGCTGCCCGTGTTGGCCATGGTGTTGAGCGGGTCACCGCCCACGCCGCGGATCCGGCCCGTCGCCGTGTCGATCGAGACGTCGGTGTACCACGGGAGGGTCATCGTCGTGGGGTCCGGGAACTCCAGCGGAAGCCACACGTAGGTGGAGTCGTTGACCCGCTTCGGGTCGGACCACACGCCCGCCCAGCGGTCGCCCATGTAGAGGTAGGACGTGGTCTCGCTGCCCTCCACCGGCAGCACGAACGTGGTCTGCGAGTGGTGGCCGTTGCTGTTGCCGACGTCCCTCATCGGCGTCCACGGCCCGGTGGGGCTCGGAGCGGTGGCGTACTTCTGCTGGTTGGGGTCCCAGTAGCTGGTCCCGGAGGTGAGCATGAAGTACACGCCACCGCGCCGGAACAGGGCGGGGGACTCCCGGTGGGCTCCCGGCCAGGGGTTCGCCACCAGGTCCTTCACCCGGGTGTAGTCGTCGGTGAGCTCGTAGATGTGCAGGTCGGCGTTGTTGTTCGCGGAGGAGATCATGTACGCCTTGCCCGCGGCCCGGTCCTCGAACACGGTGATGTCACGCGACATGTGCTCGGCGCCCGACGCGTCCTTCGGTCGGAACGACCCCTTCCACTCGTACTGGCCGTCCACCGTGGACGAGACCGCCACCGCCGCCCGGGCCTCGGCGTAGGAGTCGTCGTTCTCCTTGTGCATCCACATCACGAACTGGCCGGTCTTCTCGTTGTAGAGGACCTTCGGCCGCTCGATCAGCGCCGTGGCCAGCTCCGGGGAGGACTCCTGGGTGAGCACGTGCCCCCGGGGCTCCCACGCCTTCAGGTCCTTGGAACGGTAGGCCGACACGTAACGGAACTTGTTGTCCTCGCCGCGGTCCTCACCGAACCAGTAGTAGTACTCGCCCACTTTGATCACGCCGCCGCCGTGGGCCTGTACCCCCTCGCCTCCGGTGTCCGGGAACTGGGTCCCGGGAGAGGTGGTGACGGGCGCGGCCTGCGCGGCCGGCGCCCAGACCACGACTGACAGGAGCAGGCCAAGAAGGCCCGCGAAAACGGATCCCACTCTTCTCATGCAGGGTTCCTTGATGCCATCCGCCCGGTGCCGCGCCCAGGTCCAGCCGGAGAAACCTCAATCCGAACCGAACAGCAAGCGACACTCTTACACGGAAATCAACATATTAGGGGGTAGCCTGACTCGCCTACGGGCAAGTGTCAACACAATCGCAACATGCAGGCCATCTCGTCGCATCATTGCGACCGAACTGCAATCACGATCGGACGGTCGGGCACCCCCCTGGCCGCTGTGCTCTCACCCCGCTCTGCGCTTACCCCGCTGTGCGCTTCCCCCGGTGCACTCCCCCGCGGCGATCGATCACAACTGTTCGGTAACGGCGCAGGCCCGCCATGGGGAGTCGGCGCTCCTCCTTCATGATCCCGCCCTCCCGGTCGGCCCCACAGGACCCCCGGCGGAGCGGGACCGGAGCAACCGCGCACCGAAGGAGAGCCACCCCCATGTCGCCCTTCCGCCACTCGCCCCGGCCGGCGTACGACGCCGGGGCCCCCGAGGCCCCGATGCCGTCCGGGCCCCAGAGCCCCGCCCCGCGCACCGGAGCGGCCGTCCTCGTCCCGGCCTACGGGAACGGGGCGTCGTGACCGTCCACAGGACACCGGGCGAGCCGGGCGCCGTCGTCCTCGGCCGATGCGTGGCCCCGGACGGCCCGCCGGGTGGCCCAACGGGTGGCCGTCCCTCCGAGCCGGGCCCGGTGGCATCCGGGCTCAGGCTCGTCGTCACCGACCGGGCCGCCGCCCGGCAGAACGGGGACGAGCAGGACCAGCAGAACAACCAGTACGACCGGGACGACCGGGACGAGCAACGGCTTCGACTGCACATCGGCCCCGGCGGACGGTGCGGCCTGCGCTTCCCCCACCCGGCTCCACCACCCCCGTGCACCACCGGCGGGAGCATCGTGGGAGCAGCTGCGGACAGCTGCCTGCCCGCCGAGCACCGCCGTGCCCTGGTGGAGGTCGTCAACGCGGCACGGAGCCACGACTTCGTCCTGGCCGTCCGGCGGGTGGACAGCCTGCTCGTCACCGTGGCGGCGTCGTTCGGCCCCCGCCACCACTTCACCCTCACCGTGGCCCAGGTCCGCGCCGACCTGGCCTGGCTGTCCGGAGACGCCCGGTTCGCGGCAGAACTCTGGACGCTGATCGCCGGCGAGTGGGCGCGGCGCGAAGGTCCTGCGAGCCGGCCGGCCCGCTTCGGTGCACGTCAGGCGGCCGCCTCCTGGCGGGAGGTCCCCGATGCCGAGGCGGCCGCCGTCGGCGCCGCCCTCCTGGCAATGCTGCTGACCGTCGTCCCGGACCCGGAGTCCACCCCCGTCGTACGCGCGGTCCGCCACCGGATGAGCGTGATCGGCGACGGAGGCCCTCGAACCCCGGGCTCCGCCGACGCCACCGGGGGCCACGCCGCTCCGGCACAGCCCACCGCCGGGCGTCCGCCCCGGAACCCGCAACCGCGATGACCCACGAGGAAACCGCATGACGGGAAGACCCGGCCGGGCGGTCGGCGACGTGGTGGCCGGCCGTACGGCCTTACCGCTCGGCCCCTGCGGCAGGGTGACGCCCGGAAGGACTCCGGCCGTCACCCTGCCGCAGGCACCGCCCTCCCTCTCCCATCGCGGTCCTCCCCCCACTGCCGACCTTCGCCCACGGACCGCTGCCCACCAAGCCCACACAAGGGAGAACGATGAGAGAGCCGTCAACGTCCTGGAGCTCCTTCAGGCGCCGCGGCGACGTGCCGCCACCGGACGGGCCGGACGCCGGTTCCCCTCCGGGTGAGGACGGCCGCACCCCCTCCACCGAGGTCGCGCGGACGGCCGGTCTGTTTCAGAGCTTCCACGGAGAGGACCGGCCGGTTCCCGGAGCGCGAGTCGGCGCCGCGCCTTCCGAACCACGCCTCGCCGGTACGGGAGCCGTCGAGCCGGCGGCAGTGCACGACGCCTCGCAGAGACCGGCCGGACCGGCCCTCGCCTCCGTGCCCGAGACCTGCCGGCGGGAGATTCTGTGGGCCATGGTCCGGGCCGCCGGGCGACGACAGATCCCCGCCGCGGACACGGCCGCCACCGCGACCGCCACCGATCAGGTCGACCCCGACCACGCCTGGCGCGCCGGAGCCGCCGCCATCGCCGGCCGGACGTGCCGCTACGTCGCCGCTCTCCAGGCCTCCCCCGGCACCTGGCCGGACGGCCGGGTGCCCTCGGTCGAGCAGCTCGCCCCGTTCTGCGGTTCCTGTTCCTCCGAAGCCCCGACGGTGGAGATTCCGGTCGTCCGACCGGAGCAGGAGACCGCCGTCGTGATCCACCGCGGAGCCGTGGCTCCGCTCGCCGTGCGTTCCCTGTCCCCGGCGGCGGGCGGTTCCGTCGGCCCCACCGGCCCGCGGTGGCGTGCGCGCGGCGCCGTGTGGTGGACGCTGGCGCTCTCGGCGAGTGCGCTCATCGGGGGCACCGCGGCCCTGCTGCACGGGAACCCCGCCGACGGTTCGCCCCGGCCGAAGGCGACCGCCGCAGATGTCCCGCCGCCCGCCGCTCCGCAGTCGCCCCCGCCCGCGGTGGGCCGCGCCGAGGGGGCGGGCGAGACCACCTCGGCCACCCCGTCCGGCTCTCCGCCGTCCGAGAACGGACTACCGGCCTCGTCCCGACCGCCGGTTCCCGCCGTCCCCCGCCCCTCCTCCACCGCGCAGCTCCCGGCGCTCTCCGGCACGCCCACCGCCGGGGCCGGCTCCGCAGCCGGGCCGACTCCGAAAGGGCCGGCCGAAGCCCCGGCGGCGGTGCGGACCTCCCCCGCGCCGAACCCCACCGGGCCGCGCAGGCCGTCCGCGGATTCGCAGACCGTCCGGCCGACCGCCCCCGGTCCCGGAGCGTCGACCGAACCTCCCGTGATCGTCCGGCCGACCGCCCCCGCGCCCGGAGCGTCGACCGGACCCCCCGTGATCGTCCGACCGACCGCCCCCGCGCCCGGAGCGTCGACCGAACCCCCCGTGATCGTCCGACCGTCTCCCTCGCCGAGCCACCCCGCGACGCCCTCGACTCCGGGGTCCTCGTCCGACGGCCCGGGATCCACAGCGGGCTGACGCCGGGCACGTCCATGCGTGTCGTCGTCCGCCGAACGGCCGGCCTCGTACGGGACTTCACGGTTGCCGCCGACCGCCCGTACCGGGCACGGGCAAGGCGGGGGGCGGGCCTCACTCGGGGCCCACCCCCCGCCGCGCACGTCACCCGTGCCGCGCCGCCCGGCGCCGCCGCAGGAGAACGAGGGCACCGGTTCCGGCGCCCAGCAGAGCGACCCCGGCTCCGGCGATCACCACCCCCTGGTCACCGCCGCCGGTCCGGGCCAGGCTCCGCTCCAGGGCGTCGGCCGCACTGGTCGCCCTGGCGACCGCCACCGGCTGGATCTTCAGTGGCGCGCTGGTCGGGGTGTCCATCGGGAAGGACAGGGGCACCGGCCCGTCGTCCTCGGTGGTGGCAGCGGTCGACGGCACCGCCGAGGTCGTGGGGCGGTTGGCGACGACCGAGGGTGCCGGGCTGGTGGGTGCCGGCGCAGCGGCACGCGTCGGGGTGGCCGTGGGCGTGGGGGACGCGGTGGGGGTGTTGGCCTGTGTCGGCGTGGCGGTGGGCGTGGGCGTGGGCGTGGGGGTGGGGGTGGTCGTGGGGGTGGGGGTGGTCGTGGGGGTGGGAACCGCGACGGGTGTGACGGTCGCCGACGAGGTCGGGGTGGCCGTAGGCGTCGGAGTGACCGTGGGCGTCGGGGTCGGGGTCGCCGTCGGGGTGGCCGTGGCCGTGGGCGTCGGCACAACCGTGGGTGTCGGGGTCGGGGTCGCGGTCGGCGCCACCGTCGGAGTGGCCGTGGGTACCGGCGAGGCCGTGGGCGTCGGGGTCGCCGTGGGGACCGGCGAAGCCGTGCGTGTCGGGGTGGCCGTGGGCGTCGGCGAAGCCGTGCGCGTCGCGGTGGCCGTAGGCGTCGGCGAGGCGGTCCGCGTCGGGGTCGCGGTGGGGGTTGGGGCAGGAGGGGCCGGCTTCTTGATCCTGAAACCGGCGCAGCCCACCGCGCACGCGCAGCCGAAGCTGCCCTCGTCCACCGGCAGCCCGGTCCGGTCGTCCAGCCGCGCAGCGAAGGTGACCGGCGCGACACCGGCCTTGCCGGTCGGCGCCCCGGCCGAGAACGAGGTCCGCACCGTCAGGACGAGGGTCCGCCCCTTCCGCACCGCCAGGAGCGCGTCGTCGGAGACGCCGTCGCCCTCCTTGGCCCCGAGCACCACCAGGACGCTGCCGTCGGTTCCTTCGCCACCCGGGGCGAGCGAGCCGGGGAGCCAGTCGGTGCCTCCGGGAATCCGGTACTCGACCTTGAGGTCGGCCGCCCGGAGGTCGCCTGCCTCGTTCTTGAACTTCAGCAGGGCGAAGGCCACGAAGTCGTGGGCCGTCGGGTTGGTGACGGTGTACCGGAACTCCTTGGCCGCCCCGCCCACTTCGAAGTCCCGAGGGACCCCTGCCACCGACGGCTCCAGACCCCGCTCCAGCGGGACGTCGAGGTGCGGGGCCGGGGCCGACGGACCGGCCGACGCGGCACCGGGGGCGGCGCCTGCCACACCGACCGGGACGGTCGACAGGACGAGTGCGGTGGCACCCGCGAGGATCAGACTGCGGGGGGTGGACACGTGGTCACCTTCCGGCGAGGAGGAGTTCCGGCACCGTCTCGGTGCCTGCCGGTTAAGGAGGCGGGGCGGACCCGTCGGTCCCGCAGGTATGCGAATTCGTTACGGATGCGGCTACGCCGACACCGGCGGGCGGGTTTCGGTGCCGTCGATCCTCTCCTCGACCCACGCCCGCAGGAGGCCGAGCGGGACGGCCGCGCTGTGACCGAGCTCCGTGAGGGCGTACTCCACGTGCAGGGGCACCGCCGGGTAGACGGTCCGGGTCAGCAGCGCCGCCTCCTCCAGGCGGCGCAGGGTCTGGGTGAGCACCTTGGGGCTGACGCCCTGCAGGCGCCGCTGGAGTTCGCCGAAGCGCCGGGGGCCGTCTTCGAGCGCACCGATGGCCAGGGCGGACCACTTGTTGGCCAGCAGGTCGAGCATCGCCCGGCACGGGCACTGGGCCGCGTAGACGTCGTGCCGGTCGTGCCGGCCCGTCGCGCACTCGATCATCCGTACCGCTCCTCACCTGCGGACTTCCCAGAAGGAAGTAGTAGTCCTTGCGGGTAACCATATGCCTCTGGATACCGTCGGGAGCATCGGGCGACGAGGCCGTCGGACGCCTCCCGCCACGTCTGACCGGGAGTCCACCATGTCCCTGAACACGATGCGCGCAGTGCTCCTGGACCGCTTCGGCGGCCCGGAGGTCCTGAAGGTCGAGCAGGTCCCTCGGCCCGTCCCCCTGCCGACGGAGGTCCTCGTCCGGGTGCACGCCGCCGGGATCAACCCGGTGGACTGGAAGACCCGCTCCGGCGGGGGGATGGCCGGCGTGCTGGGCGATCCCCCGTTCGTCCTCGGCTGGGACGTCTCCGGCGTGGTCGAGGAGGTGGGCTTCGGGGTGAGCACCCTCAAGCCCGGTGACGAGGTCTACGGGATGCCGTGGTTCCCCCGAGCGGCCGGCGGATACGCCGAGTTCGTCACGGCACCGGCGCGCCAGTTCGCCCGCAAGCCCGAGAGCCTCGACCACGTCCAGGCCGCAGCCGTCCCGCTGGCCGCCCTCACGGCCTGGCAGGCCCTGGTCGACACCGCGGGGGTCCGGTCCGGCCAGCACGTCCTGGTCCACGCCGCCGGCGGCGGGGTCGGACACTTCGCCGTCCAGATCGCCAGGCACCTGGGCGCCCACGTGACCGGCACCGCCCGCAGCGGCCGGCACGACTGGCTCACCGGGCTCGGGGCGGACCGGCTCGTCGACTACACCTCCGTCCGGTTCGAGGACGTGGTCGGCGACGTCGACGTCGTCCTCGACCTGATCGGCGACGACCACGACCACACCAGCACCCGCTCCCTGGAGACGTTGCGCCCCGGCGGTCTGCTCGTTGCCGTCCCTTCCGGGGTCTCCGCCGGACTGCAGTCCGCCGCCTCCGCCCTGGGCGTGCGGGTCAGCGCCTTCCTGGTCGAGCCGGACGGCGCGGCCCTGGCCCTGCTCGCGCAGCTCATCGACGCCGGGGCGATCGCGGTCGAGGTCGAGGAGGTCTTCGCCCTGGAGGACGCCGCGAAGGCGCAGGCCCGCGGGGAGACCGGTCGCACCCGCGGAAAGCTCGTCCTCGACCTCACCTCCTGACCTCCTGAGCCCGGCCCTGCCTCCACATCCACACCCCCTTCCGGGTCGTCCCGACCCGCCGGTCCCTCCTGCGCCGACCGCCGGCCGTGCGGGGGCGGAGGCGGCAGCGGCACTGTTCGGCGGCGGTGTCAGCCGCCCGGGCCGTCGGCCGCGGGCGAGGTGGGCCTGCCCGTCTCGCCGGTGCTCGGGGCCGCCGAGCTGGGTCTGCCGGTCTCCGCGGCGGCCGGGGTCGGCGACGGCCCCGACTCCACGGGAGGTCCGCTCGCGCCGGCCGCCGCGGCATCGCCCGGTCGGCCCGCGGGTGGCTCGGGAGACGGCCGCCCGGCCTCGCCGGTGCCCGGGGCCGGCGACGGCCCGGCCGCCTCGGCACGCTCGGACGCCCTCCGCGAGACGGAGTCCCCGGGCTCGACGCGTTCCGTCGGCGGCGGGCCGCTCACGCCGACGGCGGGCGCACCGGAGACCGGCGGGGACACCCGGACGGGGCTCGGCCTCGCCGTGACGGGGCCGGTCGTCGGCGTGGCGGGGCGCCCGCCCTTCGGCGTCGACGGCCATACGGACGGGAGAGTGCCGGCGGGATGGACGGCCGCGCCGGTGGGGGCCCCGGTCGTCGGCGTGACCGGCCGGGCCGACGCGCCCACCGTGTAGGTGACCTCCGGACGGACGCCCTCGCCCTCCGGGCCCTCGTACTGAACGGCGGCTGCGGTGCCGCCCACCAGGGCCGTGGCCGAGACCGCCACCGTCCACCACAGCCCCCGACGGGACCGCCCGCGACGCGCCGCAGCGTCGCGGACGGCCGGCGGGGGCTGTGGCGCGGCGCGGGCGGTGGCGGGCGCACGGTGGACGACGATCGTCGGTTCCCGGTCCACCGCCCGGGGCCCGAGCCACCCAGGGTCCGCCCGCTCGCTCTCCGTTCGGGAGGCGTCCGCCGAGTCGCCTGGCCGGGGCTGTTCGCCGCGGGGCAGGAAGGCGCTCCAGGACGATGCGGGCTCTCTCACTGTTCTCCTCAGTCTCCGGTCCGGACACGCGCCGGGCACGCGCCGGTCCGCGCGCAGGTCGCTTGAGTACGAGGAGTACGAGCCCTGGTCGTCCCGCGGGTTTATCGAACCGTTACGCATCCGGCACCGCTTCCCACGCCCGCACGCCGCCCGGGACCGACGGGCGGGAGCGAGGGGGCGGGGGCTTCCACGCGAGCGACGCGCCGCACGTTACAAGGTGGTCTCGACGCCGAAACGCCCTTGACGTGGATTCCGAAACAGAGGTGTCATATCCCCACCGCGTTTGAACCTGTTCGTTTCTGGTTAATTACGTTTGATTCACCCTCTACCGTGTGCGAGTCGAACCGAATAAGCCAAGGTCTCTCCACCTCGCGGTCCGCCGCCTTGGGCCCCCACCTACCTGCGCACCACCGCACCCGCTCCGCTTCCATCGGCGCGTGCGGTCTCGAAGGAGCTCCCCATGTTCCGTTCCACCAGCCGTACCGTCGCCGCGGCGGGTCTGCTGCTCGCTCTCGGTCTGACCACCGCGTGTTCGACCGGCCAGGAGTCGACCAA
>NZ_JBHXDN010000106.1:7353-21191 GCF_042726075.1 Kitasatospora sp. NPDC127035 | reverse complement strand
GGGTAAGGGTTGCATAGACTGCGCCCGGCCCGACCAGCAGCCGGGCCGCGGGGGCCCCCGCGGGGGCGCGGGGGCCCCCCCCGCGGCGGACCACGGCGCACGCGGGAGTCGGTGCGGTGCGGGATCAGGCGCTCTGCCAGAGCGCGGGGGTGTTGGGCGGCTCCCAGCCGGGCTGGGCCTGGTGGCCCTGGAGGCAGCGGTAGGTGCCGCCGCCGTAGGTGACGGTGGCGCCGGCCTGGTAGACGGTGCCCGCCGCCCAGGTGCCGCCGGGGGTGCCGGGACCGGGGCCGGGACCGGGGCCGGGGCCCGGTCCCTGGGAGTCGGTCTTCAGGGTGAGTCCGTAGCCCTGGAGGATGGGGTTGACGGGCTGGAAGTAGGTGGTGCCGCCCTGCGAGCAGTTGCCGGAGCCTCCGGAGGTGACGCCCTGAGCCTGGCTGCCGGAGATGAACGAGCCGCCGGAGTCCCCGGGTTCGGCGCACACGCTGGTGCGGGTGACCCCGGAGACGGTCCCCTCGGCGTAGGTGACGCTGGTGTTGTGCTGCTGGATGGTCCCGCAGTGCCAGCCGGTGGTGGAGCCGGACCGGCAGACGGAGGAGCCGACGGGCTGCAGCACCGAGCCGGTCACCTGGACGTTCCCGCCGGCACCGCTCACGTACGGGGTGGCGGTCCAGCTGCTGTTGGCGGCGACCCACGCCATGTCGTTGCCGGGGAAGACCGAGGCCTGGAAGCTGCCCTGGGAGGCCCGGTTGGATCCGGTGGTGGAGGAGCCGGCACGCCCGCAGTGGCCGGCGGTGGCGAAGCCCTGGGTGGTTCCGCGGGTGATCGCGAAGCCCACGGAGCAGCGGCTGCTGCCGCCGATGTAGTAGGCATCGCCGCCGCGGATGTCGTAGAGCGGCCGGGGTGTCTCGGTGACCGTCTCCACCCGGACCAGTGCCCGGTCCACGCCGGCCGCCGTGACCAGCCGCTCGGCGGCGCGCGTGTCGGTGGCCTGGAGCACGACGGCGTTGGTGCGCACGTCGACGAACCGTACCGGCGCCGCGACCGCGGTGGTGTGCGCGGCGGCGCGGTCGAGTGCGGCGAGGGTCCGTTCCAGCGTGCCGAGCGGGTGGGTGACGAGGGCGGGGCTGGCGCCGGCCGCCCGGATCGTCTCGGCGTCGGCGGGCCGCGTGGTGGCGACGGTCAGGGTGGCGGCGTCGGGGCCGTCGACCCACGAGCCGGCCCAGGTGCCGCCCAGGCCCTGGGCCAGGGCCGCGGCCCTGGCGCCCGCCCGGGCCTCGTTGGCCAGCCGGGTCCTGGCCCGGTCGGGGGTGAGGCCGAGGTCGCGCTGCAGCGCGGCCAGCACCTCGGGCGGCGCCGCGGACACGCCGAGCGTGTCCGGTGCGGAGGCCGCCGCCGCCCGGGCGGTGTCGGCGGGGCCGCCCGCCGGGGGTGCGGCGGCGCCGGCGCTGGTCTGCAGCGCCGTCAACGTCAGGACGGCGGCGGCCAGGACGGCACACGCCGCCCGGACAGGTCGTCTGAGCATGGGGGATCTCCTGCGGTCACGGTGTGGGGGTTGCCGCAAACCGTAGGAGCACCCGCCGATCGGCGGGAGATGCCGTTGGGGACCGACGGCCGGCGCTATACCCCGCCGCCGTCACCGGCGGGGTGCGAAGGCCGACTCCGTTGTACAGAAGACCTTTTCATGGACAGATTCGTCAACTCCGAAGCGCCGAAGCGCCGGAGCCCCGGAGTGCCGAGGAGCCGGAGCGCCTCGGCCGCCGGTCGGTCGCGAGGAGGGGCGGGCCGTCAGGGCGCGGTGAGGGCGAGGCGGATCCACCGCTCGGCCTCCGTGCCCGCGAGGTCCACCGCGAAGGACTCGGGAGCGGCGGCGGCCTGCACGATCAGCCCTTTGAGCAGGCCGACCAGTGCCACCGCGTAGGCGTCCGGGTCCACGCCGGCCCGGACCTGCCCGTCGGCCGCGCCCTGGCGGACCACGCCGGCCACCCAGCCGCGCATCCGGGCGTCCAACCGTGCGACGGCGTCGGTGAGTTCGGACGATCCGGCGAGGGCCTCGGCGCCCAGGACGACGAACGCCCGCCCCAGGTCGGTCGGCCGTCGCACCCCGTCCAGGCAGGCCCGGGCGAACCGGCAGAGCTCCTCGACGGGGTCGGAGCCGCTGCGCTCGGGTGCCGCGGCCGCCATCGCCTCGGAGAGCGCCTCCTCCTGGAGCCGGGTCAGCAGTGCGGCCCTGGAGCCGAAGTAGTGGGTGGCGAGGCCGCGGCTGAAACCGGCCTCCTCGCCGACCCGGGCGAGGGTCACCCCGGCGCTGCCGTGTTCGGCGACCAGCCGGGCGGCGGCGGCGAGCAGTGCGGCCTCGGCCCGGGCGCGGCGCTCGGCCTGGGTCCGACGGGGCGGCTCGCCGGATCCGCCGGACGAGGGCCGGGAGGGGCGGGGCGGCCGGGCGGACGGGGCCGGGGCTTCGTGCGTAGGCATACCACCATGGTAGAGTGCAACTTGCTTGTCGAACAACAAGTAAGTGCGGAGCGGCGCGCCCACCGACCGCCGCCCCCTGTGGAAGGGAACCGGAATGACCGCCACGATGCTCGCCGGCCGGCTCGACGTCGCGAAGGGAGCCTTCGCCGTCCAGGAGGTGCCCGTGCCCTCGCCCGGCCCGGGCGAGGTCCTGATCAAGGTCGAGGCCGCCGGTGTCTGCCTGTCCGACGTCCACCTGATCCAGGGCATGCTCAAGCCGCTCTTCCTCCAGGGCGACACCGTCACCCTCGGTCACGAGGTCGCCGGTACCGTGCACACCCTCGGTGCGGGCGTCACCACCGCCGCGGTCGGCGACCGCGTGCTGCTCCAGGCCGGCGAGACCCGCGACGGCGTCGTCTACACCCGCGGCGTGGACTACGACGGCGGCTGGGCCGAGTTCGCGCTCGCCACCGCCACCACCCTGGTGCCCATCCCCGACGACCTGCCCTTCGAGCAGGCCTGCTTCGTCCCGGACGCGGTCTCCACCCCGTGGGCGGCCATCACGTCCACCGGCGCGGTCCGCCCGGCCGAGGCCGTCGGCGTCTGGGGCGTGGGCGGCCTCGGTGCCCACGGCGTTCAGCTGCTCCGCGCCGTCGGTGCCTACCCGATCGTGGCCGTCGACCCGCTGCCCGCGGCCCGCGAACGCGCACTGGCCTTCGGCGCGGACGCCGCCCTCGACCCCGCCGACCCCGCGTTCGCCGACCGCCTGCGTGCCGCCACCCGGGGCCGCCCGCTGGCCGCCGCGTTCGACTTCGCCGGCGTCGCGCCGGTGCGCGAGCAGGCGATGGCCTCGCTCGGGGAGCACGGCCGCCTGGTGCTGGTCGGTCTGACCGACAAGCCGCTGACCGTCACCAACGGCACCCTCGTCAGCTACCTGCGCCAGCAGATCCGCGGCCACTACGGCTCCGGACCGCAGGACGTCATCGACCTCGTCGACCTGGTGCGCGGCGGCCGGCTGGAGTTCTCCCGGTCCGTCAGCGGCACCTTCTCGCTGGCCGACGCCGCCCACGCGGTGGAGGCGCTGGAGCAGAAGAAGGGCGACCCGATCCGGCTGATCCTCAAGCCCTGACCTCCTGGCCCTGACCTCCTGCCCCGGCCCTGACCTCCAGCCCCGGGCCGGCCCGGACCGGCCGTGACCGGGGCCGGGCCGGTCCGCCCGCAGGGCTCGCACCACCGGCGGCCTCCTCCGGCCCCGCCGCACGTTCGCGGGCCCTACCCGGGGAGGTTCGCCGAAGCGGTGTGCCGCCGGCCTGACCCGCGTAGGCTCTCGACCGATCCGCAGCGGACCGAAGGGGAGCGTGTCGCATGCTCGGCTGGTTCATCATCGTGTCGGCACCGGGCCCGCAGGCCGACGAGGCCGTGGACGGCGCGGGCAGTCGTGTGGTCCTCGCCACATGGGAGACCGGGCTCTTCGGGGCGGACTGGATCATGGAGCTCGCCGCGAGCGGGAAGGCCGAGCAGCTGTCCTTCGACGGCTACCCCAACCGCTTCACCGTCCGCGCGGGCGAGGTACTGCCGCTGTTCGACGGCGACGCGATCCCCGGCGCCCGGCCCGACGTCCGGGTGTGGAGCCACGAGCTGCACCCCGACCTGATCGCCGCCTGCCCGGCCGACCGGACGCTGACCGTCGACGTCTGGGACCAGTCGTAGGCGCGCACGGCAGGCCACGCACGGCGGCCCGACCCGACCGGACCCGGCCCGGCCTGTCCCCGGGAGCACGGTCCCAAGCGGTGGCCCCTCCCGGAGCACGCTCCTGCCTGGGCTCTCCTTCCGGACGCGGACGAACCGCCCTGCTCCCGCATGGTCCTCTGGAAGGCGCCGGGAGCTCCCGGCGCCTTCCACCAGGGGAGTCGCTTCATGACCGAACACGCAACGCGCCGGACCGGGACGGGCCGTCGCCGAGCCGCGGTGGCCGCCGCACTGGCCGCGGCCGTGGTCGCCGGCCTGACGGCGGCCGGTGCGCCAGCCGCCCTCGCCTCCGAACCCGACCCGGCACCCGCCGCTGCCGGGCCCGACTCCGTCCGGCGGAGCCTCGACGCGCTGGTGCGCGACGACGGCCTGCCGGCCGCCCTGGCCGCTGTACGGGGCCGCGACGGCCGGACCCGCACCTACACCGCCGGCGTCGGGGACCTCGCGACCGGCGCCGCCGTGCCCGTCGGCGGGCAGGTCCGGATCGGCAGCAACACCAAGGCGTTCACCGCCGTCGCCGTGCTGCAGCTGGTCGCCGAGGGGAAGGTCCGCCTGGACGCCCCGGTCGACACCTACCTGCCGGGCCTGCTGCGCGGTGACGGGTTCGACGGACGGACCGTCACCGTCCGGCAGCTGCTCCAGCACACCAGCGGCTTGCCCGAGTACCTGGAGGACCCGGCGCTGGCCGACCTCACCGCGGTGCGGTACCGCTACTTCGAGCCCCGCGAACTGATCGACATGGCGCTGGCCCGCAAGGCCCGCTTCCCGGCGGGCACGAAGTGGGAGTACAACAACACCAACTACCTGGTGGCCGGCCTGATCGTCCAGAAGGTCGCCGGCCGGCCCGTCGGTGAGGAGATCACCCGGCGGGTGATCGACCGGATCGGGCTGCGCCACACCTACTTCCCCGCCCCAGGGGACCTCGCCATCCACGAGCGCCACCCCAAGGGCTACGTCCGGAGCGAACCGGGCGGGCCGCTGCGGGAGTTCACCGACATGGACTCGTCGGTGGCCTGGGCGGCGGGCGCGGTCGTCTCGACCGACACCGACCTCAACCGCTTCTACACGGCCCTGCTCGACGGGCGGCTGCTGCCGCCGGCGCAGCTCGCCGAGATGCGCACCACCGTGCCGGCCGAGGAGCTGGGCCCCGGCATCCGCTACGGGCTGGGCCTGCAGAGCAGGCCGCTCTCGTGCGGCGGCGTGTACTGGGGCCACGGCGGCACCACCCAGGCGTTCCGGTCGCGGGGCGGCGTCACCGAGGACGGGCGCGCCGTCAACATCACCGTGACCGCCGTCCCGGACAACGAGGCGACGGTGCGGCACATGGCGGACGCCGTGGACGCGGCCTTCTGCCGCTGACCCCCGGCGGGGTGGGGGCGGGCCGGTCACCGGCCCGCCCCCGGCTCAGCCCGCCGGCCGGGCCTCGACCAGGCCGGACTCGTAGGCCGCGATCACCGCCTGGGCGCGGTCGCGGACGCTGAGTTTGCCGAAGATGCTGGTGATGTAGTTCTTGACCGTGGAGACGCTGATCTCCATCGCCCCCGCGATCTCCGTGTTGTCGAGCCCGGTGGCCAGCAGGCGCCACACCTCGACCTCGCGCGGCGTCAGCTCGCCCAGGCCGGTGGCCGGTGCCGCCGGCTGCGGCGGCCGGGCCGAGGTGACGTAGGAGGAGATCAGACGGGTGAGCAGGCGTGGGGCCACCGCCGCCTCGCCCGTGTGGACGGTACGGACCGCCGAGAGCAGTTCCTCCGGGGAGATGTCCTTGGGCAGGAACCCGCAGGCCCCCGCGCGCAGGGCGGCGACCACGTACTCGTCCATGTCGAAGGTGCTCAGCGCGAGCACCCGACACTCGGGCAGCTCGCGGGACAGCCGCTCGGTCGCCGCGACGCCGTCGAGGACCGGCATCCGGATGTCCATCACCACGACGTGCGGCCGGTGCCGGTGCGCGAGGGCGACCGCCTGCTCGCCGTTCTCCGCCTCGGCGACCACGTCGAACCCCGGGTCGGGGGACAGGATCAGGGCCAGTCCGCGACGTACCAATGGCTGGTCGTCCGCGATCAGCACCTTGATCGGCTCCGGTGGTGCCGTCATCCGAGCAGTTCCTCTCCCTCGACCGGCGCGTCCGGTCCGCCCCGCCCTGCGGCGGGGACGTGACACGTTCCCGCATTCCGGTCAGACCGTACCCGCTCCGGTCCGGGCCCCGTGACCACGGGTACCGGTGAGGTGTCGTCAGGGTGCCGGTCCCGGTCTCCCGCCCCCTCCCCGACCGGGACCACGGTCCCGGTCGGGGAGGGGGCGCCGGACCGCGGTCCCGGTGGCGTTCTCGTCCTGGGCTCGGAGGAAACGGCGGATGCGGGCTGATGAGCTTGAGATCTGCCGGGAGACCCCGGCAGTCGCACCACAGCCGGAGGACATCGTGATCCGCGCCCTGACCGGATTCTCCACCAGGAATCCGTGGAAGGTCATCGCCGTCTGGGCGGTCCTGGGAATGCTCCTGACCGTTCTCAGCCAGGCCCTGATCTTCCGGGTGACCCAGACCCAGACGGCCGACTTCCTGCCCAGGAGCTACGACTCGGCCGCCGCCACGACGATCGCCCAGGAACACTTCGGGGCCAAGGCCGACGCCAACCCGGTCACCGTCCTGGTCGCGCGGGCCGACGGCGCGGCGCTCACCGACGCGGACCGGCAGCGCGTCGCCGGGGTGGCCGAGAAGCTCGGCCGGTCGAAGGTCACGATGCCCGTGACCGACGACGCCCCGGCCCTGCTGCGGAAGGACTACTCGCAGGTCCCCCAGGTCGCCCCGGCCATGGTCGCGCCGGACCGGACCTTCGAGCTGCTCACCGCCAGCCTCACCGGGAACTCGGCGGACCCGGGACTGCACGGCACCTACCGGGCGTTCCGGGACGGCGCCCGGGCCCAGTTCGCCGACGCCGGCCTGCGGACCGGCTTCACCGGCGCCCTCGCCGAGCAGATCGACTCCGCCGACGACAGCGAGACGCTCGGCAAGATCGCCTCGATCGGCTCGGTCGTGCTGATCATGCTGCTCAACGTGCTGGTGTTCCGCAGCGTCATGGCGGCCCTCGTGCCGCTGGTCTCGGTGGCCCTGATCGGCGGGGTGGCGAGCGGCGCGGTCGTCGGCACCGCGCTGCTGGCCGACATCAAGCTCGACCCCTCCGTGCCGAGCCTGATCGCGGTGGTGCTGCTCGGGATCGGGATCGACTACTTCCTCTTCCTGATGTTCCGCTTCCGCGAGGAGTTGCGAGCCCGCCCGGACCGCCACCACCGCGCCGTCGCGGCCGAGGTCGGCGCCCGGGTCGGCACCGCGATCACGTCGGCCGCGCTGACCATCGTCGCCGCCTTCGCCACCCTCGGGATCGCGAGCTTCGGGCAGTTCCGGGTGCTCGGCCCGGCCGTCGCCGTCTCGGTCCTGGTCATGCTGCTGGCCGGCCTCACCCTGATGCCGGCCGTGCTGGCGGCCACCGGACGGGCCCTGTTCTGGCCCTCGCGCTCCCTGCGCCGTGAACCCGCCGCGGGCGCGTCCGCCCGGTTCGGGGACCTCGTGGCCCGCCGCCCGCTGACCATGGTCGTCGGCTCGGTCGCCCTGATGGGTGCGCTGGCCGCCGGTCTGATCGGGATCCGGATGGACTACGGCTTCGGCGGCGGCCCGCGGACCGCCGCCCAGAGCACCGCCGCCGAGATCTCCCGCGCCCTGCCCGCCGGGGTGTCCGACCCGACCACCGTCCTCGTCGAGGCGCGGGACGGCGGCCCGCTCACCGTCGGCGCGGTCGACGGCCTGGCCAAGGCGCTCGCCCGGGTCGAGGGCGTCGGCCAGGCGGGCACGCCGGTACTGAGCGAGAGCCGCCGGGCCGTCCGGATCGACCTCTTCCTGACCGCCGACCCGCAGTCCGGCGCGGCGCGCGACCTCGTCTCCGGACCGGTCCGCGCGGCGGTCGCGGCGAACACCCCGAACGGGCTGGCGGCGCACGTCGGCGGCACCCCGGCGGTCTTCGCCGACGTCTCGACCGCCGTCGACCACGACCTCCGGTTGGTCTTCCCGGTCGCCGCCGGTCTGATCGGGCTGATCCTGCTCGTCCTGCTGCGCAGCCTGCTCGCGCCGGTCGTCCTGCTGCTCTCCGTCGGCCTCGGCTTCGCGGCCACCCTCGGTGCGTCCGCGCTGGTGTTCCAGCACGCGCTGGACAAGCCGGGCGTCAACTTCACCCTCCCGCTGGTGCTGTTCCTCTTCGTCGTCGCGCTGGGCACCGACTACAACATCCTGATCAGCGACCGGATCCGGGAGGAGATGGAGCGCCCCGGGCCCGCCCGGGCCGCGGTCGCCCGGGCCGTCCGGCACACCACGCCGGCCATCGCGACGGCGGGCCTGGTACTGGCCGGGTCGTTCGCCGGCCTGGCGGTCACCCCGCAGCCGTCCACCCAGCAGGTCGGCTTCGCGACGGCGCTCGGCATCCTGCTCTCCGCGTTCCTGCTCTCCGTCGTCCTGGTGCCCGCGCTGGCGGTCCTGCTCGGCCGCGGACTCTGGTGGCCGGTGCGCCCCGGCGGCCGACGGGGCCGTCAGCGCCCCGACGCGGAGCGCTCGTGGGAGGCGACGGAGCAGGGCCCGGGCGACGACCGGGCCTGGGCACCGGCCGCGGAGCCGTCCTGGACGGCACCGGCCGAGCGCTGACCCGGCCGCCGGGACCGCCCCGGCTCCCGAGTACCGCCCCAGCTCCGGATACCGCCCCGGCCACAGAGTCCCGCCCCGGCCGTCAGCGCCGCTCGACGAGTCCGAGCAACCAGAAGTTGGCGTACTCGCCGGCACTGGTGACGGCCGGGTCGGCGGGCCGCCCGTTGCGGCCGAGGCGGACGGTGACCCGGTCGAGCGAGACGGACGCGCCGCAGGTGAATCCCTGCGGCGCGTACGTCTCGTCGGGCCCGCAGAGCACGGACACCACCCGGCGGGCGGGTGGGAAGCGCAGCACGATCTGCTCGTGGTCGGCGGAGACGACCTGGAGGCCGAGCGCCAGGTGCGCCCCGCCGACCAGGTACCAGCCGCTGCCGGGCCGGTCCTGCCGCAGGACCCCGGCGAGCACCCGCAGGCGTCCGCCACCGGTCCCGGCCGGGTCGCCGGGCCGGCCGAAGCCGCCGAGGGCGTCGGCCCCCGCGGATCCGGCGGTTCCGGCGGTTCCGGCGAGGTCGCCGAGGCCGCCCAGGTCGTCGAAGTCGTCGAACCCGCCGCGCCCGCCGAAGTCCCCGGACCACGACGGCGCCCGCTGCCCGGCCGCCGCGCCCGCCCCGTCGTCGACCGGCGGCCCGGCCGGTCCGACCGCCGCGATCGCCAGCACCGCCGCCGACACCACGGCCGCCATCGCGGTGCGCCGCATCGTCCCCTCCTCGCCCTCGGCCGGTCGCCCGGGCCCGCCGGAGCCCCTCGACCGCCGGCACGCCCGCAGCCCCTGGGGGCGACGGCCCGCCGTGCCGGCCCCGGCCGGACTCTCCGCCATCCGAGCACGCCCGGCCCGCCGCACCGCCCCCGCCCTGCCGTGCCGGCGTCCCGACCACCCGCCCGGGCGACAACCGGCCCCGAGCCGGCCGGTCCGCGTGGTCGGTGCGGCGGACGGCGCGGCCCGGACGGTCAGCCCGTGCGCCGCAGGCCGGTCGACGTGCCGTGGTCGGCCCGCTCGCCGCGGCCCGCCCGTTCCCCCAGATCGGCCAGTGCCGCCAGCACCTCGGCGCGCAGCCGCGGGTTCCCGGTGCTGCCGTCGATCACGGCCAGCGCCTGGTGGAGACGCTCGGCGGCCTGCTCGGGCCGGTCCAGACGGCGGTGGTGGTCGCCCAGGTGGAACAGGGTGATGCTCTCCAGGACGGGGTTCCCGGTCGAGCGGTGGCGGTCGAGCGCCCGGTGCAGGTACTCGTCCGCCTCCCCGGTGCGGCCGGCCCGCATCGCGCTCACGCCGACGTTGGTCTCGCAGGCCCCGATCGCCCAGTCGTCCCGGCGGTCCGCCGGCTGCGCCCGCAGCAGGGCGAGCGCTCCCTGGAGGTACACGCGGGCCTGCCCGTAGGCGCCGGTGTGGAGGCTGTGGTCGCCGAGGTTGCCGATGACGAGGGCTTCACCGACCCGGTCGCCGACGGAGGCGAGGAGGGCGCGGGCCCGGCGGAGCTCGGTGAGGGAGTCGTCGTGGCGGCCGAGCGCGGTGAGGGCGGTGGCGAGGTCGTTCCTGGTGCGGCCCTCGCCGTGGGGGTCACCGGCGCGGTGGGCGGCGGCGACGGCGAGGCGGGCCGCTTCCTCCCAGTCGTCGAGGTGGGGGCTGAGGAAGTAGTAGCCCCACAGGGCGGCCGGTAGCCGCCAGGCCACGTCGTCGAGGCCGTGCCGGGCGGCGGTGCGGACGGTGTCGAGCAGGTGGGTGTGTTCGCTCTCGCACCACTGCCGGGCCTGGGTGGCGGTGGTGAAGGCCGGGGACTCGTACCAGGCGCCGGGGGTGGTGAGGGGGAGCCGGCGGCGGTGGGGGGTGAGGAGGCGGGCGGCGGCGTCGGCGTGGTGGAGGTACCAGGTACAGAGGCGTTCGCGGGCGGCGGTGCGGGCGGCGGGGCCGGTTTCGGCGGTGGCGCGTTCGGTGGCGTAGAGGCGGAGCAGGTCGTGCATGCGGTAGTGGTCGGGGTTCTCGTGGGTGAGGAGGTGGGCGGTGGCGAGCTGGTCGAGGAGCGGGCGGACGGCGTGGATGGGGTGTCCGTGCAGCGCGGCGGCCGCGGCGGTGCTGAAGGTGGGGGTGGGGGCGAGGGCGAGGTGCCGGAAGAGGGTGCGGGCGGGGGTGGGCAGGGCGTGGTACGAGAGGCCGAGCGCGGTGCGGACGGCGGAGGTGGTGTCGCCGTCGATCTGGAGCGCGGTGAGGCGGTTCTCGGTGTCGCGCAGTTCCGTGACGTGGTCGGTGAGGGTGCGGTGGGGGCGTTCGGCGAGGCGGGCGGCGGTGATCGCGAGGGCGAGGGGGAGGTGGCCGCAGGCGGTGGCGAGTTCGGTCGCGGCCGCGGGTTCGGTGCGGGTGCGGTCGTCGCCGATGACGCGGTGCAGGAGGGCGAGGGCGTCGGGGGCGGGCATCAGGCCGAGGGCGAGGGGCCGGGCGCCGTCGCGGGCGGTGAGGCCGGCGAGGCGGGTGCGGCTGGTGACCAGGGTCAGGCACTGGGGGGCGCCGGGGAGCAGGGGGCGGACCTGTTCGGCGCTGTGGGCGTTGTCGAGGACGACGAGGATCCGCTGGTCGGCGAGGAGGGTGCGGTAGAGGGCGGCGGCCTCCTCGGGGGCGGTGGGGACGTGCTCGCCGGAGGTGCCGAGGGCGCGCAGGAAGCGGGCCAGGACGGCGTGGGGTGAGAGCGGCGGGCCCGGGGAGAAGCCGTGCAGGTCGGCGTAGAGCTGGCCGTCGGGGAAGTGGTCGCGCATCCGGTGGGCCCAGTGGACGACGAGGGTGCTCTTGCCGACGCCGGCGCTGCCGGAGACCGCGCAGATCGGGGCCGCCCTCGCCCTGCGGGCCGGGCCGGGCCCGGCGTTCGCCCGGCGTGCGGTGCCCGCCTGCCCGGCGGGCCCGTCCGGGGCCGGGGGGCGGTCGAGCCCCGCGATCCCGTCCAGCGTCGCCAGCTCCGCCTCACGGCCCGTGAACGTGGCCGACGGCGGTGGCAGTTGGGCCGGCCGCGGCACGGACCCGGCCGGTCTCTCCGGCCCGGCGTGTCCGGTGCCGTCCCGGCCGGTGCCCACCGTCGTGGCGCTGCCGCGTCCCGCCCCGCCCCGCCCCGTCCGCGCCGGCCCCGCACGCTCCGGCTCCGTCCGCTCCTGCCGGGCCGTCGACCGGCCGGGTGCCTCCTGCCCGGTCGCTTCCGGGTGGCGCTCGCGCCCGCCCGTCCCGTGCTCGGCGGGCCGGTGCCCGCTCGTCCGGCTGCCACCCGTCCCGCTGCCACCGGTCGTTCTGGCGCCCGTCGTTCTGGCGCCCGCCCCGTCGTCCGTCCGCTCGCCGCGGATCCCTCGGGCCCCGCCGCCGTCCGGGCGCGGCCCGTCCGGACGGCCCGGTCCGGTGGTGAGCAACTCCAGGTGAAGCAGCTGGAGTTCGCTGCTCGGATCGAGTCCCAGCTCCTCCGCGAGCCGTCCGGCGAACCGCCGGTGGACCGCGAGGGCGTCGGCAGTGCGGCCGGAGCGGTGCAGGGCCCGCATCAACTGCCCGACGAACCGTTCCCGGAGCGGGTGGTCGGCCACCAGCGCGGTGAGTTCCGGCACGGTGGCCCGGTGCCGGCCCAGGGCGGCCTCCAGGTCGAGACAGTCCTCCCAGGCGGTCAGCCGCAGCTCGTCCAGCGCGACGGAGCCCGCCGCCAGCAGCTGTCCGGGGAGCCCGTCCAGGACGGGGCCGCGCCACAGGGCGAGCGCCTCCCGCAGGCCCGTCGCCGCGGCGGCCGGTTCGCCGTCGGCGGCGGTGGCGCGAGCCCGGGCGATCCGGTCGGCGAAGGTCCGGGCGTCCAGCCGGTGGCCGTCCAGTGAGATCCGGTACCCGTGGCCGTCGGTGAGCAGCACGGCCGGGCCACCGGGGTCGGCCCGGTCGAAGAGCCGGCGGAGCATCCCGGCGAGGTTGCGGACCTGACGGTCGGCGGTGGCCGGCGGCCGGTCGTCCCAGACGGCGTCGACCAGCCGCGCCACCGGGACGGAGCCGTCGGCGTTCAGCAGCAGGGCCGCGAGCAGCCGCTCCTGCCGGTCGCCCCCCAGCCGGACCCTGCCGGCCGTGCCGGTCCGCACCTCCAGCGGTCCCAGAATCGCGAACTCCATGCGTTCCCCTCCCCAGGGCGCTGCACAGCGCTGTCAGGCCGTCGCGTTTGGTGACGATCTGATGACCAGATCATGCCAGATCGGTGCCGTCGATTGAGAGGGTCGAACCCGCACCGGGCCGATGAAAGGCCGGGGGCGTTCCCACTACTTGCCTGCGATCTCTGGAGACACAGCCATGACCTTCACCAAGCGCCTCGCCGCTGCCGCGGTGGCCCTCACCGCGGCCGTCGTGGTCCCGCTGACCGCCGTTCCGGCCAACGCCGCCCCGGGGCCGGCCACGCACTACGGGATGACCTGGGAGGTCCTCGGGTACGGGCCGGACGACACCGTCCACGTCGGGGGCCCCGGCGGCACGTCGAGCAACGCCTACTACGGCGACACCGCGCCGTCGGTCTCGCTGCCCGTGCTCTGCCTCAACGTGGACGGCAGCCCGGCCCCGGCCGGCATCAGCATCGGCTTCTACGACGGCTGGGCCCAGGGCACCGTGGCGCTCAGCCGCCCGGTGAAGGGCAGCCGCCTCAACAGCCGCGGCGCGGCCGACAGCGTCTGCCAGGCCACGTTCGGTGCCGGGTGGCGCGAGGCCGAGTTCCACGACGGCCACTACGGTCCGGACCTCGCCCAGACCGGTGGCTGGACCTTCTGGGCCTACGGCGACATCCCGAACAACACCCGTTTCTGGACCGCGATCAACGACCAGCCCGCCAACCCCTGGAGCTGACCCCAGCCGCGCCGGGGGGGGGGGCGGGGGCCCCCCCCCCCCCCCCCCCCCCCCCCCCCCCCCGGGGGCCCCCCCGGGCCCCCCCCCCCCCCCCCCCCCCCCCCCCCGGCCCCCCCCCCCCCCCCGGCGGGC
>NZ_JBHXDN010000106.1:0-7344 GCF_042726075.1 Kitasatospora sp. NPDC127035 | reverse complement strand
GCCACGCACTACGGGATGACCTGGGAGGTCCTCGGGTACGGGCCGGACGACACCGTCCACGTCGGGGGCCCCGGCGGCCGGTCAGCCCTGTACGGGCACCAGCCGGTGGCTGTCGATCTCGGCCCAGACCGCCTTGCCGCTCTCGTGCAGCGCGGCGCCCCAGCGGTCGGCCGCCCGCTGGACGATGAACAGGCCGTGCCCGCCGGGCACTCCGGGCCGGTGCGGCAGCCGGAGCTCCGGCAGGGTCGAGGACCCGTCGCTGACCTCGATCCGCAGACGCGCCTCGGTGGCGTCGAGCACCAGCTCCAGCGGGCCCCCGCCGTGCATCATCGCGTTGGCCACCAGCTCGGCGACGAGCAGGACGACGTCGTCGACCACGTCGGGGTCCACGCCGTCCTCGGGCCGTAGCCAGGACCAGTCGGCCAGTGCTTCGCCGGTGAACGCCCGGGAGCGGGCGACCGGTTTGGGTAGCCCGGCCAGCCGAAGCCGCCGGCGCTGCCCGCTCGCCGGGCGGCCGCTCCCGGACCGGCTGCCGTCGAGCGCGCCGCGGCTCGTCGCCATGGGTCGCTCACCCCTTCCTCGCACGGGTGATGAGAGGTCGTCTGATCGGTTGCCCCGGGGCATCGGAGTTATTCCTGCGCCTGGGGGTGGATGCCGGGCCACTGGGGCCCGGCGGGCACGGAGGGTGCCCGGCCGCGCCTCACGAGGCAAGCGCGGCGGGCACGGTCTCGTGGATGGAGAAGACCGCTTCGGCTCCGGTGATCTCCAGGAGCCGGGCGACCTGCGGGGACGGCGCGGCGAGCCGGAACTCGACGTCCGCGTTGCCGGCGGCGAGCCGCGCCCTCAGCAGCAGGTTGAGCCCCGAGGAGTCGCAGAAGCCGACCTCGCGCAGGTCCACGACCATCCGCCGGGGGCGCTGGGCCACCAGCTCGGTGAGGGCCTGCTCGGCCGGGGCGAGGCTGTCGATGTCGAGGTCGCCGCTCAGTGCGCAGACGGCCGACTCCGTGCCGGCGAGGCGAACCTCTACGCCCGGTGCGGTGGGCACGGTGGCCGCCGGGGCGGCCACCGGATACTGGTCGTCCTGGGCTGGCATGGTACGTGCCCTTCTCTCCGGATGCTCTCGGTGACCTTACGCCGATGAGAGGCCGTACAGCCAGGGGCGCAGGGGGATGCGCGGTCCCGGCCTCGGCGACGGGCGGGGACTCGGGCCGTCTCAGGACTCGTCCAGGCCGTCCCGGAGCCGCTTCAGGATTCGGCTGAGCAGGCGGGAGACGTGCATCTGGGAGACGCCGAGGCGGGCGCCGATCTGGGACTGGGTGAGTTCCTCGGTGAAGCGCATCGAGAGGATCAGCCGGTCGCGTTCGGGCAGTTCGGCGATCAGCGGCTTCAGCGCGACCAGGCTCTCGACCAGTTCCAGCCGGCCGTCCACGCCACCGAGGCGCCGCAGCGGGGAGTCCGCGGCGTCGGGGTCGGCCGAGGAGTCCAGCGACCCGGCGGAGTGACCGTTGGCTGCGGTGAGCCCCTCGATGATCTCTTCCTGCGTGAGGCCGAGGTCCTCCGCGAGCTCCGCCACCGTCGGCGCGCGGTCGAGGCCCTGGGCGAGCCGTTCCTGGGCCTTGGCCAGCGCCAGCCGCAGCTCCTGGAGCCTGCGCGGGACGTGCACCGCCCAGGTGGTGTCGCGGAAGTGCCGGCGGATCTCACCGAGGATGGTGGGCATCGCGAAGGTCGTGAACTCCACGCCGTGGCTGTGGTCGAAACGGTCGATCGCCTTGATCAGACCGATGGTGCCGACCTGGAGGAGGTCCTCCTGCGGCTCGCGGCCGGAGGCGAAGCGGCGCATGGTGTACCGCACGAGCGAGGTGTTGAGCTCGATCAGCGTGCCCCGGACGTACGAGTACTCGGGCGTGCCCTCCTCCAGGTCCCGGAGCCGCAGGAGCAGGTCCCGGGTCAGCTCGCGGGCGTCGGCAGGGGCGACCTCGGACGGGTCCGGTACCTCGGGCAGCACGTACGGCGCGGGCCGTTCGTCCTGGAGCGGCCGGACGGCCGTCGGCGCGGGCGGGGCGGTGACGGGGGAGGCACCCCTTCGTCCGGCCCGGCCGGGGACGGCCGTCGGGGCGGGGGCGAGGAGAGCATCACTGGGCGCAGCCATGTCGGTCCTTTCATCGGTTCCGCGATGACGAGGACGGCTCTACCCGGGACCGGCGGGGTGATGTCCCCCGGTCGCGTGATGATTTTGTGAAGAGAGGGAGGGGGTCGTGCGGGGAGGCGCCCCGGCGCCCCCGGCGCGACGGTGTGCCCGGTGTGCCCGGCGCCGCACGGGACGCCGACGGCGCGCGCCGCGGTGCCTGCCCGCGGAAGCGGCGTCCGCTACGCCGCGTCGTGGGAACCGCGCGAGGAGGCCCTGTCGTGGGTGGCCGTTCGGCGGGCGGTCCTGCGGCGGGAGGGCCGGACGAGTTCGGCGCGTTCGGCCTCGGTCAGCCCGCCCCAGATGCCGTAGACCTCCTCGGCCAGCAGGGCGTACTCCAGGCAGGCCCGGCTGACGGGGCAGTGGGCGCAGACGCGTTTGGCCTCCCGGTCACGGTCCTCGTGGGCCTGACCGCGTTCGCCGTTGGGGTGGAAGAAGAGTCGGCTGTCGGCGTGCCGGCAGGCCGCGCGGGTCTGCCAGCTCCCGTGGTGGTCGAAGACGCCGGGACGGCGGGGTCGGTCGCTCATGGGATCCGTCTGACCCGTCCCGCCGGGAGTAAACCGCCGCTCTCGGGGCCGCCGGGCCGCCCGGCCGGGGGAGCCGACGGGGTGTCGAGGGTCACACGGCGCGGCCCGGAGGGCGCGGACACCCCCGGACGGCCCGTCACGACCGGGCGGGCGCCGTTCCGGCAGGGGCCGAGGGCCCGTCCGATTCGGGACCTCCGTCCTCTCCCGTGCTGACCTTCGCCCCCGCGGCCGGGTCGGAAAGGCGGGCAACTGTGGACGGTCGCCCGGTCGGTTTCCGGGCGAGCGGGCCGTTCCCCCCGGGGGCGGCCCGCCTATCCGTCGTCTACGCCGGCGTACGGGGTGCGGGAGCACCGCCGTCCGCTCCGGAGGACCCGACTTCCATGTCACGCACCATCGACAACGCCCCGTATACCGCCTTCCACCGCAGGCTCGCCCTCGCCTGCTCCGGCGGACCCCTGCTCGACGGGTACATCCTGAGCATCGTCGGCGTCGCCCTCATCGGCATGCGCCCCGAGCTCGGGCTCTCCGCCACCGACGTCAGCCTGATCGGAGCCGCGGCCCTGATCGGCATGTTCGTCGGCGGCGCGCTCTTCGGCGTGCTGACCGACCGGATCGGCCGGGAGGTGATGTACACCGCCGACCTGCTCGTGATGATCGCCTGCTCGGTCCTGTCCTTCTGGGTCGACGCCGTCTGGGCGATCACCCTGCTGCGCTTCGTGCTCGGCATGGCGGTGGCCGCCGACTACCCGATCGCGACCTCGCTGCTGGCCGAGTGGCTGCCCGCCAAGCAGCGCGGACGGCTGCTCGGCCAGCAGATCGTCGCCTGGTACGCCGGCTCGGTGCTCGCCTACCTGACGGGCTACCTGTTCCTGCGGATCGGGGGGCCGGGCAGCTGGCGGTGGATGCTGGCCAGCTCGGCCGTGCTGTGCGTGGTGTTCCTGGTGATCCGCCGGGGCTCGCCGGAGTCCCCGCGCTGGCTCGCCGCCAACGGGCGGGTCGGCGAGGCGGTCCGTGTCGTCGAGAAGCACCTCGGCGTCCGGGTGGACGGGCGCGAGCTGATGCCCGAGCCGGCCGAGCCCGGCCGTGCCACCGGACTGCGCCTGCTGATGACCCCGCCGTACCGGCGCCGGGCCCTGTTCTGCGGGCTGTTCTTCCTCTGCCAGGTCGCACCGCTCTTCGCGATGCTCACCTTCGGGCCGCAGATCCTCGCGGCGTTCGGCATGCCGGGCGGGACGGTGCTGGAGACGCTCGGCACCGGCCTGGTGAGCCTGGTGTTCCTGCTGGGCTGCTACCCGGCGCTGCGCCTGATCGACACCTGGGGCCGCCGTCCGGTGATCATCTGGTCGTTCGCCCTGATGATCGTCCCGCTGGCCCTGCTGGGCCTGTGGCCGGCCGCCCCGGCCGCCGTCGCGGTCGTCGCCCTGTGTGCGTACGCCTTCCTGTGCGGCGGGCCCAACGTGCTCGACTGGACCTACCCCAACGAGCTCTTCCCGACCGAGATCCGGGCGACCGCCGTCGGCGTCGCGACCTCCGTGAGCCGGATCGGCGCGGCCGTCGGCACCTACCTGCTGCCGCTGTCGCTGACCGGACTCGGCACCGGGCCGACCATGCTGATCGCGGCCGGCGTCACCGCGGTCGGCCTGCTGGTCTGCGTGCTGTGGGCCGAGGAGACCCGGGGGGCGGGCCTGGGCGCGGCCTCGGCGTCGGAGACCCGGGCCGTCCGGGCGCAGCGCGCCCCGCAGCCGGTGCGCTGACGCCGCCGGCACCGCTGAGGCCGTCGGGACCGCAGACACCGCCGGGACCCGGCGGCCGGTGCGCCGGAACGGACCGCCGGTCACCGGCACCGGGCCACCGCCACGCGCGGGGGGCCGGGGGGGGCCGGGCGGGGCCGGGGGGGGCCCCGCACCCCCCGCCCCCCCGCGCCCCGCGCCCCGGCCCCCGGGGCACCCCGAGGCGGGGTGCCCCGTTGGGGCCGCTGAGGCCGGCGGCGGCCGCGTCCGCCCGGGACCACCGGCGGCCCGGCCGCCGTCCGGCGGGAGCTCAGCGGCAGTTCAGGAGGCCGAAGCTGTAACCCCGTGCCTTCAGGGTGCGCAGGATGCCGGGCAGCGCCGCGACGGTCTGGGCGCGGTTGCCGCCACCGTCGTGCAGCAGCACGACCGATCCCGGGCCGACCCCGGCGAGCACCCGCCGCTCGATCGCCGCCCGGCCCGGCAGTGCCCAGTCCTGCGGGTCGACGCTCCACAGGCTCACCGTCTTGCCCAGCCCGGCCGCCCTGGACCGGACGGTCGCGTTCACCCCGCCGTAGGGCGGGCGCAGGCAGCCCGGCGTCGAGCCGGTCTGCGCGCGGATCCGGGCGTCGGTGGCGGTCACCTGGTCCCGGAACGCGGACTTGGAGAGCGACCTGAGATCGGGGTGCGACCAGCTGTGGTTCTGGACGCTGTGCCCCTGTGACGCCACCCGCCGCGTCAACTCCGGGTAGCGGGCGACGTTCTGGCCGATCTCGAAGAAGGTCGCGCGCGCTCCGTACTGGGCCAGGACGGAGAGGACCTGCGGTGTGTACGGACCCGGTCCGTCGTCGAAGGTGAGGTAGACGACCCGGCCGGCGGCGTGCGCCGAGGTCGCGGGCAGGGCGATCACGGCCGTGGCGGCCGCGACCAGGGTGCTGAGCAGGAGACGGGCGGTACGGCCTGGCCGGCCCGCCCCGCGAGGCGAAGACATCCGTCCTCCCAACGGCTGTGCGGCGCAGGCCGTCCTTCCCGGTCGCGCCCGCATCCCGCCACGGTAGCCCCGGCGACCGCCCCGGCGACCCGCCAAAACCGGCCGGGAACGGTGCGCACGTGGCCTGCCGACGTCACCGCGTCCCACCCCCCGGCCCGGGCTCCGGAACCCAGACTCCGGAACGTTCGGCCGCGTCCGGATCGCGATGTCGGCGTGGCGTGCGTGTCCCGGGCGCGGAACACTCGGGCGCATGGGGACATCGGGGGAGCGGGACGCCGTGCGCGCCGTCGCGCGCTGGGCGGGGCATCCGGGGACACTGGGCGCCGTTCTGGTGCTGATCGTCAACGACCATGTGGGCAAACGGATCTGGCCGGACACCCTGCTCACCGGCAAGGCCAGCGACCTCGCCTGGATGCTCGCCGCGCCCCCGGTCACGGCCCTGCTCGTGACCCTGGTGCTGACCCCGCTCGCGACCCTGCTCGCGGCCCTGCTGCCGGTGCGCGCACCGCTGCGCCTGTGCGGCGACCGGCCCGCGGTGATCGGCCTGCTGGTCACGGCGGTGAGCTTCGGCTTCGCCAAGTCCGGGCCACCGGGCGGTGAGATCGCCTCCGGCATCTGGTCGTGGAGCGGGCTGCCGAGTCGGATCGAGGGGGACCCGGCCGACCTGGCCGCGCTGCCGCTGCTCGGGCTGAGCTGGTGGCTGTGGACCCGGGCGCGTGCGCCCCGGCGCCGCCGGCCGTGGTCGGCGGTGGTGGGTGTGCCGCTGGCCGTGGCCGCGATGGTGGCCACCTCGCCGACGCAGGACCGGACCCCGTTCCTCTGGGACGACCGGGGCCGGCCGGTGCTGGAGGTCGGGAGCGACCTCTGGACGACCGGCGACGGCGGCTCCACCTGGACCCTGCTGAAGGGGGAGCCCCCCGCCCGGCCCGGCGATCGGGCCCGGCGCCCGGACACCGGCTCCTGCCTGCCCGGCGACCCCCTGCACTGCTTCCGCCTGCTCGACTCCACCTCGCCGATCGAGGTCAGCACCGACGGGGGTCGCCACTGGGGGCTCGCCAACGACCCCGGCCCGTCGGTGCGGAGGAGTCTCCCACCTCCGCGGCCGTCCGTCCTGGTTCAGGCCCTGCCCGGGCTGCCCGCGGCCGCGACGCCGCGGGGGCCGCTCCCGTCGGAGTCGTCGGAGTCGCTGATGCCGGAGGTGCCGGTGCCGGATCCGCCCACCGTGGACCCGCCGATGCCGGAACAGACCGTCGACGTCGACCCGACCGACGCGCAGCCGCCGGTGCGGCCGACGGCCAGGGCCGACCATCCCGCCCAGATCGTGGTCGTCACCGTGCACGGTGGCTGGGCGGTGCTCGCCAACTACCCCGGGCAGGCGCTGATCCGGGGCGACCAGGACAACAGGTGGGAGTCCCTGGCGTACCCGGTCCGCCCGCCCGTCGTCCACGTCGAAGGACCGCGCTCCTGGGGCCTGGGCATCCCGGTCGCGGTGACCGCCGGATGCGCGGCGGCCCTCGCGGCCCTCGCCGCCCGGCTGCTGAGCGGTACCGCGCGCGGCTGTCGCGCCCACCCGGCGCTCGGGCTGGCGATCCGTCAGGTCGTCTGCCTGTGCTGGCTCTGGCTCGCGGCCTGGCTCTGCGGCGGACGTTTCCTGTGGGCCGTCCCCGGGGTGGCGTTGGCCGCCGTGCTGACGCTGCTCCTCCTCCCGATGCTGGCCGCGCTGTGGCGCGGGCCGCAGCCGCCCCGGCGGACCCTGCTCGCCGTGCTGGTCCTCGGCTCGGCGGTGGGCGTCGTCGCGCTGACGCCCTACCTGCGCTGGGCCGACGGGGCGATCGCCACCTGGTCCCGGGCCTCCCGCCTGGCCTTCCTCTGCGCTCTCGTCGGGACGGTCGCCGGCGCGGTCCTGGGCGCCGT
>NZ_JBHXDN010000105.1:0-23435 GCF_042726075.1 Kitasatospora sp. NPDC127035 | reverse complement strand
GTCGAGGGCGACGACGCGGGTCTCGCCCTCCCCGTAGACCTTGTTGAGGCCGGTGGCGCGGGCGGCCGCCCGGCCGGTGCGGACGGCGGTTGCGGACATCGTCACGGGGGACTCCTGAGGGCTGTGGACGAAACGGACGATTGCGTTCCGTTCGATTCTCCCAACCCGTCCGCGTCCGGAATGTCGGCCCCGGGTACGGAGGCCCCCCGCCGTCCCGGCGTCCCGGCGGGGGGCTCTCTCCTCCTCAGGTATGACCTCGACCCCGAGGGGGACGGCGGCCCTACTCGATCGCGACGCCCCAGCGCACCGCGAGTCCGGCCAGGCCGTCCGGCACCGCCGTCCCGCTCGGCGTGAACCGCCAGACACCGCCCCGGCGTTGGAACGAGCCGATCACCAGCGCGGTCTCCGGCACCCCGCCGGTGTCGGCCGTCCAGGCCGCCGGCCCGGTGGTGTCCGGGCCGAACGAGACGGCCGCGGACAGCCCGTGCACGTAGCCGAGCGGCAGCGCCGGCTGGTCGTCCTCCTCGGTCGAGACCGCGACCACCACCTCGTCCACGCCCGGCGCCAGCCGCCCCGGCTCCAGGGTCAGTTCGGCCCGGCGCACCGGCTCCCCGGACACCGAGCGGGTGGGATGCACCCGGACGGCGCCGTCGGGGTCCTGCGGGTTGTTGAAGAAGACGAAGTGCTCGTCGCTCAGCACCTTGCCGCCCGCGCAGAGGAAGGCCGAGACGTCCAGCTCGACCGCGTCGCCGCCGGCCGTCCGGCTCCGCCAGGAGAGTGCCACGGTGGTGGCGTGGTCCTCCGCCGAGGGCTCGTCGCCCGGCCGCCGGCCGTTCGCCGGCCCGCTCCCCGAGGCGGCGTCCGCCGACGGGCCGCCCGCCGGACCGCTGCCGGAGGGAGCGCGACCCGCCGTACCGTCCCCGGCCCGGCCGCCGCCGGACGGTCCGCTCCCGTCGCCCAGCCGGCCGCGCAGCCCCTGTTCGGCCAGCAGCTCCACCAGCTCCGGCCCGCTCACCAGCGTCAGCGGCTTGTTGCGGATGTACTCGTACGAGCCCGGTCCGAAGCCGGCCGTGGTCACCAGGATGCCCTTGATCGCGCCGTGGTGGCGGACCGTCGAGTCCAGGTCGCGCACGGCGGTGGGGGAGACCGTCGAGCGGTAGCGCTTCGCCTGGATGACGATCCGTCCACCGGTCACCGGGTCGAGGTCCTCGGCGACCACGTCCACCCCGGCGTCGCCGCTGCGGGCCGTGGTCATCACCCGGAACCCGCGCAGCCGGAAGAGCTCGGCGATCAGCTCCTCGAACTCGATCGGGTCCATCGCGAAGAGGTCCGGCTCGTCCTCGCCGCCCTGCCCCGCCACGCTGCCGCCGACCGTCTCCGGCAGCCGGTCCGGTCGCACCTCGTCCAGCCGCTCCGGACGGGCCGACAGCACACCGCCCAGGCCCTGGAAGCACTCCACCGCCGCCACCCGGTCCAGCGCCAGCCCGGCGAACTCGGCCCGGTCCACGGTCACCGTGGTCAGGAACCGCTCGGCCTCCCGGCCGGTCGCGGGGTCGATCCCCTGGACGAACCCGTTGAGCACCACCGAGGCCAGCAGCCCGTCCCCGTCCGCCCGGTAGAGCTCGGTCACCACCCGCAGCGCGCTCTGCGCCAGCACCTCCCGGTACAGCGCCTTGCGCTCGGTCGCCGGGCGGGCCACCTCCGCCTCCCGGTCGTCGGTCCGCACGTACCGCACCCGGCCCGCCGCCGGCACCACCTCCGGGCCCGGCAGCTCCCAGTTCACCACCAGCTGGCGGCTGGACGCCTCCCAGGCCGCCACCAGCCGGTGCGGGAACCCCTCCGGCCAGGCGGCCGAGGCGTACAGCACGGCGGTGAAGTACTCCTGCACCGCCTCGGCCTGGCCGGAGCGCAGCCGGCGCAGCAACTCCTCCGTCCCGGCCGCCCGTTCCTCGTCCTCCCGGCGGAACCGGGCCACCCATTCCAGGTACTGCCCGTGGTACTCGGCGAGGCGCCGCTGCCGGTCCGCCTCGGCCGCCTGCGCCGCGTACCAGTCCTGCTCGAAACGGGCGCGGGCCTGCGCCGCGTACTGCTCGTACTGCTGCCAGACGCCCGGGTTGCGGGCCTGCACCGGATCCGGCGGCGGTACCCGGTACCGGGTCTGGTCCGGCATCGGCACCGGTTCGCCGAGCCGGCCCGGTTCGAACGCCGGCACCGGGCGCGCCGCCAGCAGGGCCTGCGGCCGGAACGCCGGCCGCCCGAGGCCGGCCGTCAGCAGACCGCTCAACTCGGCGACCCGGGCATCCAGTTCGGCCGTCCGCCGGGCGGCCTCCGCCTCCCGCCCCTGCTGGTACGCGCGCTGCGCCTCCCGCTCGCCGCGGGCGGCGGCCTTCTGCGCCTCCCGCTCCTCCCGCTCACGTCGGCGCTGCTCGGTGGCCTGGGCGCGCCACCGGGCCTCCTCCCGGCGCTGCTCCTGTCGCTGCGCCTCCGCCCAGACCGCCAGCACCCCGTTGTTCCGCCGCCCCGCCACGTCCACCCCTTCGTTCCACGCCCGTCCGGCGCCGCTTCCGTCTCCCGGCCGCGCCGCCGCCGCGCCGCCACAATAGAACGTGGACGGGGGGACCGCGCAAAGCGCCCGCGACCTGCGGTCCTGCGGGGCGGTGAGGCGGTGTCACCCGGCGCCCCCGCCCCCGCCGTCGGGCCGCCCCCGCCCCCGCCACAGGGCCGCCGGCGGTGCGCCGGCTCAGACCGGCGGTGCGTCCGCCCGTACCTCCGCGTACCAGCGCCACTCCGTGCGCCGCGGCCGGCCCGGCAGCTCGGTGCGGCCGGTGGCCCAGAGCAGGGTGGGCCAGGCACCGGCGGCGTCGTCGAGCGGGACGTCCGGGAAGACCCGGGCCAGGACGCGGTGGCAGACGTCCGCCGGCGGTCGCCAGGGCAGTCCGAGCCCCTCGGCGACGTCGTGCAGGTGGACCAGCGTCTCCACCAGGCTCATCGCGGCGAATCCGGCCGGGTCGGCCAGCCCCCAGGGATGGTAGGCCCGTACCCCGGGCGCGGCGGTGCGGGCGATCGCGACCATCAGGGCGCCGCTCGCCTCAAGGACCTGGATCAGCGCGGCCGGGCCGCCGTCACGGTCGACGAAGACGAAGCTGTTCGGCCCGCCGGGGAAGCGCCGCACCGAGAGGAACGGCACGTAGCGGTCCTGCGGCGGCTCGGCCGGGCCGAGTTGGGCGGCGTACGCGAGCAGGTCGTCCGCGAGGTGTTCGACGGTGCTCCAGCAGTCCCAGCTGACCGCACCGGCCGGGCGCGACCAGTCGGCGTCGGCGGGCGCGGCCCGCAGGGTGGAGACGGCGAGCCGGAGTACGGCGGCGAGGTCGTCGGGGGTCACGGGCCCGGGCCGGGCGGATTCGGTGATCATGTCCCTGACGGTAGCCGGTCGGCGGCAGCCCAAGGCAGCCCAAGGCAGCCCAAGGCAGTCCCGGGCGGGCCCCGACAGCCTGGCGCGCCTCGGTGGCCCCGGCGCCGCCGGACCACCCGTGGTGTCCCGGTGTCGGACCCGCCGGGTAGCCTCGATGGCTCGGACGGGAGAGGTGAACGTGGCAGAACGACAGGCGGGCCCGGCGACCGGCTGGGTCTCCACCGGCCTGCACTGGCGGGACGGCCGACCGGTGCTGAGCGCCGTCCACGGCCGCCGGGTGCACGAGCGCGAGGCGTCGCCCGGCACCGAGGTCGGCTGGCTGCTGGGCGGACCGCGCCGCTGCACCGGGGCCTGGCTGGTGGGCCAGGACGAGCGCACACCGTGCCCGCACCACGCCGAGATCGCCCCGGACGGCGGGGCCGTGCAGTGCGCGCCCTGCCAGAGCGTCGACCGGGGGCTGGCGCTGGCCCGGGACCAGATCCTCGACGACGGCCGCACCTACCGGCTGTACCTCGCCTGGTTCGGCGAGGGTTTGCTGAAGGTGGGCCTGACCGCCGAGCAGCGCGGCACCAGCCGCCTGCTCGAACAGGGCGCGCTGGCCTGGACCTTCGCCGCCCGGGGTGCGCTCCCCGCCGTGCGCCGGGCGGAACTCACGGTCGCCGCTTCGGGGTTGGCCCGCGAGCGGTTCAACAGCCGGGTCAAGCTGGACCACTGGTGGGAGCACGGCGACCTCGCGCACCGCCGCACGCTGCTCACCGAGGCCCGCTCCCGGGCCCACGGACTGCTCGACGGGCACGGACTGGAACTCCTGGCCGGCCACCCGGTCACCGACCACGTCGAGGTCTTCGGCCTGACCGGCGGCGCTCCGGCCGCCTACCGGCAGATCGACGCGCTCGCGCCCGGAGCGGTGGTCGCCGGGCGGCTGCGCCCGGCGATCGGGCGCCACCTGCTGCTCGACCAGTCCGACGGCACCGAGCCGCTGCTCCTCGACACCCGCCGCCTCACCGGCTGGACGCTCTCCCCGGCGCCGGGTCGACCGCCCTCCGGGCTGTCCCTGCGTCCGCGGGTCCGCCCGGAGGCGCCGGACACCCAGGAGGCGCTGTTCTAGGCCCTCCCGCGGGCGGTGCGGTGACGCCGCTGTCGCCGAGGCGGCGCGGTGAGGGCCGCGCCCCTCATTGTGGTTGCAAATAAAAACCGGCAAGTCTAGGCTCGGCCCTGCCCGGTTTCACATTGCTACCACTGTGCTCCGAGAGGCCCGCCATGATCGCCGCCCACGAGACCTTCGCCGGCACCTTCCCGTACCGTCCGCGTTTCAGCGGTGCCCCCGGCTTCCGGATGCACTACGTCGACGAGGGCGCCGGTCCGGTCGTCCTCTGCCTGCACGGCGAACCCACCTGGGGCTACCTCTTCCGGGACCTCGTCCGCCGCCTCGCGCCCACCCACCGGGTCGTCGTCCCCGACCACATGGGTTTCGGCAGGAGCGAGACCCCCGCGGACCGCACGTACTGGCTGCAGGACCACATCGACAATGCCGAGGCCCTCGTCCTCGACCTCGGCCTGAGCGGGATCACCCTGGTGATGCACGACTTCGGCGGGCCGGTCGGCATGGGCCTGGCCGCCCGCCGGCCCGACCTGGTCGCACGGGTCGTCAGCGTCAACGGCCCCACCCCGTTCGGCCAGCCCGACCTCGCCGAGGTGCTGGCCGCCAACGCCGCCGACTCCCCGTGGTTCCGCTGGATCGCCCGGGCCCACGCCGACGGCACCCTCGACGCCGTCCTCGGCGACCTCGGCCGCGACGTCCTCGGCACCCTGCGCCTCAACGGCTTCGAGAACCCCGCCCTGATCACCGACACCTGGCTCCGCGCGTACGGCGCACCGTTCCCGACCCCGGGGCAGAGCCTCGGCGCGATCGGCTGGGCGAAGGGCTTCGCGACCGGCGCGCACCGGTTCGAGGAGCCGTCGGACGAGGCCCGCGCGGCGCTGGCCGCCGTTCCCGCGCTGGCCGTCTGGGGCGCCGCGGACCGGACGCTGAACGCCCGGCACTTCCTCCCGCTGTTCCGTGCGGCCTTCCCGGAGGGCCGGGTCGTCGAGCTGCCCGGGGTCGGCCACTACAGCCCGGAGGACGCTCCGGAGGAGGTCGCCGACCTGCTCGGGCGCTTCCTGGCCGAGACGGACCCGACCGTCCCCGCTCCGCAGGGGGCCTGAACGCAACGGCCCCCGAGCCGCCGGAGAGGTTCTAGGCGAGCTTGCCGCGCACCCCGCCGGGTCCGGAACGGGCCCGGCGGGAGAGCGGGGGCCGCGACGGCCGGACGTCCGGCCGTCCGCCGGTCGACTCCTCCGGTGCGGCGCCGGTGCGCGTGGCCCGGGCGGCCGCCAGCGCGATCCGGGCGAGCAGCGGGTCCTCCCGGACCCCGGCCTCCCGCTTCACCGCCTGGCACCGTGCGCACCAGAGCGGCGACGCGGGCCCGTCCGGGTAGGCCATCCCCTCGGGCGGCAGGTAGTGGCTGCCGCACTCGACGCATTCGAAGACCAGCCTCATCCGACGATCACCGTCCCGGAACCGTGGCACCGACCGCATGGCGACCAGAAGGTGTGGATCCTCGGCACCATGCTCCCTTCCTCATCGAGCTCGACCGTGGCCTCGGTCTTCTCGGTCCCTCCGGACCCGCCGCACCCGGAGCAGGACTGAACCTCGGGCATATGCGTTCCTCCTTGGCGCGGGCACCACGGTAGCGCGAATCACGGTGGCCCAGCACCGATCCTGACGAACCGTCGCGGAAGCGGGGCGCGCACGACCGGTTCGCGCGCCCCCGGGGGAGCTCAGCGGGCGACCGTCCGGAAGCCGCAGTTGCCGCTGGTCGACTCCGGGGTGTTCCCGGTGCGGGCGGCCACCCGGTAGCGGTTGCAGTAGGAGTCGTGGCACAGGTACGAGCCGCCGCGCAGCACCCGGCGCCCGGTGCCGTCCGGGCAGTGCTCCGGTCCGCGCGGGTCGAGGCGCGGTGAGCGCGCGTACCAGCCGGGGTCGAAGCGGTCGGCGCACCACTCCCAGACGTTCCCGGCCACGTCGGACAGGCCGAAGCCGTTGGGCGGGTAGGTGCCGACCGGCGCGGTCGCGTACCAGCCGTCCTCGCCGGTGGGCAGGTCGGGGAACCGGCCCTGCCAGATCCGGCAGCGGTGCTCGCCGTCCGGGCGCAGCTCGTCGCCCCACGGGTAGCGGCGGCCGGCCAGCGGCCCGCGGGCGGCGTACTCCCACTCGGCCTCGGTGGGCAGCCGGCGGCCGGCCCAGTGGCAGTAGGCGAGCGCGTCACGGTGGCTGACGTGCACCACGGGGTGGTCGAGCTGGCCGGCGGCGTCCCCGAGCGGCCCGTGGGGGTGGCGCCAGTCGGCGCCGCGGACCTCCAGCCACCAGGGCGCGGCGGGGGAGCGGCCGAGCAGGTCGGCGGGTTCGGCGAGCGCGAACAGGTCGAAGACGGCGGAGGAGCCGGCCCGCTCGGCGTCGGTGCGGTAGCCGGTGGCCTCGACGAAGGCCGCGAACCGGGCGGTGGTGACGGGCTCGGTGTCGATGGTGAAGGGGGCCAGCTCCACCTCGTGCACCGGTGTCTCGCCGTCGGCGGGGTACCCCTCGTCGTGCGCGTCCCCCATCGCGAACACGCCTCCGGGCAGCGCCGCTTCGGGGTGTACGGGCCGGGCGTCGGCGGCCCGGGGCGGGAGCGGGAGGACGGGCGCGTCGGCGGCCCGGGCCGACGGCAGGCAGCAGGACCGTTCGGCGGGGGGTTGACTCATGGGGCCAAGCTATAGCACTTTTCACCTAGGTGAGAATGCACCTAGCTGTCGTCACGGAAGAGGGAAGCGCCCCCGGTGAAGTTCGACCACGTCCTGCTCGGCCTGCTGGCCATCCACCCCCGCAGCGGCTGGGACCTCAAGCAGTGGCTTGCGGGGGAGGGCCAGTTCGTCCGTTCGAACGCCCACCAGAGCCAGATCTACCGGCTGCTCAACCGGATGGCCGAACAGGGCTGGGTCGCCTTCGAGACCGACCCGCGCGACGGCCGCCCGGACGCCAAGGTGTACCGGCTGACCGGGGCCGGCCGCGCCGAGCTGGTCACCGAGGCCCGTTCGCCGTACCGGCCGACCAGCCGTTTCCAGGACCCGGACTTCATGGCCCGGTTCTACTTCACCGGCCTGGTCGCCCCGGACCGGCTGATCGACCTGATCGACACCGAACTCGCCTACCGGCGGCGCCAGGTGGCCACCATGCGCGGCCGCGACCGGTCCGTGGCCTTCGCCGAGGGCGTCCCCGAGGCGGACGCCCACCGGGTCCGTCTGCTCCGCGAACTCACCCACCAGTACGGCGCGTCCGCCGTCGACGCCTGGCTCGACTGGCTGGAACGCACCCGCCGCCTGCTCGGGGACGCGCTGCCCGACCCCGCCGCCGACCCCGATCCCGATCCCGCCGCCGAAGCCCGCCCCGCCGCCGAAGCCCGCCCCGCGCCCATCGAAGGAGACTCCGCCCGGTGAAAGCCGTCCTGGTCATGTTCGACAGCCTCAACCGCCGCTTCCTGCCGCCCTACGGCTGCGACTGGACCCTGGCCCCGAACTTCAGCCGCCTCGCCGCCCGATCCGCCACCTTCGACAACTGCTACGGCGGCTCGATGCCCTGCATGCCGGCCCGCCGCGAGATGCACACCGGCCGCTACAACTTCCTGCACCGCTCCTGGGGCCCGCTGGAGCCCTTCGACGACTCCGTCCCCGACCTCCTCGGCAAGGCCGGCGTCTACACCCACCTGGTCACCGACCACCAGCACTACTGGGAGGACGGCGGCGCCACCTACCACAACCGGTACGGCAGCTACGAGTTCTTCCGCGGCCAGGAGGGCGACAAGTGGAAGGGGCACGTCGCCGACCCGGACATCCCCGAGACGCTCTCCTGGCGCGCCGGCCCGGCCTGGCGCCAGGACTGGGTCAACCGTCAGTACCTGCAGGACATCGCCGACCACCCGCAGACCCGCACCTTCGACGCCGGTCTGGAGTTCCTCGCCACCAACCGCGACCAGGACCGCTGGTTCCTACAGATCGAGTGCTTCGACCCGCACGAGCCCTTCTACTCCTACGCCGAGCACAAGAAGCACTACCCGCACGACTGGGACGGCCCGCACTTCGACTGGCCCGACTACAGGCGCGTCACGGAGAGCCCCGAGGCCGTCGAGCACGCCCGCAACGAGTACGCCGCGCTGCTCACCATGTGCGACGACTCGCTCGGCCGGGTCCTCGACGCCTTCGACGAGCACGACCTCTGGGACGACACCCTGCTGATCGTCTGCACGGACCACGGCCTGCTGCTCGGCGAGCGCGGCTGGTGGGGGAAGAACATCCAGCCCTGGTACGACGAGAACATCCACACCCCGCTGTTCGTCTGGGACCCGCGCACCCGTGCCACCGGCCGCCGCGCCGCCCTCGTCCAGACCGTCGACCTCGGGCCCACCCTGCTGGAGTACTTCGGCGTCCCGCGCACCCCCGACATGCAGGGCCGCCCGCTCGCCGACACCGTCGCCCACGACACCCCCGTCCGGCTGCACGGCCTGTTCGGCGTCTTCGGCGGGCACGTCAACATCACCGACGGCCGGTACGTCTACATGCGCGCCTGCAAGGACGCCGACAACCGCCCGCTGTACGAGCACACCCTGATGCCCACCCACATGCACGGCCCCTTCACGCCGCAGGAGCTGGCCCCCGCGACCCTGGCCGGACCGCTGCCCTTCACCAAGGGCATGCCCGTCCTGCGGCTGCCCGCCAACGCCTGGGGCAACCCGTACGCCTTCGGCACCCTGCTGTTCGACCTCTACTCCGATCCGGACCAGGAACAGCCGCTGGTCGACGACGCGTTGGAGCTCCAGCTGGCGGCCCTGCTCACCCAGGCGCTGCGGGACGCCGACGCCCCGGCCGACCAGTTCGAACGGCTCGGCCTGCCCGCTGCGGGGCCGGTCACGGCCGAGCACCTCCAGGTCCGTGCCCAGCGCCCGCAGGCACTCGCCTCCGCCGAACCCCTCCCCGAGGCCGGGGACTTCCCGGACACCCCGCTCTCCGTGCACACCCCGCTGCGCACCCTGCTGGAGGACGAACGGGCCGCCGCGGCCGTCCTGGAGCGGCTGCCGATGCTGGCCGCCCCGGGCCTGCGGGCGATGCTCGGCGCACTCTCGCCGTTCCGGCTCGCCGCCATGGGCCCGTCCGTCCGGCCCGCGGACCTGCGCGCCCTCGCGGACGCCCTCGCCGGGCTGCCCGCCCCGGCCGGACCGGCCGAGTAGCGGACGGCGGAGCAGCGGACGGCTGGCCGGGCGGCGGGCGGCGGTGGCGGTGGCGGACCCCGGGCCCGCCGTCGGTTCAGCCGAACGAGCTGCGCAGGAACTCGCGGTTCATCGCGGCGATGCTGGGCAGCGGGATGCCCTTCGGGCAGGCCGTGGCGCACTCGCCGGTGTTGGTGCAGCCGCCGAACCCCTCGGCGTCCATCGCGGAGACCATCTCGCGCACCCGCGACCTCCGCTCCGGCGCGCCCTGCGGGAGGATGTTGAGGTGGACCACCTTCGCGGAGGTGAAGAGCATCGCCGACCCGTTCGGGCAGGCGGCCACGCAGGCGCCGCAGCCGATGCACTCGGCGTGCTCGAACGCGGTGTCGGCGGCCTCCTTGGGCACCGGGGTGGCGTGCGCGTCGGGCGCGCTCCCGGTCGGGGCGGTGATGTAGCCGCCCGCGCCGATGATCCGGTCGAAGGCCGAGCGGTCCACCACCAGGTCCTTGACCACCGGGAACGCCGCCGCGCGCCACGGCTCGACGTCGATGGTGTCGCCGTCGGTGAAGTGCCGCATGTGCAACTGGCAGGTGGTGGTCCGCTCGGGGCCGTGCGCCCGGCCGTTGATGACCATGCCGCAGGCGCCGCAGATCCCCTCGCGGCAGTCGTGGTCGAACGCGACGGGCGTGTCGCCGCGGGTGATCAGCTCCTCGTTGAGGGTGTCGAGCATCTCCAGGAAGGACATGTCCGGACTGATCCCGCCGACCTGGTAGGTGGTCATCGAGCCCGGCGTGTCCGGGCCCGCCTGGCGCCAGATCCGAAGGGTGAGGTTCACGCGTAGCTCCGTTGGGTGGGGTGGACGTGCTCGAAGTCGAGGTGCTCGCGGTGGAGCACGGGCGCCTCGCCGGTGCCGGTGAACTCCCAGGCGGCGGCGTAGGAGAACTCCTCGTCGCGCCGGGCGGCCTCGCCGTCCGGGGTCTGGCTCTCGGTGCGGAAGTGGCCGCCGCAGGACTCGGCCCGGTGCAGTGCGTCCAGGCACATCAGCTCGGCCAGTTCGAAGTAGTCGACCAGCCGGTTGGCCTTCTCCAGCGACTGGTTCAGCTCCTCGCCGGTGCCGGGGACCTTGATCCGGCGCCAGAACTCCTCGCGCAGGAGCGGGATCCGGGCCAGCGCCCGGCGCAGCCCCTCCGCGTCGCGGGCCATCCCGCACTCGTCCCAGAGCAGTTCGCCGAGCTCGCGGTGGAAGGAGTCGGGCGTCCGGTCGCCGTCCACCGCGAGGATCAGGTTCAGCCGGTCCGTCACCTCGGCCTCGACCGTGGCGATCTCCTCGTGGTCGGCCGGGACGGCGGGGAGCCTCTCCCGGGCCAGGTAGTCGTTGAGCACCGGCGGGAGCACGAAGTAGCCGTCCGCCAGGCCCTGCATCAGGGCGCTGGCGCCGAGCCGGTTGGCGCCGTGGTCGGAGAAGTTGGCCTCGCCGACGGCGAACAGCCCCGGGACGGTGGTCTGGAGGTCGTAGTCGACCCAGAGCCCGCCCATCGTGTAGTGGATCGCCGGGTAGATCCGCATCGGCACCCGGTACGGGTCCTCGGCGGTGATCCGTTCGTACATCTCGAACAGGTTGCCGTACCGGGCCTCCACCGCGTCCCGGCCCAGCCGGCGGACGGCGTCGGCGAAGTCGAGGTAGACCCCCTGGCCGCCGGGGCCGACGCCGCGGCCCTCGTCGCAGACGTTCTTGGCGGCCCGGGAGGCGATGTCGCGCGGGACCAGGTTGCCGAAGGACGGGTAGATCCGCTCCAGGTAGTAGTCCCGCTCGTCCTCCGGGATCTCGGCCGGCGGCCGGGTGTCGCCCTTCGCCTTCGGTACCCAGATCCGGCCGTCGTTGCGCAGCGACTCGCTCATCAGGGTGAGCTTGGACTGGTGCTCGCCGGAGCGCGGGATGCAGGTGGGGTGGATCTGGGTGAAGCACGGGTTGGCGAAGTACGCGCCGCGCCGGTGCGCCCGCCAGATCGCGGTGGCGTTGGAGTTCTTGGCGTTGGTGGAGAGGTAGAAGACGTTGCCGTACCCGCCGCTGGCGAGGACCACCGCGTCGGCGGTGTACGTCGAGACCGCGCCGGTGACCAGGTCGCGGGCGACGATCCCGCGCGCCCGCCCGTCGATCACCAGCAGGTCGAGCATCTCGGTGCGGGCGTGCATCTCCACGTTCCCGGCGGCGATCTGCCGGGACAGCGCCTGGTAGGCGCCGAGCAGCAGCTGCTGGCCGGTCTGGCCGCGGGCGTAGAAGGTCCGGGAGACCTGGACGCCGCCGAACGACCGGGTGTCCAGCAGGCCGCCGTACTCGCGGGCGAACGGCACGCCCTGGGCCACGCACTGGTCGATGATCTCCACCGAGACCTGGGCCAGGCGGTGCACGTTGGACTCGCGGGCACGGAAGTCGCCGCCCTTGACGGTGTCGTAGAAGAGCCGCCGGACCGAGTCGCCGTCGTTGCGGTAGTTCTTGGCCGCGTTGATGCCGCCCTGGGCGGCGATCGAGTGGGCCCGCCGGGGGGAGTCCTGGAAGCAGAACTGGACGACGTGGTAGCCCTGTTCGGCGAGGGTGGCGCCGGCCGCGCCGCCGGCCAGGCCGGTGCCGACCACGATGACGGTGTGCTTGCGCCGGTTGGCCGGGTTGACCAGCTTGGCGTCGAACCGCCGCTGGTCCCACCGCTGTTCGATCGGCCCGGCGGGGGCCCGGGTGTCGGCGACCGGCTCACCGGTCCGGTAGTCGCTGTAGTCGGTGCTCAACTCACCACTCCGGTCATGACGGCCACGGGGACGGACAGGAAGCCCACGGTCAGCAGCAAGGCCAGGCCGTTGGCGGTCAGCTTCAAGGCGCGGTCCCGGCGGGCGTTGTTGGCGCCGAGGGTCTGCGCGGCGCTCCAGAAGCCGTGCCGGACGTGCAGGCCGACCGCGAGCATCGCGACGACGTAGATCCCGCAGCCGTACCACGTCCCGAACGAGGCCACGATGTTCTGGTACGGCTTGCCGTGCTCCGCGTTGGGGTTCACGGTCAGCGTGGTCAGGTCGAGGATGTGCCACACGAGGAAGAGCGCCAGGATCACCCCGCCCCAGCGCATGGTCCGGGTCGCGTAGCTCGCCCGCCGCCGCCGGTGCGCGTACCGGGCCGGCCGGGCGGCCAGGTCGCGCCGGCTCAGCTGGTACGCGGCCACGCCGTGCAGCAGGACGGCGGCCAGCAGGCCGACCCGGGCGATCCAGAGGAACCACTCGTGCCCGAGGAACGGCTGACCGAGGGTGCGCAGCCAGGCCGCGTAGCCGTTGATGTCCTCCGGCCCGAAGAACACCTTGAGGTTGCCCAGCATGTGCGCGACCAGGTAGAGCAGCATGACCAGTCCGCTGACGGCCATGACCGCCTTCTTGCCGACGGTCGACCGCCACAGGGTGGCCAGGGTGGACGGATGCCGGGCCGTCCGAGTCGCGGTTGTCATGGCGCCAACGGTAGGGACGGCAACGACGGTACGTCCAAGACATGATTCGGCTCGCGACCATAGCCCCCGGCTATCGTGCCGGGCGGCCGGGGCGGCCTATCCTGGCCGGGTGCAGCTCCAGCAACTCCGCTACTTCGTGGCCGTCGCCGAGACCCGTCACTTCACCCGGGCCGCCGAGGAGGTGCATGTGGCACAGCCTTCACTCTCGCAACAGATCCGGTCCCTGGAAAGGGAGTTGGGAGCCGAGCTGTTCCACCGCACGCGCGGCAACATCGCCCTGACCGACGCCGGCGGGGCGCTGCTGCCGCTCGCCAGGCGCATCCTCGCCGACACCGAGAACGCCCGCCTCGCCGTCCAGGAGACCGTGCAGCTGCGCCGGGGCCGGGTCCGGCTGGGGGCACCGCCGAGCCTCTGCACCAGCCTGGTGCCGGACGTCCTGCGGGTCTTCCGGGACCGCTACCCGGGGGTGGCCCTGGTGGTCCGGGAGGGCGGCTCGGGCGATCTGGTGCCGGCGCTGACCTCGGGGGAGCTGGACCTCGCGCTGGTCATCACCCGGCCGGGCGGTGCGGCCGGACGGTCCGGGCATCCGCTGGCCGTCACGGAACTGCTGCACGAGGAGCTGGTGCTGGTGGAGCGCGAGGCCGCTCGGCCGGGGCCCGGTGACCGGGCCGGCGCGGGCCGGGCACCCGCCCGGCGGCGGAAGGTCCGGGTGACGGAGCTGCGCGGGCGTCCGCTGGTCATGTTCCGCGAGGGCTACGACCTGCGCGAGGCGACCCTCGCGGCCTGCCGGGCGGCCGGGTTCGAGCCGGAGTTCGCGGTCGAGGGAGGCGAGATGGACGCGGTGCTCGGCTTCGTCCGGGCCGGGCTCGGGCCGGCCGTGCTGCCCGGCATGGTGGCGGCCCGCTCGGGGCTGGTGGTGACCCCGTTCGCCGCCCCGGGGCTGGGGCGCAGCATCGCGGTGGCGCACGACTCGGAGGTGCCGCTGACCCGCGCCGCGGAGGCGCTGCGGACGACCCTGCTGGCCCACCTGCGGGACGCGGCCCACGCCGGTGAGCTGCCGCCGGGCACGCGGTTGCTGCTGGCGTGAGCCCCCCGGGCCCCGCCGGTCCGGGCGTCGGGTCCGGGCGTCGGGTCCGACGAGCCGGCCGCCGTCCGACCGGTCGACCCTCCGGGCGCCCGAACGGTTGGCACCCTGTGCGAATCACCCGAATCGTGACCTGGCCGCTCCGGGGGCCCGGAACCCGCTGTTCCCGGGCTGCGTCCCAGGTAGCGGCGGTGGTGCCGTAAGGTGCGACGCCGCAGAGCCGCGGGAGCGACGGGGAGAACGCGAAGCGATGGACGACCGGAAGCAGCAGGACCACAGACAGACCGGGGGCGCGACCGCCCCCGCCGCGGGGGACGCCCGGGTGCCTTCGGACGAACGGCCGTGGGAACTCCCGGAGTACCTCCACGAACGGGAGCTCGGTGCCGGGGCGAGCGGCCGGGTGGTGCGCGCCCGCCACCGGGTGACCGGCACCCCGGTCGCGGTCAAGTACCTCCACGGCTCCGTCGGCACGCCCGGCCTGCGCACGGAGGCCGAGGTCCTCGCCGGCATCGACTCCCCGCACGTCACCCGGCTCTACGAGTACGTGGAGGGGGAGCGGGGCTCGGCCATCGTGATGGAGCTGGTGGACGGCATCGCGCTGCGCGATCTGCTCCGGGCGGAGGGCGCCACCACGCCGGAGGCCGCCCTGGTCGTGCTGAAGGGCTCGCTGCTCGGCCTGGCCGCCGCGCACGAGGCCGGCGTGGTGCACCGCGACTACAAGCCCGCCAACGTCCTGGTGGACACCGTCGGCACCTCCAAACTGGTCGACTTCGGCATCGCCGTGCCGAGCGGTGACGACCGTGACGTCTCCGGCACCCCCGCCTACATGCCGCCCGAGCAGTGGGCGGGGCGGCCCGCCTCGCCGGCCGGCGACGTCTACGCCGCCACCGTCACCTTCTTCGAGTGCCTCACCGGCGCCCGTCCCTACGGCGGCACCACGATCGCCGAACTCGCCGTCCAGCACACCGAGGCCCCGATCCCGGCGGAGCTGGCGCCGGACCCGGTCCGGCCGCTGATCCTGTCCGGCCTGGCCAAGGATCCGGAGGACCGGCCCGACAGCGCGACCGCGCTCGTCGAGGAGCTGGAGGCGGTCGCGGCCGCCGGGTACGGACCGCAGTGGGAGGAGAAGGGACGGCTCGACCTGACGGCACTGGTCGCCCTGCTCGCGCTGCTGCTGCCCGGTGCGGGCGCCGCCGCCGGAGGCACCTCGCTGGCCCACACCACCCTGGGCGGGACCGCGGCGCCGACGGCGGAGACCGTGGTCGGGGCCGGTCCTGCCCCGTCCGCGGCCGTCCGGGAGACCCTGGTCCGGCGCGGGGTGCGGCTCGGCACCCGCGGCAAGGCCCTCGTCGGCGTCGCGGCCGGCGCGCTGACCCTCGCCACGCTGGCGGGCATGGCCATGGCCGGGGCCGCCGACGGCGGTGGCCGCACGGTCGTGGGCGGCGCCGCCCCGGAGGCGACCACCAGCCTCGGCGCGCCCGACCCGGCGGGCGACCCCTCACCGGCCGGCCCGCCGGCGGGCCCGGACACCCCGAGCACGGACCCGTCCGCTCCGACGGCCGCGCCGACGGGCCCGGATGCCCCGAGCACCGGCGCCACGGCCGTACCGACGGTCGGGCCGACGGCGGGCCCGGGCAGTCCGGGCGGCGGCCCCAAGCCCTCGCCGACCGGCAAGACCCCGACACCGCCGGGGCTCCCGCCCGGCACCGCCGCTCCCACCACCGGCCTGCCGCCGGCGCCGCCCGTCGGCGGCGTGCCCACCGCCGCACCCACCACGGCCCCGACCGTCGGGCCCCCGTCGGCCCCGCCCGTCGGCGGCGCGCCCACCACCGCGGGTCCGAGCCCGACCCTCGGTCCGGCGCCGACCGCGACCGTCGCTCCGGCGAGGGTGACGGTCGGCACGGTGAACGTCGACTCGCTGACCTGCGCCGGGCGCTGGAGCGTGACCGCGACGGTCACGGTGGTCGCCCAGGGCGCGGGCACCGGAGACCTCACGCTGAGCTGGTACCACAGCTCGGGCGGCCGGGCGGTCACCGTCGCGACCGAGACGGTGGTGGTCCGCGACGGTCGCGCCACCGTGACCCGGACGCACGACTTCGGCTCGGCCGACACCTTCCCGACCTGGGGTGTGCGCGTCGGCACCATGCCGGCTGCGGCGAAGCCGGGCCGGACGTCGGCCGACGTGGCCGCCTACCTCTGCGACCCGCCCCGCTGATCCGTACCCACCCGGTCCGGTCCGTGACCGGCCTGCGTCCGGACGACCCGTCCCGAACCCGATTTCGCTCGCTGGAGGAGCCATGTCCACGTCCCGACCAGACTCCGCCCCGGTCCCGGTCCCGGACGCCGACCGGACTGTCCGGCTTGCCCAGGGCGGGGAGAGCGTCCGCCCGGGGCCCGGCGGGGGCGACGGCGACGCCGAGGTGACGGTCCGGCTCGCCCAGGGCGGGGACGGGGCCGAGGGCGGGGACGGCGGTCGGGCGACCGTCCGGCTCGGGTCCGGTCCGGTGGCACCGGGGCGGACGGTCCGGCCGGACCGCCCCGCCGCGCCGCCGGTGCCCGGAACCGGCGGGCCGGACGCCGAGGCCACCGTGCGGATCGATCCCACCGAGGCCGCGGGTGCGACGTTCCTCGACCCCCGCGTCTGGGGCGGCGCCGCTCAACCGGCGGAGACCACCGCGCCGATGGACACCCCGGCGTACGGCAGCACCGTCCCCGGCCCGCCCCCGCCCGGCGCGGGACCGGCCGCCGCGGCAACGCCCGCTACGGGACCGGCCGGCGGCGGCCCGGAGGCCGAGCGACCGTTCGCCCCGGGCGAGCTGAGGCGCTTCGGTCCCGGAGTCCCCCCGCAGGCCGCCGCCGTCTGGCACGGCCGGGCCGTCCCCGGCGCGGAGGAGCCGCGCCGGGGCCGCCGGGTGCGGCGGTGGCTGGTGCCGGTGGCGGTGCTGGCGGCCGTCCTGGCCCTCCTCTTCTGGCGCCTCCGGGCACCCGACCTCGCGGTCACCGGCGTCGGTGTGACCAGCGGCCAGGAGACCCCCGGCTGCGGGGGCACGGCGGTGATCACGGCCACGGTGGAGACCAACGGCGGGGCCGGCACCCTCCGGTACCGCTGGCTGCGCAGCGACGGCACGACCTCCGGCGAGATCCTCCAGGACGTCCGCTCCGGCGCCCACCGCACCGAACTGGTGCTGCGCTGGAGCTTCGAGGGGCGGGGTGCGCTGGAGGCCACCGCGACCCTGGAGATCCTCTCGCCGCAGGCCCGGACGACGGCCACCTCGTTCCCCTACCGCTGCTCCTGAGCCGGCGACGTCCGCCGGTCCGCCGACCGGGTGCAGGCACGCCGGAGGGCCCGGGTGCCCCGGGCCCTCCGGCGTGCGGGTCGCGCGTGCGCGTCAGGCCGGGAGCACGGCCTCGATGGCGGCGACGACCTCGTCCGACTCCGGCTCCGTGCGCGGCCGGATCCGGGCGGCCACCGTGCCGTCGGGCGAGACGAGGAACTTCTCGAAGTTCCAGGAGACGTCCCCGGCCTGGCCCTCGGCGTCCTCGGTCCGGGTCAGCGCGGCGTACAGCGGGTGCCGGCCCTCGCCGTTGACGTCGGTCTTCTCGAACAGGGGGAAGGAGACGCCGTAGGTGGTGGAGCAGAAGGTCTGGATCTCCTCCGCGCTGCCCGGCTCCTGCCCGGCGAACTGGTTCGACGGGAAGCCCAGCACGGTGAACCCGCGCTCGGCGTAGCGCTCCTGGAGCCGCTCCAGGCCCGCGTACTGCGGGGTCAGGCCGCACTTGGAGGCGACGTTGACGATCAGCAGCGCCTTGCCCTTGTAGTCGGCCAGCGAGGCGGCCTCGCCGGACAGCGTGCGCAGCGGGATGTCGTACAGGCTCACGGTGTGGTCCCCTTCGGAGGGTCTGCGGATTTCGGTAACGGACCGGGCTCGTCAGGAACGGTAGCCGCTCCCGCTCGCTCAACCGTCGACGGGCCGCGGGTGTTCCGGGGCGGGCGGTCCGGCCAGCCGTTCGGCGACGGCGGAGAAGTCGGCGCTGAGCCACCGTTCGGGCCGCATCCGGATGGCTATGTCGGCCGTGAGCTGGTCGGCGGTGGCCGCCAGGTAGGCCGGCACGGTGGCGGGGGAGAGGTAGCGGCGGGCCATGGCGGCCCGCTCGTCCGGGTCGAGCCGGTCCTCGAACGCCACCACCGGCCCTTCGACGCTCACGTAGCGGCAGGGCGGTTCCTCCTGCTGGGCGCAGAGCGTGAAGCGGCCGGCCGTCCGGATCCGCCGGGCCTTGGCGGAGTCGCGACCGGTGAGGACGGTGACCAGCCCGCCGGGCCGGTAGGAGTACCAGATCGGGACGGCCAGCGGGGCGCCGGCCGGACCGGCGCCGCCGACGGCGAGGACGCCGACGTGGACGGCGGCCAGGAAGCGCTCGCGTTCGGAGCTGGTCATGGTGAAGGACACGGCGTCGGCCTCCCGGGACGGAGAGCCCCGCGCGCCGCGGTCGCGCGCGGGCGGCCCCTGGTACGTACCCGCACGGCCCTCGTTCCGAACGCCTCGGGCCGTCGGTGCGGTGTGCGCCGCGCCCGGCCGACCGCGTCCGGCCGTCCGTACCCGGCCTCCTTCCGTGCCGCGGCCCCGGTCCCCGCCGCACCGGGTGAGCGACCGGGTGCGGCGGCGGCCGGGACGGCCGGGACGGATCAGGGTGCCAGCGGCCGGATCGCCGTGGGGGCGTGCTCCGGGAGCGTGGCGACCTCCTCCCACTCCACCACCTGGTCGATGTCGGCGGCGGCCATCGAGATGTTGGTGACCCGCTCCAGGATCGCCTCGACCACCACCGGGACCCGGAACTCGGCGGCCAGCTTCTTGGCCTCCTCGAAGGCCGGCAGCAGCCCCTCCGGTTCGGTGACCCGGATCGCCTTGCAGCCCAGACCCTCGGCGACCTTGACGTGGTCCACGCCGTAGACGCCCAGTTCCGGCGCATTGATGTTCTCGAACTCCAGCTTGACCTGGAAGTCGATGTCGAAGTTCCGCTGCGCCTGACGGATCAGGCCCAGGTAGGCGTTGTTCACGAGGACGTGGACGTACGGGATCCGGTGCTGCGCGCCGACCGCCAGCTCCTCGATCATGAACTGGAAGTCGTAGTCGCCCGAGAGCGCGACGACCTGGCCCTCCGGGTCCGCGGTGGCGACACCCAGGGCGGCCGGCACGGTCCAACCGAGCGGCCCGGCCTGGCCGCAGTTGATCCAGTGCCGCGGCCGGTAGACGTGCAGCAGCTGCGCGCCGGCGATCTGCGAGAGGCCGATCGTGGTGACGTACCGGGTCTCCGGCCCGAACGCCCGGTTCATCTCCTCGTACACGCGCTGCGGCTTGATCGGGACGTCGTCGAAGTGGGTGCGGCGCTGGAGCCGCGCCTTGCGCTCCTGGGTGGAGGCGGCCCAGGCGCTGCGGTCCTTGAGGACGCCGGCGGCCTTGAGCTCCCCGGCCACCTCGACGAACAGTTCGAGCGCCGCCCCGGCGTCCGAGGCGATCCCGAGGGCGGGGGCGAAGATCCTGCCGATCTGGGTCGGTTCGACGTCGACGTGGACGAAGGTGCGGCCGGCGGTGTAGACGTCCAGGCCGCCGGTGTGGCGGTTGGCCCAGCGGTTGCCGATGCCGAGCACGAAGTCCGAGGCGAGGAAGTTCTCGTTGCCGTAGCGGTGGGAGGTCTGCAGGCCGACCATGCCGGCGTTCAGCTCGTGGTCGTCCGGGACGATGCCCCAGCCCATCAGGGTCGGCACCACCGGGACGCCGGTGAGTTCGGCGAACTCCCGCAGCAGTTCGGCGGCGTCCGCGTTGATCACGCCGCCGCCGGCCACGATCAGCGGCCGTTCGGACTGCTGGAGCAGCGCGAGGGCCTTCTCGATCTGGATGCGGTTGGCGGTGGGCCGGTAGACCGGCAGCGGCTGGTACGCCTCAGGGTCGAACTCGATCTCGGTGAGCTGGACGTCGATCGGCAGGTCGATCAGGACCGGGCCCGGGCGGCCCGAGCGCATCAGGTGGAAGGCCTGCTGGAAGACGCCGGGGACCTGCGCCGCCTCCAGCACGGTGGTGGCGGCCTTGGTCACGGGCTTGGCGATCGAGGCGATGTCGACCGCCTGGAAGTCCTCCTTGTGCAGGCGGGCGACCGGGGCCTGGCCGGTGATGCACAGGATCGGGACGGAGTCGGCGATCGCCGAGTAGAGGCCGGTGATCATGTCGGTGCCGGCCGGCCCGGAGGTGCCGATGCAGACGCCGATGTTCCCGGCCCGGGTCCGGGTGTAGCCCTCCGCCATGTGGGAGGCGCCCTCGACGTGGCGGGCCAGCGTGTGCCGGATCCCGCCGGAGGCTTTGAGGGCGGCGTAGAAGGGGTTGATCGCCGCGCCCGGCACGCCGAACGCGACCTCGACGCCTTCGAGCTTGAGGATCTCCACGGCCGCGCGGGCGGCTGTCATACGAGGCATCGGACTTCTCCTGCGTCGTCGGCCCGCAGGGAATCGGAGGGCTCATCTCCAGAATTCCACCATACGGAAAAAAGGTTTCTTTATGTGGAAACAAAGTATGGCGGGCCGCGTCGAGGCGTCAAGGGGAGGTTCAACAGAATGTGGAAGTGGGGTCGGCGCCTCCGGCCGCCGACCCGCCGGTCGCACGGTCGGGCCCGCGGCGGCCGTCCGGTCCGTCGCCCGGTCGACCGCCCGGTCGTTCGTCGGGCCGAGTTCTCGGCCGGGCGCTCGACCGACGAACGTGCGTGCCCGTCCGAAGCCCGGATTCCGGCCCGAAAGCGAGCCTCGCGTGTGTCCCGCGTGAAGGGACGGTGGGGGAGGTTGGCCTGCCGCGGGCCGCTGGGTACCGTCGGTGGCACGCCGGACCCGTCATGGTTGCCATGTTCAACTCGGGTCGCGGCAAGGGGGGTTGAGGGCCGATCGGGGAGCGGGGGAGCTCCGGCGCTCGGGTCCCGTTCGCAGCAAGCCCAAGGATGCTCAAGGACGACGCGGGAAGCTCCGGCGGCTCGGGCCCGAGTGCACCCGGCCGCCGCCCGTACTCCGCCGGGGCGACCCGCCCGCGCGACCGCACCGGCCCCGACCCGCCACCCGCCGCCGCCCGCGCACCCGGACCGCCGGGTTCGCGCACGCCCGGTCCGCTCCGCTTCACCCGGGACCGTCCGGGATCGCCCGGGACCACCCGGCGGGGGGCCCGTCCCGCCCGCCGGGCCCGCCGGCCCCGCCCGCCGCCGTTCCGCCCTCCCAGCAGCTGAGTGCCCGCCGTGGCGGGCGCACGGAAGGAATCGCCCCATGCCCCGACGCCGTCCCCTGCCCGAAACCCCGGCCGCCGGGACCACCTGCTCCGCGACCGGGGCCGCGCGCCCCGTCGCCGGGGCCACCCGCCCCACCGCCCTCGACCTCCCCCCTTGTGTCGGGGCGGTGGTCCGGTGAACGGCCTGCCCCGCCGGCGCAAGAGTCCGCCCGCCGGCCCGCGCCACAACGCCCCGCCCGGGCGCGCCCGCCCCCGCCGCGCCCTGCGCCACGCCCCGGTCGAAGCGCTGCGTGCCGTGCCCTGGCGCCACGACCTGCCCGCCTCCCTGGTGGTCTTCCTGGTCGCCCTCCCGCTCTGCGTGGGCGTCGCCGTCGCCTCCGGGGTGCCGGCCGAACTCGGCCTCGTCACCGGCATCGTCGGGGGCCTGGTGGTCGGCGCCCTGCCGGGCAGCAGCCTCCAGGTCAGCGGACCGGCCGCCGGCCTGACCGTCCTCGTCTACGAGGCCGTCCAGCAGTACGGCGCCGCCGCCCTCGGGATGCTGGTGCTGCTCACCGGACTGCTCCAACTCGCCATGGGGGCGCTGAGGTTGGGGCGCTGGTTCCGTGCGATGTCGGCCTCGGTGGTGCACGGCATGCTGGCCGGCATCGGCCTCACCCTGCTCTTCGGGCAGCTCTACGCGCTCGCCGACCGCCGGGCCCCCGGCACCGGTACCGAGAAGATCGCCGGTGTCCCCGCCCTGCTGCGCGACGCCGTCACCGGTGTCGCGAACCCCGCGGCGGTGGCGCTCGGCACGGGCACCCTGCTGGTCCTCGTCGCCTGGAAGTACCTGCCGCCCCGGCTCGCCCGGGCGGTGCCGGCCCCGCTGGCCGCGGTCGGCCTGGCCGCCGCGGTCACGGCCGCGGCGGACCTGCCGGTGGCCCGGGTGCGGGTGGCCGCCCTGGTCGACGTGGTCCAGCTCCCCGACCGCGCCGCGCTCGGCGCCCTGGCCGGCACGGCGGGCGTCGGCACCATTCTCGCCTTCACCCTGATCGCCTCCGCCGAGACCCTCTTCAGCGCCGCGGCCGTCGACCGGATGCACCACGGCCCGCGCACCCACTACGACCGCGAACTCACCGCGCAGGGCGTCGGCAACACCCTCTGCGGGCTGCTCGGGGCACTGCCGATGACCGCGGTGATCGTCCGCAGCGCCGCCAACGTCCAGGCCGGCGCCCGGACGAAGGCCTCCCGGGTGCTGCACGGCTGCTGGCTGCTGCTCTTCACCGCCCTGCTGCCGGGTGCGCTCGGGCTGGTCCCGCTGACCGCGCTGGCCGCCGTCCTGGTGCACGCGGGCGCCAAGCTGGTCCCGGTGCGGCGGACGGTCGCGCTCTGCCGGGACCACCGGGGCGAGGCGGCGGTGCTCGCGGTGACGGCCGTCTCGGTCATCACCACCGACCTGTTCGAAGGAGTGCTGATCGGCGTCGGCCTGGCCGTCGTGAAGTCGGCCTGGCAGACCTCGCACCTGCAGATCGGGGTGGAGGAGCTGCCGCCCGCCGCGGACGGCCCCGGCGAACCCAGCCTGCGGGTCCGGCTGAGCGGTAACGCGACCTTCCTGCGCCTCCCCCGGCTGCTCGACGCGCTGGAGCGGCTCCCGGCGGACCGTCCGGTCGAACTGGACTGGTCGGGGCTGCGCCACCTCGACCACGCCTGCACGGTCGCCCTGACCACCTGGGCCGTACAGCACCGGGCCCGCAGCTCCGCGCCGCTGGCGGTCGAACCGCCGCTGCCGACGGTGGTCTGACGGGGTGCGGCGGCCGGCCCGCCGCCCTCCGTCCCCGCGCGGTCGCCCTCCGTCCCCGCGCGGTCGATCTCCGGTCGCCCGGTCCGCCGATGCCCCGAGGATCGGCGGGCCGGGGGGCCCCCCGAGCCGGGCCCGCCCGGCGGGCC
>NZ_JBHXDN010000104.1:0-23589 GCF_042726075.1 Kitasatospora sp. NPDC127035 | reverse complement strand
GGCCCGACAGCACAAGGCTGTCGGGCCCCTCGCACGTCCGGACCGGACCGGACCGGTCGGTCAGGTCAGGTCGTCAGGTCGGGTCGTCAGGTCAGGTCAGAGGTCGAGACCGGTGAGGACCATGACCTTCTCGACGGTGTAGTCGTCCATCGCGTACTTGACGCCCTCACGGCCGACGCCGGAGTCCTTGACTCCCCCGTACGGCATCTGGTCGGCGCGGTAGGACGGCGCGTCGCCGATGATCACACCGCCGACCTCCAGCTCCCGGTGGGCCCGGAAGGCGGTCTGCAGGTCATGGGTGAACACACCCGCCTGCAGGCCGAACAGCGAGTCGTTGACGGCGGCGAACGCCTCGTCGGTGCCCTCCACCCGGTGCAGCGACAGGACCGGGCCGAACACCTCGGCCTTGGCCAGGATCGCGTCGGCCGGCATCTCCGCCAGCACGGTCGGGGCGTACGTCGCGCCCTCACGGGTGCCGCCGACGAGCAGCTTGGCCCCCTTGGCGACCGCGTCGTCCACCCAGGACTCGACCCGCCGGGCCGCGTTCTCGTCGACCAGCGGACCGACGTCGGTCGCGTCGTCGTTCGGGTCACCGGTGACCTGCGCCGCGACCTTGGCGACGACCTTCTCCACCAGCGCGTCGTAGACGGACGCGTCGGCGATCACCCGCTGCACCGAGATGCAGGACTGGCCGCCCTGGTAGTTCGCGAACATCGCGATCCGGGTGGCCGCCCAGTCCAGGTCCGCCTCGGAGGACCAGTCGGCGAGCACCACGGCCGCCGCGTTGCCGCCCAGCTCCAGGGTGGTGTGCTTGCGCGGCACCGAGTCCATGATCTGGTAGCCGACCGTGTCCGAACCGGTGAACGAGATCACCGGCAGACGCGGGTCCTGCACCAGCGCCGGCATCCGGTCGTTCGGCACCGGCAGAACGCTCCAGGAACCGGCCGGCAGGTCGGTCTCGGCCAGGATCTCGCCCAGCACCATCGCGGAGAGCGGGGTCGCCGGGGCCGGCTTGAGGATGATCGGCGCGCCGACCGCGATCGCCGGGGCCACCTTGTGCGCCACCAGGTTCAGCGGGAAGTTGAACGGCGCGATGCCCAGCACCACACCGCGCGGGAAGCGGCGCACCACCGCGAAACGGCCCACGCCGCCCGGGTCGGTGTCCAGCCGCATGGTCTCGCCGTTGGTACGGCGGGCCTCCTCGGCGGCCCAGCGGAAGACGGAGACGGCGCGGCCGACCTCACCACGGGCCCACTTGATCGGCTTGCCGTTCTCGGCGGTGATCAGCTGGGCGATCTCCTCCGTACGCTCGGCCAGCCGCCGGGCCACGTGGTCCAGCGCGGCGGACCGCACGTGCGCGGGGGTCGCGGCGAACACCGGCAGCGCGGCCACGGCGGCGTCCAGCGCCTCCTCGACCTGCGCCTCGGTGGGGATGCTCACCCTGCCGACCAGACGGCCGTCCCAGCTGTTGTGCACCTCGAAGTCGGCGTCGCCGCTCGCCCGGCGGCCGGCCAGCCAGAAATCGTACGTGGTGGTCACCGTGGTACCGGCCCTTCCCTCGACATCCTCAGGGCCCCACGGACGTGGAGCCAGAATCGAGGGTAGGGGCGGGGGCGCGCCGACCGGATTGGCCACGGCGTAGCGTTCACCCCCGCGGCCACTCCACCGCGTCCAGCGGCGCCGCGGCTACTCCTCGCCCGAGCGAAGCGCCAGCCAGAGCTCCATCCGGACGTCCGTGTCGTCCAGCGACCGCCCGAGCAGCTCCTCGACCCGCCGCATCCGGTACCGCAGCGTGTGCCGGTGCACACCGAGATCGGCCGCCGCCGCGTCCCACTGCCCGTGCCGGGACAGCCAGGCCCGCAACGAGGCCACCAGGTCACCGCGCGCCGTCCGGTCGTGATCGCGCAACGGCCGCAACAGGCCCTCCGCGAAAGCCGTCACGGCGTCCTCCCCGAGCAGCGGCAGCAGCGACCCCGCGCCGACCTCCTCGTGGTCCACCGAACGCCGCCCACCCCGCAACGCCACCGCCAGCGCCCGCTCCGCCTGCGCGTGCGCCGTCCCCGCGTCCTCCAGCGCGGCCGGCGCCGAGACGCCCAGCGACAGGCCCTCGTGCTCCTCCACCGTGCCCAGGCACGCCCGGTGCACCGCGCCGTTGTCCAGCGCCAGCACCATCAGCCGAGACCCGTGCGCCCCCTCCTCCCGCGCCACCAGCAGCTTCTCCGCCACCCGCGCCCCGGCCTGCTCCGCCCGGTCCCCCAGCTCGCCCAGCGCCTCCCCGGCGTCCACCCCCTGGCCGGCCCCGGCCACCAGCACCCGGACCGTCCCCTCCGGCAGCCCGCCGAACAGCCCCGCCGCCACCTGCCGGGCGGTCGTCACCTCGCCGGCCAGCACCATCCGCAGCAGCGCCGCGCCCATCTTCTCCTCGGCCTGCCGCAGCTCCCGCGACCGCTCCAGGGTCAGCGTCAGCAACGCCACCGCCGCGTTCAGCACGTAACGCTCGGTCGGCGTGATCCGGTCCTCGGTCCCCACCGCCAGGAACCCGCGCGCCCGCCGGTCCGCGCCCAGCGACTGGACCACCACGTAGTCCTCGTCCGCCGTGTCGATCCCCGGCGACCGCCCCTGCAGAGCCGCACTCGACGGCGCCGGCCGCCGCCGCAGCCGGTCCACCTCGGCCGCCAGCCGGCCCGCACGGCGCGCCGCCCAGTCCGGCGCCACCACCGACAGCGCACCCGACCCGTCGTACAGCGCCGCCCAGCCACCCAGCCGGGCCGCCAGGCGCCGCACCACCGCGGTCGTACCGTCCTTGCCCAGCGCGGCCCGGGTCAGTTCCTCCTGCGCCTCGAAGCTGGTGGTCACCGCCTCGTACTGCTCCGCGGCCAGCGCCGCCGAGACCACCTTGCTGATCGCGATGAACGGCGTCGGCTCCGGCACCCGCAACAGCGGCAGCCCGCGCTGCGCGGCCGCCTCCACCAGCGGCTGCGGCACCTCGGCGTGCGACAACCCGACACCGAGCCCCAGCCCCACCACCCCGGCGTCCGCCAGACGGTGCACGTACGCCTGCAACCGGGCGGCGGTCCGGCCCAGCTTGATACCGGTGGTGAGCAGCAGCTCGCCACCCTCCAGGAACGGCGTCGGGTCGTCCAGCTCGCTGGTGTGCACCCAGCGGACCGGCCGCTCCAGGTGGTCCGCACCGGCGAGGACCGTCAGATGGAGCGAGGTGTTGCGAACGACGGAGGCAAGTGTGGGGGGCATGGCACCTTCGGGGGAACGACCCGACCGCGCCGTTGCGGCCGGGCGAGAAGAGGGCTGAGGGTTCTCGGGAACTCCCTCCTCTCATTATGGACGCCCCGGACAAGCCGCACTGCCGAATCCTCCTCGAAGGCGAGCTTCATCCCCACTTCACCCCCGCAGATCCACCAGCAGCGGTGGCACCTGCTCCCCCGACACCGCCGTCAGCGACACCACCGCGTGCCCCGCCGGCAGCGCGTGCGCCAGATCCGACGGCGACCACCGCAACCGCTCCACTTCCCGCGTCGTCACCGACTCGGTCTGCGCCGTCGTCCCCGACAGCGCCTTCCGCCCCAACCGCCCGGCCCGCCGAACCGCACCGCCCGAGGTGTCCGGGGCGAGCGTCACCGCCGTCTCCCGGACCACGTGCGTGCCCCAGGCCTCGGAGAACAGCCGGCCGTCCCACGGCGCGATGCCCGGGAACGCCACCCGGCATCCCACGGCCCCGAACAGCGGCGCCCGCAACGCCTCCGGCAGATCGACCAGCGTCCGCAGCAGCAGCACGACCCCGGCGTTCGCCCCGCGCAACCGCTGCAGCCCGCGCACGACCCCGGCGTCCAGCGCCGACGAGGCGTCGTCCACCACCAGGCCGGCGAACAGCGAACGGTCCTGGCGCACCCCGGCGGCCTGCACGAACTGCCCCACCAGCAGACGCGACAACATCCGCGCCGCCTCCGGATGACTGCGCTCGGGCAGTCGCACCAGCACCCGCAGCGGGTGGTCCAGCACCCGCATCGCGAACGGCGGACGGCCGGAACCGTCCGTCGCGAACGCCCCCTCGAAGGCCGGCCGGTCCAGCAGCGCCAACCGGTCCGCCAGCAGCGCCCCCGGATCGTCCGCCCGGCCGTGCTGACGCTCCCGCTGCTGAAGGTCCCGCTCGTACGAGGTCAGCCGGCCGGCCGCCCTCAAGCCCTTCACCAGGGCCTCCAGCGCCTCCGGCTCACCCGCGAGCAGCGCCCTCAGCTCACGCACGCCCGGGTACCGGCCGAACGCGGCGTGGAACGGCCCCACCATCTGCTGCAGCGCCGTCCGGGCCGACTCCGCACGCGCGGTCAGCTCGTCCGGCAACAGCGCCTCGGCGAGCCGGGCCGCCGCCTCGTCCGGATCCTGAGCCGCGCCGTACAGATCGAGCCCGTACCGGGAGCCCGCCTCGCCCGGGGCGATCACCACGTCGTACCAGGCGTCCGGCCCGAGATCCGCGTCCGCCGACCCGATCACCACCGCGCACGCCGTGCCGGCCAGCGCCTGCAGACAGAGCGCCTCGGCCACCGGCCGGGCCAGCCGGGCCGTCTTCCCCGTCCCTGCCGGACCCACCGCCAGCAGTGACGTGCCCAGCAGCGCCGGATCCAGCGCGAAGCCCGCCGCCCGGTGGGCCTGCGGGTTCTTCGGCACGTCCTGAGCGGTGCCCAGCCGCACCTGGCCCACCAGCAGATCGTGCCGCTCCACCCGGCCGGGCAGCTCCCGCGCCTCGGAGGGATGCGCGAACGCCGCCGCACCGCGGGCCGCCACCTGGTCGACGAAAGCCGGAAGGAACGCCGGATCCGCCTGCGCCGACTCCCAGGCCCGCTGGATCCGCACGTAGTCGACGTCCCCGACCGCCTCGCCGTCCAGCCGTGCGGCCGCAGCTGCCGCCCCGCCGTGCCGCAGCACCACCCAGGGGTCCCGCTGCCGTACCGCCTCGGCCGCCTCCTCCTCGGTGACGGGCTCCGCCTCCGTCACCGTCCGCGACAGCAGCGGCATCGCATACCGCCGCCACACCTCGGGCCACCTGCCCATCCGGCCGAAGACCTTGATCACGGCGGCAAGTACGAGGACGTTCACCGAAAGCCCCACGGCGGTCACTGCAGTCCCCGACGGATGGTCCACCCACACCGTCAGAACGATCAGATGCAGAGCCAGCTGGGTCCCGTAGATGAAGGCCAACCACCCGACCACCGCGTTCAGCCCCGCGCGGAGGAGGAGGGGCCAGGTCGGTACCTTCGCCACTTCCGCACGTTCAGGGTCGAGCTGCCGGTGCCCCTGGCGGAAGATGCCCGGGGCGGCTTCGGGGCGGGGGGCGGCGACCCAGGTGGGGAGGTCGAAGGGGAGCTGGGCCGGGGGCCGTGGGCGGGGCATGGGGGTGAAGGGGGTGGCGGTGGTCCGCTCGCCGTGGTTCTGTGCCCCGTCCGGTCCCATGTACGGCCCCGCTCCCTCGCCCGCCGGCCCGACCGCCGTCGGTGCCGCCATACCCATGCCGCCGCCCCGGCGACACGCCCGCGCTCAATGTAGTGGAGTGCGGGCCGCCGGTAGTCGCGTCGCCCGCGCTGGCCGCGCCGGACAAGTCGGACGGCGCAGTGCTACCGAGTGGCGCATGCCCGGCCGGGGAGGCCCGCCGTAGCCTGCGAAGCACCGAGCCGAGAAGTCTGGAGAAACCCATGAGCGCCGCAACGCCGCTCCCGCAGGAGCGCCGCCTGGTCACCGCGATCCCCGGTCCGAAGTCGCAGGAGCTGCAGGCCCGCAAGCTGGGTGCGGTGGCGGCCGGCGTCGGCACCACCCTGCCGGTGTACGTGTCCCGTGCCAACGGTGGCGTGCTGGAGGACGTGGACGGCAACTCGCTGATCGACTTCGGCTCCGGTATCGCCGTGACCAACGTCGGCAACAGCGCCGAGGCCGTGGTGGCCAAGGCGTCCGAGCAGCTGGCCGCCTTCACGCACACCTGTTTCATGGTGACCCCGTACGAGGGCTACGTCGCCGTGGCCGAGCAGCTCAACGAGCTGACCCCGGGCGACCACGACAAGCGCACCGCGCTGTTCAACTCGGGTGCCGAGGCCGTCGAGAACGCGGTGAAGATCGCCCGCGCGTACACCAAGCGCACCGCCGTCGTGGTGTTCGACCACGGTTACCACGGCCGCACCAACCTGACCATGGGTCTGACGGCGAAGAACATGCCGTACAAGCAGGGCTTCGGCCCGTTCGCCCCGGAGATCTACCGGGTGCCGGTGGCCTACCCGTACCGCTGGCTGACCGGTGCCGAGAACTGCGCCGCCGAGGCGGCCGCGCAGGCGATCGAGATCATCACCAAGCAGATCGGTGCCGAGAACGTCGCCGCGATCATCATCGAACCGATCCAGGGCGAGGGCGGCTTCATCGAGCCGGCCAAGGGCTTCCTGCCGGCGATCGTGGAGTTCGCCAAGGACAACGGCATCGTCTTCGTCGCGGACGAGATCCAGACCGGCTTCTGCCGCACCGGCCAGTGGTTCGCGTGTGACGACGAGGGCATCGTCCCGGACCTGATCACCACCGCGAAGGGCATCGCCGGCGGTCTGCCGCTGGCCGCGGTGACCGGTCGCGCCGAGATCATGGACGCCGCGCACGCGGGTGGCCTGGGCGGCACCTACGGCGGCAACCCGGTGGCCTGCGCCGCCGCGCTGGGCGCCATCGAGACCATGAAGGAGCAGGACCTCAACGGCAAGGCGCAGCGGATCGGCGAGATCATGCTGGGCCGCCTGCGGGCGATGCAGGAGAAGTTCGACGTCATCGGCGAGGTCCGCGGTCGCGGCGCGATGGTCGCGGTCGAGCTGGTGAAGCCGGGCACCAAGGAGGCGAACGCCGAGGTCACCGCGGCCGTCGCCAAGGCGTGCCACGCGGAGGGCCTGGTGGTGCTGACCGCCGGCACCTACGGCAACGTGCTGCGTTTCCTGCCGCCGCTGGTCATGCCGGAGCACCTGCTGAACGAGGGCCTGGACATCATCGAGGGCGCTTTCGCCGCCGTCTGAGGTTCTCGCCGTCGACGGCACCGCAGTGCCCCGGGCGCCGTACAGGGGCGCCGCACGATACCCGCCGGAGGGATGTCCGGACAGCGCTGATCGGCCCGTGGGGACGCCCGTCCCCACGGGCCGTTCGGTTTCGCCGGACGGGCCGGACGGGCCGGTCGAGCAGGCATCCGGGCTCGGCGCCGCCCCGCGCGACCCCGGTGCGCCCACCGGTTCGAGCGGCGATGCGGACCCCGATACGGACCCCGTGTGGCGCCGGCTGCGGGGCGGTGAAGATGGTGTGCGGAATCGCTGAAGCTCCTCGGCCGTGCAAGGACCTTGACGTAGTGTCATCACGGATGGACAGCGAGCCCCAGCCACTGGCGGTTCCGTACGCCGGCCGCGAGGACAACCAGGCCGTCCCCCGCGGGGCGGCACACACCGAAGGCCGATCGACCGACCGTCCGACCCACACCCCCCGGGACGCACGGAACGGCGATCATCAGAGCCGCCCCGGAGCTCTCCCCCCTGCTCCGGGGCGGCTGTCCCGCGTCCTCGGCCGTCCGGCGGTGCCGGTGCTGCTCGCGGTGGTGCTGGTGGTGGTGTCCTGGCAGGTGGCGGTGGACGGCCCGCTGCTCGGACTGGACCGCTGGGCGCGGAGCGCCGTCCGGGAGACCCGGCACGAGCTGCACAGCGTCCTGCTCAACCATCTCGGCAAGGCACTGTCCGACCTGGGCGGCGGCGCCGTGGCGGTGCCGGTGCTGTTCCTCGGCGGGGCCGTGGCCGCTTGGCGGGATCGCCTCGCGGGGGTGTCACGCTGGTGGTTGCCGGGCGCGGTCGCGGTGCTGACGGCCGGGCTGATCCCGCTGCTGGTGGTCCCGGCGAAGGCGTGGTTCGCGCGGCCCGGCCCGTTCGGGCTGCCGCTGGCGGCCGACCAGTGGGGCTGGTACCCGTCCGGGCACACCGCCACCGCGACGCTCGCGTACGGGGTGGCGGCGCTGCTGCTGGCCCGGACGGCAGGGCCCCGCTCGCGGCGCCGACTGGCGGAGGGGGCGGCTCTCCTGTCGGCGGGCGTGGGGCTGGGGCTGGTGTGGAGCGACTATCACTGGTTGCTGGACGTGGTGGCCAGCTGGTGCCTGGGCGGGCTGGTCCTCCTGGCCCTCGCCCGGTGGCTCCCGGCCCGCCGTCGACCGGGTGGTCCCGGCTCCCCGACGGGCCGCTGACGGGCTCAGCTCTCGGCCGGCTCCTCGTCGTTCCGGTGGACGAGGCCGGTCTCGCCGTTGTCGCGCCGCCACTCGACGACCAGCTCGTCGCGGGCGCCGAAGCGGACCAGGTGGCGTCCGACCACGTCCTCCAGGCCCGGAAGGTTCGCGGTCTCGCCCTCGACCGCGAGCAGCAGCGCGTCGGGGGTGGCCTCCAGCGTGGCGGTGCCCAGACCGAAGGTGAGGGTGCCGCGGCCGGTCTCCTCGGACCAGTCGGCCTGGATCTTGCGGCCCATGTGGGCGGCGAGCTGCTTGGCGTAGCGGGCGGAACGGTCGGTGGCGACGCGTGCTTCGGAGCGGGGCATTGGCTCTCCAAGGTGCGGGGAGGGAACTTAGGTCGCCCTCACTCGGGCTACGCTAACCCAGATACTGAGCCTGGCTCAACATTTTTCGGCCCGCGGTCCGCAACCGGTTCCCGACCTGCCCTCGAACGGCTCCCGCCCGGCTCCGGAGCGGCCCCCGGTCCTGGCCCCGGCCTCCTTCGACCCCGTTCCCGCGCCCGAGGCGGCCGATACCCTTGGCCGAACACCTGCCGAGGAGATCCGCCCATGACCACCACGCCGACCGACGACGCGGCGAGCTCCTCCCCCGTTCCGAACACCGGCGCGAATCCCGAGGAAGCGAAGCGCGAGGAAACGAAGCGCGAGGAGGCGCTCCCCGGGGAAGACGCTCCCGGGGAAGCGGGCTCCGGCGAGGCGAACGCCACCGAAGCGCGTGCCGCCGACACCGCCGCCGAGCTGGCCGACGCGATGACCCGGGCGATCAAGCGGATCCGCCGCCGCACCAGCGAGCGGCTGGAGCCCTACGGCATCACTCCCGGCCAGGGCCGCGCCCTGCGGGCCCTGGCGCACGCGCCCGGCTGCGAGCTGCCCGGCCGGGCGATGCGCCTGAGCGATCTCGCCGACCGGCTGCACATCGCCCCCCGCTCGGCCACCACCGTGGTCGACGCGCTGGAGGAGGCGGGAATGGTCGAGCGGGCCCCGGACCCCGCCGACCGCCGCGCCGTACGGATCGTGCTGACCGCGGCCGGCCGGTCGGCGGTGGAGCAGATCGGCCAGGTCCGGCACGAGGTGGCCCAGGAGTACTTCGGTCCGGTCAGCCCCGCCGACCAGGACGTGCTGCTGCGGGCACTGCGGACCGCCGAGGCCGCGTACGCGGCCACCACGCCGCCGTGCCGACCGTCCCCGGGCGCAGGGCGGTGATCCCGATCCCGGCGATCACCAGCAGCGCGGCGGCGCCGGCCAGGGGGCTGACCGGTTCTCCGAGCAGCAGCCAGGCCGAGGACATCCCGAACACCGGCACCAGCAGCGAGTAGGGCGCGACCGCGGTGGCGTCGTAGCTGCGCAGGAGGTAGCTCCAGGCGACGAACCCGAACAGGGTGGAGACCAGCCCGACGTAGCCGATCGCGCCCAGTCCGGCCGGGGTGATCTCGCGCAGCGCGCGCAGGTCGGCCTCCGGTCCCTCGACCAGCAGCGAGAGGCCGAGCAGTGGCAGCGGCGGGACGGCGCTGACCCAGACCATCCAGCGCAGCGCGTCCGGCGGGGCGGCCTTGCGGGTCAGCACGTTGGAGAGGCCCCAGGCGGTCGCGGCGAGGACGACCAGGACGAACGCGCCGACCGGTCCGCCGAGGCCGCGGTCGACGGCGCTCAGTCCGATCCCGGCGAGCGCGACCGCCAGCCCGGTCAGCCGCCGCCCGCCGGGCCGCTCGCCCAGCAGGACGGCAGCGAACAGCGCGGTGAAGACGGCCTGCCCCTGGAGCACGAGGGAGGAGAGGCCGGCCGGCATCCCGGCGTGCATGCCCAGGAAGAGCAGACCGAACTTGACCACCCCGAGCACCAGGCCGACGGCGAGCACCCACCGCACGGCGACCCTGGGCGGGCCGATGAAGAAGATCGCCGGGACGGCGACCACGGCGAACCGCAGCGCGCAGAAGAGCAGGGGCGGGAAGTTCTGCAGACCGACGTGGATGAGGACGAAGTTGAGGCCCCACACGGCGGCCACCAGGACGGCCAGGGCGATGTGACGCGGGCTCATGCCGGCGCCGGGGGCGGCCTGCGGGGTTGCGCTCATGGATCGAGGATGACCGCCGCCATCGTGCAGCACCAGCGATGAATACTGAAGGCCATGCTTAAGTGTTGCTGCATGATGGACCCATGATGGATCTGGGGCGCCTGCGGGCGCTGCACGCGGTGGCCGTGCACGGTTCGGTCGGCGGGGCGGCGGCGGCCCTCGGGTTCACCCCGTCCGCCGTCTCGCAGCAGATCGCCAAGCTGGAGCGGGAGACCAGGACGGTGCTGCTGGAACGTCAGGGCCGCGGGGTGGTGCTGACGGACGCCGCGCGCGAGCTGGCCGCCACCGCACAGGCGGTGCTGGGCCTGGTGGAACGGGCCGAGGTGCGGCTGGAGGAGCAGCGCGGCCAGGCGGTCGGGCGGCTGACGGTGGCCGCGTTCGCCACCGGCGCCCGGGGGCTGATGCCAGGGGTGCTTTCCGATCTGCGCACGCGGTGCCCGGACCTGGACGTGCGGCTGCTGGAGAGCGATCCCTACCCGGCCGCCGATCTGGTGGCCCGCGGCGAGGTGGACCTGGCGCTGGTCCAGGACTGGCCGACGGTGCCGTTGCCGGTGCAGGAGGGACTCTCCCGGCTGGATCTCGGCCCCGACCCGGTGGACCTGCTGCTTCCCGCCGGCCATCCGCTGGCCGGACTCTCGGTGGTGCCGGTGGGCCGGCTCCGCGAGCAGCGCTGGATCAGCGTGCCGCCCGGCAACATCTGCCACGACTGGCTGGTCCGGACGCTGCGGGAGGCCGGTGAGGAGCCCGACGTCCACTACCGGGTCGGCGAGTTCGAGACCCAGATCGCGCTGATCGCGGCGGGGCTCGGCGTCGGTCTGGTGCCCCGACTGGGCCGGGGCGTGCTGCCGTCGGGCGTGGTCGCACGGCCGGTGGTCCCGGAGCCTGCCCGGCGGGTGTTCGCGCTCTGGCGCTCGCAGGCCTCGCGGCGCCCGGCGATCACCGAGGCCCTGGGCGCGCTGCAGGCGCGGTGGGCCGCCCGCGACCGAGAGGTGACCGTGGCCGGGAGGTGACCGCGGCCGGGAGGTGACCGCGGCCGGGAGGTGACGGCCTGACGGGCGGCCTGGCACCGGCGGCCCCGCCGTCAGCCGGCGAAGCCGATCACCAGCCACATGAAGCCCACACCGACGAGGGTGCAGAGCAGTGTGGAGCGCGAGGGGTGCGGGCTGTGTGCCTCGGGGAGGATGTCGGAGGTCGCCAGGTAGAGCAGGAAGCCGGCGAAGAACCCGAGGTAGAGGCCGAGCACGTGCTCGGAGATGGTGAACAGCAGGGTGATCGCCGCCCCCGTCACCGGCGCGATCGCGTCCGCCGCGAGCAGCGTCAGCGCCCGCCGTCGGTCGTTCCCGTAGAGCCGGGTCAGCGTGTAGGTGTTGAAGCCGTCGGCGAAGTCGTGCGCGACCACGGCGATCGCCACCACCGTCCCGACCGTGGTGCCGGCCTGGAAGGCCGCGCCGATCGCGAAGCCGTCCATCAGGCTGTGGCCGACCAGGGCGAGCGCCGCGGTGAGGCCCACGCCCTGCTGTCCGTCGAGGCCGGACCGGGTGCGGCCGTGGGAGTGGCCGTGCGCGTGGCCGGACACGGACCGCTGGCCGTGGGTGTGCTCGGCGTACTCGTCCTCGTGGCCGCGGTGAATGGCGACCGCCCGCTCGACGATGTGGATGGTCAGGAAGCCTGCCGCGAACATCAGCAGCGCCTGCGGCACCCCGTGGAACTCCTCGGGCGCCTGGTGCAGCGCCTCCGGGAGCAGGTCGAAGGCCACCACGCCGAGCATCAGCCCGGCGGCGAAGCCGAGCACCAGGTGGCGGCGGTCCCCGGTGCGCTGGGCGACCCAGCCGCCCAGCAGCGTCATCAGGAACGCCCCCGCCGCGACCAGGATCGCGGTCACCGCTCCTCCGCCGTGGCGGACCGTCTGTCCATTCCCTCTCCCCCGTGTCCCGCCCGTCCCCGGGCCGACCGCCGGCCGGTGCCGGTCGGTCTCGCGAACCCGTCCGACGCCGGGTGCCGCCATTCGGCCGGGCCCCGGTTCACCCGGACGCCCGTGCCCCCAGCCTCACGCGGGCCACCGGGCGGCGCCCGCCGGACGGTCCGTCAGGGTGAGCCGCCGTGCGGGGCCCGTCCCGCTCAGAGCCCCGCGGCGAGCGGCAGGCCGAGGTGGGTGCGGGCCAGCTCGCGGACGCCCTCGCCGTCGACCAGGTGGATGTGCCGGTGCCCGTCCTCACCCGTGAGGTCGAGCGCGCCGTCGGTGAACCGGCCGGTGGTCAGCCGGAGCCCGCGCTCGGCCGACTCCTCCCGGACCGCTTCCGCCAGCGTCCGGATCTCCTCCTCACCCACCGCGTCCGTGCTGCGGGAGGCCCAGACCACCCAGCGGCCGGGCAGCGCGCTGCCGGCCGGTCCCTCACCGGTGGCGACCAGCCCTGCCCGGCCGCGCAGCCGGACGCTCCACTGCGCCAGCCCGCCCCGGGTGAGCAGTTCACGGACCAGCTGGGCGAACTCGTTGCCCGAGAGGTCCGGTGCGGCCGGCACGGCGGCGGCCGCCAGTGCGGCCGGTTCGACGACCGCCCGGGCGTACGGGTCGGGGGTGACGGCCGCGCCCAGCCTGCGCAACCGGACGAGGGCCTCGTCCTGTTCGGCGTCCGCGTAGACGCCCTCGCCGTCCGGTTCCTCGTCGGGATCGGCCGGCGGCAGCAGCCTGGTGCGGGCCAGCGCGTCCCGGTCGGCGTCCACGCTCAGCAGGCAGTGCGGCTCGCCCGTACCCGGCTCGCGCAGCCAGCCGTTGAGCACGACGCCGGCCAGTATCTCGTCGGTGTCGACCGCGTCGGCGGCCTGGAGCGCACGCAGCGCCAGCCTGGCGACCAGGCGCAGGTAGTCGGCGGCCCGGTCGGCGGGCGGGCGCGGCACCGGGAGGATCTCGCCGTCGGCACCGAGCCGGTAGCCGGCCAGCGAGGGCGAGACGTCGAGGGACGGCAGGTCGAGGTCGAGCACGGCGGTCCGGGTCAGCGGACGGTAGACGGCCCGGCAGGGGGCGGGCAGGTCCTGGGTCGCGGTCTCGGCCGAGGCGAGCGCCCGCTCCAGCAGCGATTCGACGGCGGCCGGCTCGGCCAGCCGGTACGCCCGGCGGCACTCCTCCAGTGACTCGTTGTACTCGCGGACCGCGCGCTCCCGGGCCTGCTCGGACTCCTCGTGGGCCCGCCGCTGCCCGTCCACGGCCGGGCTGCCGGACTCGGCCCGCCGGGTACGCCACTCGCGCAGGGTGCGCTGGTGGGTGAGCCGGGCCTGGGCCAGCTCGCGCTGGTAGCCGGAGTCCAGCAGCCGGCGGGACGGGGCCTCGTCGGGGTCTGCGGCCGGCGGTCCGGCGGGGGCGAAGTCCTCCCAGCGCGGTTCCGGGTCCTCGCCCGGCCCGGCCGCAGGACCGTCAGAGGGGTAGGGCCGCGGCTCGTAGCGGCGCAGCTGGCTCTCGAAGTCCATGGCCGAGACGGGCAGGGCGGCCCGCCGCAGCAGGTCGGCCAACCGCTCGTGCTCGGCCTGGACGGTGAGCGTGCGGTGGTGCGTCAGCGCGGCGGCGCGGGCGTGCGCGGCGACGGCCTCGTCACCGCCCGCGCCGTACGGGTCGTCCGGTGCGGGGCCCGGCGGCGCACCGCCCGGCCCCGTGTCGGCGGCGGCACCGGCGGGGCTGTCGGGCCGGCCGTCCCCGTCCGGCCCGTCAACCCCGAGGTCGCGGAAGACCGAGGCCAGGAAGCCCGGTCGGGGGGCCGTGAGCGCACCGTCGGACTGGCCGTCTGCTGAGTACTGCATCGGTGGTCGTTCCCCCATGCTCGTCCGGCGCCTGCCCGGGGCATCCGGCGACCCCGAGGTCGGCCCCTGCCGGACATTGTCCACCGAACGGACGCACCGGTCAGCCAAGCCTCTCAGTTGGTGCGGGTGTTGGTCAGGTGCAGGCCGATGTAGCCGACATAGATCCGGCCACTGCCCGAGCAGTCGTCGAGGTAGTGCAGCCTGGGCGCGGTGCGACCGCCGCCGATCCGCAGGTGGGCACCCATGAACGCGCGCCGCGAGGCGTCGACGCACTCGGGCACCGGCAGCATCCGTTCGCGTTTCCACTTGGTGTGGCTGAACACCGTCCGGGACTCCCCGCGCACCGCCTTGCGGGGCGGGAAGCGGTGACAGCCGGCCGGGGTGCGCTCGCACCACTGCTTGAAGTCACCGCCGGCCCGGCCGCGTACGGCGGCCTCGGCGTACTCCTGGAGCGCCGTCAGGCCGTCCCAGGTGAGCCGGGCCCAGCCGGTGCCGGTGCAGCGCAGTTCGTCGAGGGCGATGGCGGCCTTCTGGTCGCCGGTGAAGGTGAGCAGCGGGAACTCGCCCAGCCGGGCCATCAGCTGGGTGAAGGTGGCGGGGGTGTCGGTCGGCGCGGCCCGTCGGCCGGAGCGCCGCCCGGCGCCGGCGGGAGCGGGCGGCGGGCACCCGCGTGAAGTCGGTGATCCGGCACCTGCGGCGACCGGCGCCGGTCCGGCCGCTCCGCCGGGAATGGTGGGGAAGGTGCAGAGGCGGCCGGACGGCGCACGCCCCCGGCCTGCGCGACGGCGCTCGCGGCGCAGGCTGTGCCGGACCCGCTCCAGTTCGTCGGCCCGGGCCTGCTGCTCGGCGAGGTCCTGCCACTCCTCGTGGGCGAGGGCCGCCGACTCGGCCCCGGCGACGGCGTCCGGGCCGGCAGCGGCCCGGTCCGACGAGGTTCCGGCCGGGGAGCCGGCCGGGTGTCCCGGCGACCCCGTCGGGGCCGGGGCCGAGTACGACGCCGGAGCCTGGTTCTCGGTCCGGCTCCGGGTGGCAGGTCGGGGCGAGGACGGGACGACCCTGAGGACCGGGACGGCGGCCAGGACGGGTGGCAGCGGCAGCTCGGCGGCGATCCGGCGAGGTTCGCGGGCCAGCAGTCCCGCGGCCCGGCGGAGGTCCTCCTCGATCCGGCGCCTCGCCAGTACGGGGTGCCGCGCGCCGTCCTGCCGGGAGGCCGGGTCGACCTCGGGCAGGTAGGTGCGCACCGCGCCGCCGTAGACGGCGTGGTGCTCCAGCGCGACGTTGAACCTGGTCCGGGCGCCAGGGTCGAGGACGTACACGGTGGCCAGCCCCGGCAACTGGTCACTGAGCGGGCCGACCACCTCCGCCATCCACTCGCCGACGGAGTGGCCGACCGGGACGCTGGCCACCACGGTGGGCATCCGGCGGTCGGGGTCGCAGAGTTCGTCGATCAGGTCGTCGACCCCTGTCACGGTGAGTACCCGTGGCACGGTCTGGACGGCGACCGGCCCGTCGGCGGCGTCCAGGAGCGGAAGCAGGGTGCGGGCGAGTTCGGGCACGGGGACCCGGCAGGGCGTCCGTACACCGCTGTCGGTGGTGTGCGTCTCGGCCTCCAGCCGGACCCAGGTCGGTCCTGCGGGGCCGGTCGCGACGGTGAGGGTGAGCTGGCCGGTCCCGTGCGGAGCGGGTGTGCGGAGCCGTCGGCGGTCGTAACGGCCGGTGTCCGGGTCCCGGCCCGGGCCCGCCCCGGGGCCGGCGGCCGGGAGGAATCCGGGGCGGAGCGAGCCGCTGTCCCGGTCGAGCAGGACGCGGTCGCCGAGCCGGAGGCGTTCGGCCACCGGGCCGCGCCCGGGTCTGTCCGCGGCGGGTACGTCGGTCGAGGCGGGTACGTCGGGTGAGAGGACGGGCGGACGGGCGGAGAAGGTGGCCGACGGAGTGACGACGGGCGCGGGTGCGACGGACGGGGGTTCCTCGCACCCCTCCTGTTTCAGCCAGTCGGCGAGGTGCCGGTCGGCCAGGGCAACGGCTTCGGCGTGCGGGAGCGCGGTGGTGACGGTCATCCGGTAGGGCGTCGCGGGGCCTCTGGAGCCGGGGGGACCGGCATGGGCGGGCGACGACGGAAAGCGGTCCGAGGTCATGCGCGTACCTCCGTGAAGGCGGTGGTGGGGCCCGGTGTCCTCCATCGATGGGTCATTGGTCCGGTTCGCCGGACCTTGCCCAGGAAACGCCATGACCCGGAGCGGAAGTTCCGACTCCGGGCCACGTCAATACGTTCGAGTGAATCTGCTCAAGCCGCCCCGCATGGTCGGCGGCGATCTGCTCCAGTCCCGACGACTCCTCCGGCCGGGCGTCCGGCCGGGCGTCCGGCCGGGTTTCGGTGAGGTCTCCGGGCTCAGTCCTCGCAGCGCTCCGCACCGCTCCGGATCCACTCCGGCTCCGTGACCGGCACGGCCAGCGGGCACCCCTCCGGCGCCTCGTAGGTGGCGACCAGGACGACGGGCACCGTCCCGCGGTTGTGACCGACGTGGATGTACGCGGGCCCGCCCAGCTCGACCAGCGAGTCCCCGGCGTGGCTGACCTCGATCCGGCCGTCGTGCAGGGTACGGGTGAGCATCCCGGACAGCACCACGACGTCGACCCGGCCCGGGTGGAAGTGCCAGCCGGTGTCGTCCCCCGGGGCCAGTGTGATGGTCTGGACGACGGGCATCGCGGCCTCGGTTCCCTGGTCGGCGGATCCGACCAGGCTAGACAGGGCGCACCGGGCTCGAAACCGGTCGTTCCGGATCTGTCCGAAAACTCGTCCGGAACCGGCACGACCGCACGGCCCCGCCCGTCGGGGGTGTGCGAAGGCGCACCGCACGCCGGATGCGTGCCTCGCCGCTCCCCCGCTCCGCTGCACTCCCGGGATCAGCGGCTCAGACCGGCACCTCGACGAACGTCCGGCCCGCCGCCACCGCGACCGCCGTGCCGCCGGTCGCCTCGGCCAGCCAGGTGTGGAACGCCCCGACCTCCGGTTCCGGCACACCGACCTCGATCCGCACCCCGGCCGCCCCGTAGCCGAGGTCGCTCACCGTGTAACCGGCCGCCCGCAGGTCGTTCTCGACCCGCCCGGCCCGGGTGTGGTCGGCCGTCACGGCCAGCAGCGCGACCGGCCGCCGCTCCAGCAGTCCGACCTCGTCCAGCGCCTCCGACACCGCGCTGCCGTACGCCCGCACCAGACCGCCGGCGCCCAGCTTGATCCCGCCGAAGTACCTGGTCACGACGGCGGCCGTGTCGGTGACCCCGCGCCGGCGCAACACCTCCAGCATCGGCACACCGGCCGTCCCGCCGGGCTCGCCGTCGTCGCTGGAGCGCTCGCGGCGCTGCTCCTCGCCGACGACGAAGGCGGTGCAGTTGTGCCGGGCGTCCCAGTACTGCCGACGGATGCCGGCGATGAACGCCTGGGCCTCCTCCTCGTCGGCGACCCGGGCGAGGTGGCAGATGAACCGCGACTTCTTGATCTCGGTCTCGTGGCTGCCCGCGCCCCGGACGGTGAGGTACTGCCTGGGGGGCGGCTCCGGCGTGGCGGACATGGCGCGGTGGTTCTCCCGGAGGACGACGAGGCTGGCGGCATCCCGGACGAGCGGTCCGGGCGGCTCAGCCAGCCTAACCCCCGGTCACCGGCCCGCCGCCTCGTCACCGCCCGGGCCGGGCCCGGTCAGCGACCGGCCAGCGCCTCCAGCCGGGCCCGGTCCAGGCCGGTCGCCGCGGCGACCTCGCCGAGGTCGACCGCACCGCAGTCCAGCCCGCGCAGCAGGTGGCCGCTGAGGGCCCGCGCGGTGGCCGGCTCGTCCATCACGTCGCCGCCCGCCTTGGCGACGTAGGCGGCCAACCGGGCACCGGCGGCGGCCACCCCCTCGCGGTAGAAGGAGTAGACGGCGGCGTAGCGGGTCGGCAGGTGCGCCGGGTGCATGTCCCAGCCCTGGTAGTAGGCCCGGGCCAGCGATCGGCGGACCAGGTCGTGGTGGAGCTTCCAGGCGGCGTGCACCTGCGCGGTGGAGCCGGTCGGGATCACGTTGGTGGACCCGTCCGAGAGCCGGACCCCGGTACCGGCGGCGGCCACCTGCATCACCGCCTTGGCGTGGTCGGCGACCGGGTGGTCCAGGCTCTGGTACGCGGCGCCGACCCCGCAGGAGGCGCTGTAGTCGAAGGTCCCGTAGTGCAGGCCGGTGGCCCGGCCACCGGCCGCCTCGATCATCCGGGCGACGGTGGCCCGCCCGTCCGGGCCGAGGATCGCCTGGGTGGTCTCGATCTGGATCTCGAAGCCGATCCGCCCGGCCGGCAGTCCGGCGGCGTGCTCGAAGTCGGCCAGCAGTCGGACCAGGGCGGTGACCTGCTCGGCGTAGGTCACCTTGGGCAGGGTCAGCACCAGCCCCTCGGGCAGGCCGCCGTCCGCGAGCAGGGTGCCGAGGAAGAGCTCCAGCGTGCGGATACCCCGGTCGCGGACGGCCGCCTCCATGCACTTGATCCGGATGCCGACGTACGGCGGTGCGCTTCCGTCCGCCACCGCCGCGGCGACCAGCTCGGCGGCCCGGACGGCGGCGGCGTCCTCCTCCGCGTCGGGGCGTGCGCCGTAGCCGTCCTCGAAGTCGATCCGCAGGTCCTCGACCGGCTCGCGTTCCAGCTTGGCCCGGACCCGGGCGTGCACGTCGGCGAGCAGCGCGTCGTCCGCCGCACCGAGCGCCCGGGCCAGCTCGGCCGGGGTACCGGCGTGGGTGTCGAAGACCTCCAGCGCCTGCCGGCCCCACGTCCGCACGGTGTCGGCGGCGAAGGCGTCGGCCGGGACGTAGACGGTGTGGACCGGCTGACGGGTGCCCGGGTCACCCGGGTAGCGGCGGGCCAGGTCAGCGTCGACCGGGGCGAGCAACGCTTCCACCGCGGTGCGGGCGGCGGCGGAGAACGCGGCTCCGCCCGTCGGCCCGGTACCGCCCACCTCGACCTGCGACATCCGTACTCCTCACGCCGGCATGCGCGCGGGGCCCGTGCCAGGCCGGCGCTTCAACAGTTTGTTGAGGTGAAGGTAGACCGGCCCGGGTCGGGCGTCAATGGCCGACCGGACGGCGGACCGGCGATCGGGTGACGGGGAGCGGGGAGCGAGGAACGGGGAGCGAGGAACGGGGAGCGGGGGACTCGCCTCGTGGGAGGCGGGCGGCCTGCGGCGGGGTCAGTCCCGCCCCGAGGCCGCGTAGCGGTCACGCAGCTCCGGGATGAGCTCGGCGACCTCCTTCGGGTGCACCGACCCGTCCGCACGGTTGCCGATCACGCCGTACTCCCTGGTCAGCCAGTCGGCCAGCCGCTGCGGATCGGGCTGGTTCTCGAAGGTGTCGATGTAGCTGACCAGGGCCGCGTACACGACCTCCGGGTCCAGCCGGTACGAGCCCGGACGCGGCACGGGGCCGATCGGACGCTCCGCCGGCCCGTCGAAGGCGGGATCCTCCTGGAACTCCGGCGCATAGCCCTGCTCCGCGACGCTCTCCGCGTACTCGGCCTGCTCGACGTAGCCGTCCTGCTCGGGGTACTCGGCCTCGTCGGCGTAACCGGTCCGGCCGGCCTGCCCGGCGTACGGCGCTGCGGCCGACCCGCCCTGCGCGGCGGCGGCGACCGGCTGCGGCTCCGGCTCGGACTCCGTCGGACGCGGCGGCTTGAACCACGGCGAGGCCTGGCCGGGCACCCGGCCGCCCGGCGCGCCGTCGTCCTGGTGACCCGTGGTCCGCACCGCCCGCTCGGTCCAGACGTTCAGCTCCTCACGGGGCTGCGGCGGGGTCTGCTGCTCCTCCCCCTCCGGCTCCTGAACCGCCCGCAACCGCACCGCGGCGAGCTTGGCCAGCATCGGCGCGGCCACCTCCGCCGGCATCGGCGCCACCGCGGAAGGGGCCGCCGAGACCGGGGCCGCCACGGGCTCGGCCTGCGGCCTGGCCTCCTGGGCCTGCTGCTGCGGCGCCCGCTGCACCCCGGCCCGACCGGGCTGCTCCGGCTGCGGGTCGTGGGCCTGCGGTTGCGCCGCCGCCGGCACCGCGGCCTGCGGTCCGGCCGGAGCTCCGCCCCGGAGCCCGGCCGACGCGTCCGCCTGCGGCCCGTTCTGGACGGCGGCCGGCGCGAGCGCACCCGCCGCGCGGCCGTCGTGGACCTCGTGGACCTCTCGGGACGCCGGCACCTCGCTCACCGTCCGCCCCTCCTCGTCCAACCCGTCGAGCACCGCCAGATCGAGCGGAACCCCGTACTTGGCCAGCTTGAGCGGCAGCAGTGCCTGGATCGGCGCCGAGCGGCGCCAGCCGCGCCCGTACCGGAAGCGCAGCTGTGCCCGGTAGACGAGCCGGTTCTGCTCCAACCGCACGACCTCGTCGTACGAGCGCAGCTCCCAGAGCTTCATCCGACGCCAGAGCCGGAAGGTCGGCACCGGGGAGAGCACCCAGCGCATCAGCCGGACCGACTCCATGTGCCGGTCCGCGGTGATCGCGGCGATCCGCCCGACGGCGTGCCGGGAGGCCTCGACCACGACGACGAACAGCACCGGGATGACCGCGTGCATCCCCATGCCGAGCGGGTCGCCCCAGGAGGCGGCGGCGTTGAAGGCGATGGTGGCGACGGTCAGCAGCCAGGCGGTCTGCCGCAGCAGGGGGAAGGGTATGCGCAGCCAGGTCAGCACCAGGTCCAGCGCGAGCAGGACCACGATGCCGGCGTCCACACCGATCGGGAACGCGTAGGAGAAGCTGCCGAAGCCCTTCTCCGCAGCCAGGTCCCGCACGGCGCTGTACGACCCGGCGAAGCCGATGCCGGAGATGAGGCAGGCCCCGGCGGCCACGACGCCGAGCAGGCCACGGTGGGCCTTGGTGAGCGATGGGCGTGCCATAACGTCAATCAACCCCTGGATGTCGGCTGCGGCCGTACGCTGCCCCGGCTACCGGTTCCCGCTTGTCGGGGTGCCGGGGCTGAGCAACCTCCGGGCTCGGCCCACCGGAGTTTACTCGTACACCTGTTTCAGCGTTTCCGCAGCCCGGAGTGTCACCGCCGGCACCGGCTCGCGTCCGGGGGAACGGGCGATCTGTCAGCCGGTCCGCTCGGCCGACCCGTTGAGGTAGGCGAGCACCGCCATGACCCGGCGGTTGGCGTCCTCGGCCGGGGCGAGCTCCAGCTTGGTGAAGATGTTGGCGATGTGCTTCGCCACCGCACCGTCGCTCACCACCAGCCGGGCGGCGATGGCGGAGTTCGAACAGCCCTCCGCCATGAGCTCCAGCACCTCGCGCTCCCGCGGCGAGAGCCGCTGGAGCGGACCCGGCCGCCGGGACGTGCTCTGCATCAGCTTGGCGATGACGTCCGGGTCCATCGCCGTACCGCCGGCGGCCACCCGTCGGACCCCGTCGATGAACTGGTCGGCGTTGAAGACCCGGTCCTTCAGCAGGTAGCCGATCCCGCCGGTGCCGTCCGCCAGCAACTCCCGCGCGTACAGCTGCTGGACGTGCTGCGACAGCACCAGCACCGGCAGGCCCGGGATCCGCTTCCTCGCCTGGAGCGCCGCCTGAAGTCCCTCGTCGGTGAGCGTCGGCGGCAGCCGGACGTCGACCACGGCGACGTCCGGGCGGTGCGTCAGCAGGGCGTCCAGCAGTTCCGGGCCGGTCTCGACGGCCGCCGCGATGGTGAAGCCGTGCGCTTCCAGCAGCCGGATCAGACCTTCGCGAAGGAGGTAGAGGTCCTCGGCGAGGACAACTCGCACGGCAGCTCCAGGGTGATGGTGGTCGGACCGCCCGACGTGCTGTCGATGGCGAGGACACCGTCGAAGGTACCCAATCGGCGCTCGATCCCGCGCAGCCCGGTCCCCCTCCCCGGATCCGCCACACCGACCCCGTCGTCCGTCACGGTCACCCGCAGCCGCCCGGCCCGGTACATGATGTCCACCCACACCTGTTCCGCACCCGAATGCTTGGCCGCGTTGGCCAGCAACTCGCAGATGCTGAAGTACGCCGTCGCCTCCACCGGCGCCGGCGGGCGGTCCGGCAGGCTGACGCAGACCTCGGTCGGCAGCGCGGAGTCCAGTGCCAGCGCACGGACCGCGTCACCCAGGCCGCGCTCGGCAAGCACCGGCGGGTGGATGCCGCGGACCAGGTCCCGCAGTTCCTGGAGCGCCCGGGCCGAGGACTGCCTGGCCTCGGAGAGGAGCTCCCGCGCCGCCTTCGGATCGGTCTCCATCAGGTGCTCGATCGTGCCCAGCGTCATCCCGATCGCCACCAGCCGGGCCTGCGCACCGTCGTGCAGGTCCTGCTCGATCCGGCGCAGTTCGGCCGCCTGGCTGCCGACGGCGTCGGCCCGGGTCTCGGTCAGCTCCGCCACCCGCTTGGTCAGCTGGGCGTGCGAGGCCCGTCCGTCCTGGTCCAGGACCCGGCGTGCGAGCTCCGCGTAGGCCCGCACCGCGTACGGCGACGCCACCACGGCGAGGCCGATCAGCGCCAGCCCGATCAGGACCGACGCCAGCACCGTGCCGGTGGGCACCGGCCCGTAGTCCTGGTAGCCGTCCACCGCGTTGATCAGGTACGCCACCCCGGCGACCACCAGTCCGGACACCATCGCCGCCATGGCACCGACCGCGAGCGGGCCGACCAGCAGCCAGAGGATCTCCGACCGCGTCGCCCGGTCCCGCGCCGACCAGTGCAGCAGCTGCGCCAGCCTCGCCACGGAGTGGGACCGGTGGTACGAGTAGCCCGTCCACCAGTGGCCGCGCTCGTCCGCCTCCAGCGCCGGTCGGGGGCTGTACTCGACCGGCAGCCGGATCCCGTACCACCGGACGAGCTGGGCCCGCGTTCGGTCCGCGCACCGGCGGACGAAGAGGCCCGCCACCGTGGCACCCGCCGTCAGCCCGGCGACCAGTGCGAAGAGAGCCCCGGGGTAGTAGTTCTCCATGGCCCAGGCGGCGGTGCCACCCGCGAAGAACGCCCCCAGGACCGGCAGCACGACGACCGGCGCCATGCCCAGGACCAGCCCCGAGAGCCGCGCCAGCCCGCGGCCGCCCGACGCCAGCGCAGTCTCGGCCTGGGCGCGCACGGTGCCGCCGCTGAATCGACTCTCTGCTGTCACGGGTACTCCTGGTGCTGGTGCTGGTCCTGATGTCGCCGGCCGACTCCGACCGCCGTGGTCAAGTCTTCCGTCCCACCGCCGGCCGGGCACTGGCCGTCCTACCCCGAATCCGGGGTGGTGCTAGGTCCACCCCTGGCGGTGGGGGGGGTGACGACCCGTCCGTCGCCGCAATTCCCGTCGACTTCTCTCGATTTCTCTCGACTTCTCCGGAAACGCAAAGAACCCCCGTCCGTATCCCGGACGGGGGTTCTCCACAATGATTGTTCGGCGGCGTCCTACTCTCCCACAGGGTCCCCCCTGCAGTACCATCGGCGCTGTGAGGCTTAGCTTCCGGGTTCGGAATGTAA
>NZ_JBHXDN010000103.1:0-24843 GCF_042726075.1 Kitasatospora sp. NPDC127035 | reverse complement strand
CTGCAGGGGGGACCCTGTGGGAGAGTAGGACGCCGCCGAACAATCATTGTGAAGAACCCCCGTCCGGGATACGGACGGGGGTTCTTTGCGTTTCCCCCCGATTCCCGTTGACGTATCGTCAGGGCATGGACGACGGAACGCCGACAACGGGCGACACAACTGGCTCTGTGACCGGACCTGCCACCGGACCTGCGGCGGACGGCGCCGCAGTCGTTGCGACCGAGGTGCTGCGGCCGGAGCAACGTGACGGCGCCCTACGCGTCCTGGAGGACGCGCAGGCGGTGGACGGCCGCGCGGCGGTCTCGGAGCAGGGTCGGCTGCGTCTGCGCTCGTCGGAGACGGCCCGGCCAGGGGTGATCCACTTCGTCGAGACCGAGACCGAGACCGAGAGCGTCGTCGGCTACGGCCAGTTGGAGGTACCGGAGGGGACCGGCGCCAATCCCTCCGCCGAGCTCGTCGTCGCCCCGGTCTCGCGCGGCCGCGGTCTGGGACGCCCGCTGGTGGACGCCGTCCTCTCCCGGGCCCACCGGGCCGGCCGGGAGTCCGTGGACTTCTGGGTGCACGGCGGGCATCCGGCCGCCAGGCACCTGGCCGGGCAGTACGGGGCCGAGCTGGTCCGGGAGCTGCGGCAGATGCGCCGGACCGGACCGCAGACCGAGGCGGTGGCCCTGCCCGACGGGGTCGAGCTGAGGACCTTCCGCCCCGGCGAGGACGACGCCGAATGGCTCCGCCTCAACGCCCTCGCCTTCTCCCACCACCCCGAGCAGGGCGCGTGGACCGAGCGGGACCTGGCAGACCGGCTGGCCGAGCCGTGGTTCGACCCGGCCGGCTTCTTCCTCGCCACCCGGGACGGCCGGGTGGTGGGCTTCCACTGGACCAAGGTGCACCCGGCGACCGAGGCCGGGCCCGCCCTGGGCGAGGTGTACGTCGTCGGGGTCGACCCGGCGGAGCAGGGCAGCGGGCTCGGCAGGGCCCTCACCGCCGCCGGCCTGCGCCACCTGACGGGCACCGCGGCCGGCGAACGCGGGCTGGAAACCGTATTGCTGTACGTCGACGCCGACAATCCGGCCGCTGTGCGGGTATATGAACGACTGGGATTCACGATTCACGAGATCGACCTGATGTACCGGGCCCGGTACTCCGACAGCCGAAGCCGCAGCTGAGGCCCAGGAGCGCCGACCGAGGCCCCGGGAGCAGGAAGGGTCCCCGCCGGAAGCACGAGGAGGGAGGCCCCGGGGTCCCCGTCGGACGGCCCCACCGAGGCGACCCGGAGGCATCACGCGGCCCGGCGGACGGATAGCGGAGAAGGTGGGGCCGAGGCAACGGTAGTGCGCCTACACCCCGGCCCCGACCGCCTCAGCTTTCCTCCTGGCCATGCGGTGTTTACCGTGGATTCAATTAATGCCGCGAAGATCACAGGATGAAGTCCGTAGTGTCTCGCTCGTGCAGCATCGGCCGACACCCGCTGGCCGGTCCTGTGACGACCGCGCCGGGTGGGTGGGCGTTGGCGCTGGGCGAGGACGACGGCCCGCAGAGCAATTCGCGTCCGGACGCCGTCCTGCTGGAGGAGCTGGAGCCCATGAGCATCCCCCGCCCCGTCTCTGCCCCGCTGTCCCCGCCCGCCCGGTTGTCCAGTGCGCTCGGCATTCCGCCCGAGCTGCCGGCCGCGGACGAGCAGGACTTCGAGGAGCTGCCGCAGGGCCGCTTCCTGGACCGCGAGCGCAGTTGGCTCGCGTTCAACGAGCGCGTACTGGAACTGGCCGAGGACCCAGGGATCCCCCTGCTGGAACGGGCCAAGTTCCTGGCGATCTTCGCCAGCAACCTGGACGAGTTCTTCATGGTCCGGGTGGCCGGCCTCAAGCGCCGGATCGCCACGGGAGTGGCCCAGCGCAGCGCCTCGGGCCTTCAGCCGCGCGAGGTGCTGGACCTGATCTGGACCCGTTCGCGCGAGCTCATGGCGCGGCACGCCGCCGCGTTCCAGCAGGAGGTGCTGCCGGACCTCGCCGCCGAGGGGATCGAGGTGGTCCGCTGGTCCGAGCTCGCCGAGAAGGAGCAGGCGCGGCTGCACTCGCTGTTCCGGCAGAAGATCTTCCCGGTTCTCACCCCGTTGGCGGTGGACCCGGCACATCCCTTCCCGTACATATCGGGGCTGTCCCTGAACCTGGCGGTCGTCGTGCGCAACCCGGTCTCCGGGCACAAGCACTTCGCCCGGGTGAAGGTGCCGCAGTCGCTGGCCCGCTTCCTGGAGGCCTCCCCGCAGCGGTACGTGCCGCTGGAGGACGTCATGGGGGCGCACCTGGAGGAGCTCTTCCCCGGCATGGAGGTGCTCGCGCACCACGCCTTCCGGGTGACCCGCAACGAGGACCTCGAGGTCGAGGAGGACGACACCGAGAACATCCTCAAGGCTCTGGAGAAGGAGCTCATGCGGCGGCGGTTCGGCCCGCCGGTGCGGCTGGAGGTCGAGGAGTCGATCGACCCCTACATCCTGGACCTGCTGGTGCGGGAGCTGAACATCACCGAGGCGGAGGTCTTCCCGCTGCCCGGTCCGCTCGACCTGACCGGTCTGTTCGGCATCGCGGAACTGGACCGGCCGGAGCTGAGGTACCCGAAGTTCGTGGCGGGCACCGCCCGCGGACTGACGGACGTGGAGTCGGCCTCGCAGCCGGACATCTTCATGGCGATGCGGGAACGGGACGTGCTGCTGCACCACCCGTACGACAGCTTCTCCACCTCGGTCCAGGCCTTCCTGGAGCAGGCCGCGGCCGATCCCGACGTGCTGGCGATCAAGCAGACGCTGTACCGGACCTCCGGTGACTCGCCGATCGTCGACGCGCTGATCGACGCGGCGGAGTCCGGCAAGCAGGTGCTGGTCCTGGTCGAGATCAAGGCACGCTTCGACGAGCAGGCCAACATCAAGTGGGCCCGCAAGCTGGAGGAGTCCGGCTGCCACGTGGTCTACGGCCTGGTCGGGCTGAAGACGCACTGCAAGCTGTCGCTGGTGGTCCGGCAGGAGGGCGACACCCTGCGCCGTTACTCCCACGTCGGCACCGGCAACTACCACCCGAAGACGGCCCGGCTGTACGAGGACCTCGGTCTGCTGACCTCGGACCCGCAGGTCGGCGCGGACCTCTCGGACCTCTTCAACCGGCTCTCCGGATACTCGCGCCGCGAGTCGTACCGTCGGCTGCTGACCGCGCCGCGCGGTCTGCGGGACGGTCTGGTCTCGCGGATCCACAACGAGATCGCCAACCACCGGGCCGGCCGTCCGGCGCACGTGAAGATCAAGGTCAACTCGATCGTCGACGAGGCCGTGATCGACGCGCTGTACCGGGCCTCGCAGGCCGGGGTGCCGGTGGACGTCTGGGTGCGCGGGATCTGCGCGATCCGGCCGGGGGTGCCGGGGCTGAGCGAGAACATCCGGGTGCGCAGCATCCTGGGGCGCTTCCTGGAGCACTCGCGGGTGTTCGTCTTCGGCAACAACGGCGATCCGGAGGTGTGGATCGGCAGCGCCGACATGATGCACCGCAACCTGGACCGCCGGATCGAGGCGCTGCTGCGGATCACCGACCCGGCGCACCGGGCGGAACTGTCGGGGCTGATCGAGCTCGGCATGTCGGACGAGACGGAGTCCTGGCACCTCGGGGCGGACGGATCGTGGACCCGGCACGCGCAGGACGCCGAGGGCAAGCAACTGCGGCACGTCCAGGACCTGCTCATCGACTCGCGTCAGCGTCGCCGGGCCGTCACCGCCCGGTGAGGGCCGGTCGCCGCCACGACCCCGCTGACGCGAGACGCGACGACGCGACCGCGCGATCCACTGACGCGAGCCGCTGAGCGGTAGGGAGCCGCTGAGCGGTCGGCCACCAGCCCCGGGGACGGCCCCGGGGGAACGGGGATCTACCTAGTCATGACCGATGCGCCGATGACGGCCCAGGCGGCCTCCACCGCGACCGCCGGGGACATCCTCTCCAGCCATCTCACCGCCCTGGCGGGTGCGTTCCTGCGCGCGCTGCCGCTGGCCGTGGGCGAGGTCGGCGCCAGACCGGGGGCGTCCGTCGTCCCGTCCGGGGGGACGGACGACCTGCTGCGGGCGGTGCGGCGGATCAACGGGCTGCTGCACACCTTCGGCGCGGTCCTCGAACCGGGCTGGACGCAGGAGTCCCGGACCGATCTGCGCTGGCTGCTCAACCTGCTGGCGCTGGAGCCGGGGTACGTGCGGCGGGCGTCCCGGCTGCTGGGTGCGCTGGACGGGCTGAACGGCAGCGAGGCGGACGGTCCGGGGATGCTGGCCGGCCACGTGGGGGCGCCGAAGGCCCGGGCGCTGCTGGACCGGCAGCTGACCCTGGCACGGACCAGGGCGCACTCGACGGTGCTGCAGGAGCTGCGGTCGGCGCGGCTGCACGCGCTGGCGGACCGGATGACGCTGCTGGTGGCGGATGCGCCGCTGGCGGAGCAGGCCGGGGGCCGGGCGGGCGCGGTGCTGCTGCCGCAGGCGGGGGCCGCGCTCACCGCGCTGGCGGTAAGCGTCCAGCAGCTGCCCCTGCAGCGTGCGGCCACGCCGTACGGAGGGGACGGACTGCGCCGGCTGGCGGCCGTGGCGCACACCGTGCCGGCCCAGGGGCAGGAGGCGCCGAAGGCCCGGGGCGCGCTGGACGCGGACGCGGCGCTGGCGGCGGACGACGCGCCGTGGCACCGGGCGCGGGTCCTGGTGAAGCGGGCCAGGTACGCGCTGGAGGTGTGCGGGCGGCCGTCGACGGTGCTGGACGAGCTGGACGGGGTGCTGGCGCGGCACCAGGAGGCCTCGGACGCGGCGGTGACGGCGGCGACGGCGGCGCGCACGCCGCGGATCACCCCGGCGACGGCGTACGTGCTGGGCGTGGTCCACGCCGACCAGCGGCTGGAGGTGGAGGCGGCCCGGTACGCCTTCGGGCGCCGCTGGCCGGAGCTGCCGCCCGGTCCGGAGGCCTGGCTGGAGCTGCCGCCGGCCGACGGCTGGGGGACGGCGGCGGAATCCCGGACGGCCTGAGGTGGGGAGACGGTCGGCGGTCCCCGGCCGGGGACCGGTGGTGCTGGCGGCCGGGGCCGTGCTCTGGCTGCCGGGACGGGTGAAGAGGAGCGGTCGCCTGGGGCGGCCCCGGATCGCGGTGATCCACCGGCCCAAGTACGACGACTGGAGCCTGCCCAAGGGGAAGCTGGACCGGGGCGAGAGCGTGGTCGAGGCCGCGCTGCGCGAGGTGTGGGAGGAAACCGGGTTCACCTGCGTGCTGGGGGAGGAGCTGCCGGCCCAGCACTACCTGGCGCAGGGCCGTCCCAAGGAGGTCCGGTACTGGGCCGCGGTGCCGGGGGCGGGGGAGTTCCGGCCGAACCGGGAGGTGGACCGGCTGGAGTGGCTGCCGGCCGGGAAGGCCCGGGCCCGGTTGACCCACGAGCGGGACCGCCGGCTGGTCGACGCGCTGCTGGAGCTGCTCGGGGCGCGGCCGGTCCGGTCGGCGTCCGCGGAGTCGTGAAGGAACGGTGGAAGTGATCTCGCCGCGCCCGGGTCGTGACGCAACCGTTACTACCTGACGTAGTTTCCTGCCATCCGTTCGAGGTTCACTCTCCGTTCACTTACGACCGGCTGACGCGTCACCTACCCGGCTTAACTTCGGTGTCACCGGAGGGCCGAACAGGCCCCGGACCACAGCAGAACCCGCGCTCCGCCGTGTCGTGCACGGCCCGCGCGCAGGGCAATGCCACAGAAAGGGACACCCTGTGAAGCTCCAGCGGAACGGCCGCTCCAAGGCCCTCGCGATCGGTGCCATGGCGCTCGTCAGCTCGCTGTCGCTCGCCGCCTGCGGTTCGGACGAGAACACCACCACCACCGGCGCCTCGGGCAGCGGCTCCGCCGCCCCGGCCGCCAAGATCGAGTGCGGCCCCAAGCCGGCCGCGCTGCTGGCCGCCGGCTCCACCGCGCAGGGCAACGCGATCGACGTCTGGAAGACGAACTTCGCCGCTGCCTGCAAGGAGTCCTCGGTCAACTACGGCGGCGGCGGCTCGGGCGCCGGTGTCCAGCAGTTCACCCAGGGCAAGGTCCAGTTCGCCGGTTCCGACTCGCCGCTGAAGCCGGCCGAGGTCGACGCCACCAAGGCGATCTGCACCGGTGGCCAGGGCATCAACCTGCCGCTCGTCGCCGGCCTGATCTCGATCGTCTACAACGTGGACGGCGTGGACAACCTGGTCCTCGACGGTCCGACCACCGCCAAGATCTTCGACTCGCAGATCACCAAGTGGAACGACCCGGCGATCGCGGCGCTCAACCCGGGCGCCAAGCTGCCCGACGCCGACATCCAGGCCGTCCACCGTACGGACGACTCCGGCACCAACGAGAACCTGACCAAGTACTTCGCCAAGGTCTCCAACGGCGCCTGGGCCTACCCGGCCGCCAAGGCGTGGGCCGGCAAGGGCGGGCAGGGCGCGAACGGCTCCGCCGGTGTCGCGGCCCAGGTGAAGCAGGTCAAGAACTCGATCAGCTACGCCGAGCTGTCCTACGCCCAGTCCAACAACCTGAAGAGCGCCGCCATCAACACCGGCGCCTCCAAGCCGGTCGAGGCCACCGCCGCCAACGCCGCCACCACCTTCGCCAAGGCGAAGATCGCGGGCACCGGCAGCGACCTGGCGCTGACCCTCGACTACGGCACCAAGGACGAGGGTGCCTACCCGCTGGTCCTGGTCACCTACGAGATCGTCTGCGACAAGGGCAACAAGGCCGAGAGCCTCGACGCCCTGAAGGCGTTCCTGACCTACGCGGCCAGCGACGCCGGGCAGAAGGCCGTCGGCGAGGCGGGCTACGTCCCGCTGCCGAAGGAGCTGACGGACAAGGCCAACGCGATCATCCCGACGCTGGCCTGACCTCAGCAGGACCTCCGATGGAGCGGCCCCGTGGACGAGGGGGGCCGGGGCCGCTCCACCGGACGCATTGACCTAGAAGCACGTCCGGGGCACCGCCGCCAGGGTGCCGCCCCCTCGGGGCAGCACCACCAGACCGGAGTAGACCAATGACTTCAAACACCCCTGCCGCCCCGCGAGGCAGGGAACGCCGCAAGCGTGACAGCCGGGTCGGCGACAAGATCTTCATGAACCTGTCCCGCGGGTCGGGCATCCTGCTGCTGGTCATCATGGCCGCCATCGCAGGCTTCCTGACCTGGCGCGCGGGTATCGCGCTGACCAAGAACGAGGGCAACTTCCTCACCACCTTCGAGTGGACGCCGGACGCCCCGAAGCCGGTCTTCGGCATCGCCGTCCTCGCGTTCGGCACCATCGTCAGCGCGGCGATCGCGATGGCGATCGCCGTCCCGGTGGCCATCGGGATCGCGCTGTTCATCTCGCACTACGCCCCGCGCCGGATCGCCCAGCCGTTCGCCTACCTGGTGGACCTGCTGGCGGCCGTGCCCAGCATCATCTACGGCCTCTGGGGCGCGCTCTTCCTGGTGCCGCACCTGTACGGGCTGACCAGCTGGCTGGACGAGTACCTCGGCTGGACGTACATCTTCGACCAGTCCAAGGTCGGCACCGCCCCGCGCACCCTGTTCACCGTCGGCATCCTGCTGGCCATCATGATCCTGCCGATCATCACCGCGGTCAGCCGCGAGGTCTTCCGGCAGGTGCCGCGGATGCACGAGGAAGCGGCGCTCGCGCTCGGCGCGACCCGCTGGGAGATGATTCGGACCTCGGTGCTGCCCTTCGGCCGCCCCGGCATCATCTCGGCCTCGATGCTCGGCCTCGGCCGTGCGCTCGGCGAGACCATCGCCGTCGCCGTCGTGCTCTCCGCCAACAACTCCCTCTCGCTGCACCTGCTCGACCCGGGTGGCGGTACCTTCGCGCAGAACATCGCGCTGAAGTTCAGCGAGGCCCAGCCCTTCGGCCGGGACGCGCTGATGGCCTCCGGTCTCGTCCTGTTCGTGATCACCCTGCTGGTGAACGGTGCCGCGCGGCTGATCGTCGCCCGCCGCAAGGAGTACTCGGGGGCCAACGCATGAGCGCCGCGACCACGTCCGTTCCGGCGGACGCCCGCCCGGTCGACCGCCCGCTGACCGCCAACCGGCTCCCCAAGTGGGCCCCGGCCGCCATCGCCGCCGGCTCGATCGCCCTCGGCTGCGGCATCGGCCTGGTCGGCGGCCTGGAGAGCAAGCTCCAGTGGGGCCTGATCTCCGCGATCCTCTTCCTGGGCATCAGCTACGGGCTCGCGGCCCAGGTCGAGGGCCGCCGGCAGGCCAAGGACCGGTTCGCTACCTCGCTGGTCTGGGTGGCCTTCATCCTGGCCGTCATCCCGCTGCTCGCGCTCGTCACCTACACCGTCCAGCAGGGCGCCGAGGTGGTGGACAGCTACTTCCTGACGCACTCCATGAAGGGGGTGCGGTACTCGGGCCCCGGCGGTGGCATCTACCACGCGCTGATCGGCACCATGCAGCAGGTGCTGCTGGCCACCCTGATGGCGGCGCCGATCGGGCTGCTCACCGCGGTCTACCTGGTCGAGTACGGCCGGGGCACGCTCGCCAAGGCGGTCACCTTCTTCGTCGACGTCATGACGGGTGTCCCGTCGATCGTCGCCGGTCTGTTCATCCTGTCCCTGTGGAACATCGCCCTCGGCTTCAGCTACTCCGGCTTCTCGGGCAGCCTCGCGCTGGCCATCCTGATGATGCCGGTCGTGGTCCGCTCCACCGAGGAGATGCTCAAGCTCGTCCCGAACGAGCTGCGCGAGGCGTCGTACGCACTCGGTGTGCCGAAGTGGAAGACCATCCTGCGGATCGTCCTCCCCACCGCCATCGGCGGAATCACCACCGGTGTGATGCTCGCGGTCGCCCGCATCACGGGTGAGACCGCGCCGGTGATGATGCTGGTCTTCGGCGGGGACATCATCAACACCAATCCGTTCGACGGACCGCAGCAGTCGCTGCCGATGTACATCTGGCAGCAGTACGCCATGGTGAACAACGACTTCGGCTACGCGCGGGCCTGGGGTGCCGCGCTCGTGCTGATCGCCTTCGTGATGGCGCTCAACCTCATCGCCCGGGGCATCGCACGCTGGCGCTCGCCCAAGGGCGGACACTGACCGACTGACGTACGACCGGCATCTACGAGCGGCCCCCGGCCGCGGGCTGAAAGAAGACGAAAGAACATGGCCAAGCGCATCGACGTCAGCGGACTGTCCGCCTTCTACGGCAGCACCAAGGCCATCGAGGACATCTCGATGAGCATCGAGCCCCGCTCGGTGACGGCCTTCATCGGCCCCTCGGGCTGCGGCAAGTCGACCTTCCTGCGGACCCTCAACCGGATGCACGAGGTGATCCCCAACGCCCGGGTCGAGGGCAAGGTCCTCCTCGACGACGAGAACCTGTACGGGTCGACCGTCGACCCGGTCGCCGTCCGCCGCGCGGTCGGCATGGTCTTCCAGCGCCCGAACCCGTTCCCGACCATGTCGATCTACGACAACGTGGTCGCCGGGATGAAGCTCGCGGGTGTTCGCAAGAAGTCCGTCCTCGACGGTGTCGTGGAGAAGTCCCTCAAGGGCGCCAACCTCTGGAACGAGGTCAAGGACCGCCTGAACAAGCCGGGTGCCGGCCTCTCCGGCGGCCAGCAGCAGCGCCTCTGCATCGCCCGCGCCATCGCGGTCGAGCCCCAGGTCCTGCTGATGGACGAGCCCTGCTCCGCCCTCGACCCGATCTCCACCCTCGCCATCGAGGACCTGATCGGCGAGCTGAAGGAGCAGTTCACCATCGTCATCGTGACGCACAACATGCAGCAGGCGGCCCGCGTCAGCGACCGCACCGCCTTCTTCAACCTGGCCGGCGTCGGCCAGCCGGGCAAGCTGATCGAGCTCGACGACACGCAGCGGATCTTCTCCAACCCGTCCGTGCAGGCGACCGAGGACTACATCTCGGGCCGCTTCGGCTAGACCGCAGCACCCCGTCGCAGCCGGTCTCCGGCCTCCGGTCCCCGGTGGCCGGTCTCCGGTCTCCGGGCCGGCAACGCCCGGAGACGGCCGACGGACCAGAGCTGCTTCGCGGTGCTGCATGGCGGTGCCGCCGCGGAGCATGGAAAAGGGCCCGCCCCCGAGATGTGGGGGCGGGCCCTGTCACGTCCGCAGGGTTCGGGGCGCCGGCCCGTCAGCCCCAGAACAGGTGGACGAACCAGTACACCAGCGCCGCGACGAGGGCGGCCGCCGGCATCGTGATGAACCAGCCGAGGACGATGTTCTTGGCGACGCCCCAGCGCACCGCGCGGATCCGCTTGGTGGCCCCCGCGCCCATGATCGCCGAGGTGATCACGTGGGTGGTGGAGATCGGCGCCTTGAAGACGAACGACGTGATGTACATGACGGTCGAGGCGGTGGCCTCGGCCGCGAAGCCCTGCGGCGGATCCAGCTCGATGATCTTCCGGCCGAGGGTCCGCATGATCCGCCAGCCGCCCGCGTAGGTGCCGAGCGAGAGCATGGTGGCGCAGGAGATCTTCACCCAGACCGGGATCGGGTCGCCCTCGGACTCGTGGCCCGAGATGGTGAGGGCCATGACCACGATGCCCATCGTCTTCTGGGCGTCCTGCAGGCCGTGCGCGAGGGCCATGGCGGCGGCCGACGCGGTCTGTGCGACCCGGAAGTTGCGCTTGGCCCGGTGCGGGTTGGCCCGCCGGAAGATCCAGAGGATCGCCAGCATCACCAGGAAGCCGCCGACCAGGCCGACCACCGGCGAGACGATCATCGGAATGATGATCTTGTCGATGACCCCGTTCCAGATCACCTCGGTACCGCCGGCCAGCGCCGCACCCACCATGCCGCCGAACAGCGCGTGCGAGGAGGAGGACGGCAGACCGAAGTACCAGGTGACGAGGTTCCAGGCGATCGCTCCGACCAGCGCGGCGAACAGGATCGCCATCCCCTGGTTGCCGGTCGGGGTCTCGATGATGCCCTGGGAGACGGTGTGCGCCACCCCGCTGCCCAGGAAGGCGCCCGCCAGGTTCATCACCGCGGCCATCGCGAGCGCGGCCCGGGGGGTGAGCGCCCGGGTGGAGACCGAGGTGGCGATCGCGTTCGCCGAGTCGTGGAAGCCGTTGGTGTAGGTGAAGAAGAACGCAACGCCGATGACGGCGATGAGTGCTGCGGTGTCCACGAGGGTCAGGACTCCTTGACCGCGATGGTCTCCACCGTGTTGGCGACGTGCTCGAAGGCGTCCGCGGCCTGTTCGAGGACGTCCACGACCTGCTTGAGCTTGAGCACCTCGATGGCGTCGTACTGGCCCGAGAACAGGTGGGCGAGCAGCTTGCGGTGGATCTGGTCGGCCTGGTTCTCCAGCCGGTTGACCTCGATCCAGTACTCGGTCAGGTTGGACATGCTGCGCAGGTTCGGCATCGCCTCGCAGGTGAGCTCGGCAGCCCGGGCCAGCACCTCGATCTGCTGCTCGATGCCCTTGGGGAGGGTCTGGATGTCATAGAGGACGACCAGGTCGACGGCCTCCTCCATGAAGTCCATGATGTCGTCCAGCGACGAGGCGAGGTTGTAGATGTCCTCGCGGTCGAAGGGCGTGATGAAGGACGAGTTCAGCTGGTGGAAGACCGCATGGGTGGTGTCGTCTCCGGCGTGCTCGGCGGCGCGCATGCGCTCGACGATCTCCGCGCGGGCCGACACGTCTGATCCCAGCAGTTCCAGCAGGAGCTTCGAACCGACGACCAGGTTCTCCGCGGCAGCGGTGAACATGTCGTAGAAGCTCGTCTCCTTCGGGGTCAGGCTAAAACGCACGGAAATCTCCGATGTGCGGGGTAGGGGACTGAACGATGCTAGGTGCAACCAAGCGCAATTGCGCAAACGGGGTGGTCGAAGAGGAGCCGGAACTTCCCCTTCCGTTCGGCTGCCGCAGCCGTGGGCCCGGCCTGCATCCCAGGTGTGGGCGTGAGCCCCCAGTCTGACGGAACCTCGCCCGGATCGCCCCTGCCGTGCGCCGGGAAGACCGGGGTGTTCCCCGGACGGGGGAACCGCGCCCGCGCCCGGGCGCGCGCCCCGTCCGCGCCCCGCCCCCGCCGCGAACCGCTCCTCCGTACCGGCCGACCGGTACGGAGGAACACCACGACCGGCCCCGGTGTTGGACACTGGATGCCGACGCAGCCACCCAGGCACTCAGACGAAGGCGGGCCGATGACCACCACGCAAGCGCGCACCGAGCCGGAGCCGGCGCCGGCGGCCGGGGCGGAGGCGCATGGCGAGCAGACCGCGCCGGACGCGACCACGTCGGCCGCCGTCACCGCCGTCGCCACCGAGCCTGCCGGCGCCGCGGCCACCGCCGACGCCGTCGGACACCACGGTGCCCACGGGGGGCCGCACGGGTACACCGCCCGGAAGGACGCCCACCTCAAGCGGCTGCGCCGGATCGAGGGCCAGATCCGCGGCCTGCAGCGCATGGTCGACGAGGACGTCTACTGCATCGACGTGCTCACCCAGGTCTCGGCCAGCACCAAGGCCCTCCAGTCCTTCGCGCTCTCGTTGCTGGAGGAGCACCTGCGGCACTGCGTCGCCGCTGCCGCCGAGGAGGGCGGCACCGAGCTGGACGCCAAGGTCGCCGAGGCCACCGCGGCCATCGCCCGCCTCCTGCGCAGCTGAACGCGCGGCCGGGGTACGCCCCGGCCGTCCGACCGACGGCCGCCCCGTTCCCTTGCCGTCCTGCTTCGGGCCGTCCTGCTTCCGGCCGTCCTGGTCCCGGTGGGCCACTTCCGGCCGTCCCGGCTCATGGTCCCCGGCCGGTCGCTCCCGGCCTCAGTCGTCGAGCTCCAGGCCGTTCCGCACGGGCCCGGTGACCGAACCGCCGTCGGGCCGGTCGAGCAGGACCTCGTCGATCCGTTCGGTCGGCAGACGGTCGCCGCTGCTGGCCGTGGCCGCGATCATCAGCTCCCCGGCCAGCTCGATCTCGTCGAGGGCCGCGTCGTCGTGGCCGCCGCTGCGGCTGCCCGTGGACGACATCACCTGCACCACCCCTTCAGCGCCTCGCCAGCCCGGGCGGCAGCCACCCGGCGTCCAGCCTAGGCACTCCGGAGCCCGCCCACATGGCACGGACGGGCCATCTCGGAGCCGCCGAAACGGGTGGCCCGGCAGGTATCCCGGGCCCACCCGGTCCGACGGTGTCCCCTTTCGCCCCGCTCCCGGCCCCCGCGCCGGGTCCCCTCCTCCGGCCTCCTTCTCCGCGCCGCGCCGTCGCGCCGCCCGGCCGCCGGGCTGTGGGCCGGGACGCGGCCGGGCCACCGGGCCCTACTTCGGGCTCTCGGTGGGCTTCATCGCGTAGATGTCGGAGGCCGGCGGCTCCGCGGCCTCCACCGGCTTGCCGAAGTCCGTCAGCGAGGTGGTCGAGACCACCTTCACCTGGTCCTTCGCCTCCTTCGAGCCGGCCACCCCGGCGAAGGTGAAGACCTCGACCACCTTGTGGAGCCGGCCCTGCTCGTCCAGCCAGGCGTCGTACGGGACCTCCTTGACCGTGAAGGTCTGCGCCGCCATCCGCAGCCCGTCCCCGCCCCGTCCGCCGGTGGCGTCCGCCGCCTTGGTGAGGTCCAGGGTGCCGCGGTAGTGCTTCAGGGCCGCCCCGCCGACCGTCTCGGTGCCGACCAGTTCCGCCTGCTGGGCGCCGCGCAGCGCGCCCGCCGCGGAGGCCGGGTCGGTCGCGCCGCCGCTGACCAGGTTCCCGTCCGGGAGCTGGCGGACGTCGAGCTTGACCCACTTGCCCTCGGGCACCTTGGCGCCGCTGTTCTGCAGGTAGACGGTGCCCGGCAGGAGCACCTCGACGATCTTGCCGGTGGTCGCCGCGCCCGGCGGCACCTGAACCTCCAGCCGGCCGATCCGCTTCACGTAGTCGTAGCCGCCGGTGCCGGTGAAGACGGCCTTCTTGTCGGCGGACTCGGTCACCAGCTCGGTGGCCGCGTGCGCGGAGCCGGTCCGGCCCGTGATGTCGGCGGCGTTGCGGACAGCCGTCAGCGGGTCGGCGGCGAGCCGGTCCGGGCTGCTGCTCGCCTGCTGGTCGGCGGAAGCGTCGCCGGCGCCGTCCGAGCAGCCGCTCAGTCCGGTCAGGACGGCGGCGAGCAACGCGGCCCCCGCCGCCGGCCGCAGCCGCGGCCCGGACCGGCCGGTCCGCCGGCCACTGCGCTGTTGGTCGGTCATCTTCATCCTCGCGACAACCCCCTCGGGCCCGACTGCCCCGCCGGCCACCAGTGGATGGGCAGAGCTCTTTCCGGGCAAACGAGTTGACGTGAGAAGGGTTACGCGGGAACCGGCGCGCGCCGGATGTCGCACGCCGGAGCGCCGGATACCTCCCGGGCGTCGCGGTCTGGGGCTCTGGAGCGTTACGGTGAAGCACGTGCACAGTGAGCTGCCGGCCAAACCCGGCACCACCCGGATGCCCGAGCACCGTGTCGCGATCAGCGAACACGGTTCCTTCTGCTTCGCGACCTGCGTCTGCGGCTGGTTCTCCCCGGCCCGCCGCTCGCGCGACCTCACCCGGCGGGAGGCCGCCGACCACCTCGCCGCCAGCGGCGAGGAGGACGGATAGGCCGGAGGGGTCCGGGGCCCCTCCGCGCTCCGCCCGACGAGGCTTCGGGGGCGCTGCGGTGCGCGGGGGAGGGCCCGTGGCGGCTCAGGCCGCCAGATCGGACTCCGGCGGCTGTTCGTCGGCCCGGACGGAACCCCGCGGGCCGCCGCCGCGCCGGCGCCCGCCCGGTCGTCGGCCACCGCCCTGCGGGGCGCGGATCAGCGGGGCGAGAGCGGTCCGGCCGATCGCATGGCAGAACGGGACGAGCACGGCCATCGCGATCGGCGCCAGCAGCAGGACCACCGCCGTCGCGAGCGCGAAGCCGCCGATCACGTCGGTGGGGTAGTGGACGCCCATGTACATCCGGCAGAAGCCCTGCAGCAGGGCCAGCCCGCCGGCGATCCAGCCGAGCCGCCGGTTCACGAGGAACAGCGCCACCGCGATGCCCATCGACATCGTGGAGTGGTCGCTGACGAAGGAGTACGTGCCCTCCTTGCCCTCCACCAGCACGTCCAGGCCGGCATGGTCGACGAAGGGCCGCGGACGGTCCACGATGGCCGAGATCGGCAGGTTGGCCACCTCGGCGATGGCGACCGCGAGCGGGGCCCAGAGCAGCCCGGCGACGGCCACCGGGGCGTCCGGACGGCGTCTGGCCCGGAGCCAGCCGGTCAGACCGAGCAGGGCGAGGCCGAGCAGGATGCCGTACTCACCGATCCAGGACACCGCGTGGTCCAGCCAGGCCGGGGAACGCCTGGCCAGGCCGTTGACGGCGTAGAGCAGGCCGAGGTCGGGGTTGGTCGTGTCGGCAAGCGGCGTCGACACGCCGCACCTCCTTCTGGTCCGCAGCACCTGATCGTTCCGGCCGTGGTCCGCGCAGCGCCGCCCAGGTCAGGCGGGCTGACGCGGGACCATCCGACACAACGTCATAACCGGTGCACAGCGTTCCACGGAAACGCGCGGTTATGGAAACTTGACTCAGCGTCCACAGTGCACTCACACCGCGCGGGCGGGCGGGGTCAGCTCTTTGCGGGCCTTTGACCTGCACCTGCCGTGACGGGGCCGGTGGTGAGCGGGGTCCTGGCCGCCGCCGGAGCGGGGGTCCCGGCCGGGTTCGGGGCGGGGGTCGTCGGGTTCGGGGCGGGCGCGGCCGGGGCCGCCGGGTCGCCGGGACGGCTCGGGGCGATCACGGTGCCCTCCGCGTCGCGCATCGGCAGCGCCTGGGCGGCGTCCGACGCGACGCGGGTCGCCCCGATGTACTCGCGGGTGTCGATCTTGTCGTAGCGGATCACCGCGTTCGTGTGCGGCGCGTTGATCATGTAGCCCCCGCCCACGTAGATGCCGACGTGGTGGATGCTGCGCGGATCGCCGAGGTCGGTCGCCCAGAACACCAGGTCCCCCGGGCGCAACTGGTCGCGGGAGGGGTGCGGCCCGGCGTACCACTGGTCGTTGGCGACCCGGGGGAGCTTGATCCCCACGCTGGCGTACGCGGCCTGGGTCAGCCCCGAGCAGTCGAACCGCCCGTTCTGCGAGGGCAGCCCCTCACCGCCCCACTGGTAGGGGGTGCCGAGCTTGGTCTGCGCGAAGTAGATCGCGGCCGCCGACTGCGAGGAGACCTCCACCGGTGCGACCGGTGCGGCGAAGCTTCCGGCCGTCGCCAGGATGTTCCGCACGTAGCCCTGGGTCTCCTTGTACGGCGGAACGCCCTGGTACTTCGTCACCGCGCCCGGACCGGCGTTGTAGGCGGCCAGCATGTTGGACTGGCGGTCACCCGGGACCTTCGCGACGTAGGCGGCCAGCGCGCAGTCGAAGGTGGCCGCCGAGGCGATCGCGTCCAGCGGGTCCCAGGGGTCCTTCCGGCCGTCGTTGTTACCGTCCGTTCCGTAGGCCGACCAGGTGTCAGGCATGAACTGTGCCAATCCCTGTGCCCCCACGTAGGAACGGGCCCGTGGGTTGAAACCGCTTTCCTGGTAGAGCTGTGCCGCGAGCAACGGCGGTGAGAGGTCGGGGCAGAGCTGTCCCCACTGCTGGATCGGCCCCTGGTACGCCGCCGGAACGGTTCCCGGGGAGAGGCCGGCGCGATTGCCCGACTGTTGTGGTGTCCCACTCGCCGCAAACGTCCCGACGGTCACCAGCCCGACGAAGCCGATCAGGACAACTCCCGCAGCGGCGGCGGCCGTACCGGCCTTCCGGAGTACCATCAGCACCATCCCGACGAATCGTCAGTCGAAGTGTCCCGGAAGGCGTTGCTCACCGCAATCATCAGAGATACAAAGAGTGAGCGCTATCCTTCGTACGGTGGACATCCTCGCGTACGTGTCCGATGCCTCACGACCAATCTGCGAGAAGTAGCCAAGTCGACATCAGATCTGGCCAAGAATAGGTACTGACCCTTCGCGCGGGCGGGGTCTGGGCCCTTGAATTTGCCTGATCGGGCGGTGAGATGGAAATGGACCTGAGCAGCGTGAACAGCATCGCGATCGGCCACTTGGCCGAGGACCCTCCCAAGAAGCCGAATATCGACACCATCATCGGTGGGATCGCCCCGGACTGGGGCCCGTTCGCGAGCCTCGGGTCCGAGGCCCGGGTGATGGTCCAGGTCGTCATGGCCGTCGCGATCCTCGCCTGCCTCGGCCTCGCCGTCTGGGGTGCGGCCAAACAGCGGATCGGCGCCACCGCGATGCGTGACAGCTTCGGCGCCGAACAGGGCAAGGGACTGATCATCGCCGGGCTGACCGGCGTGTTCATCATTGGATCACTCGGCACTCTGTTCACCATTGTGTACGGCATGGCCATCTGACGATCGGACAGATCGGGTGGTGACGGTGCGGGGAGACGGGGAACCGCCCGTCGCCGGGCCGACCGACCACCCGGCACGGTCGACCGTCCGACCGGACGGCCGTCCGGTCGACCGGGATCCGCCGGAGTCCCCCCGGGAATCCCGCCCCACCACCTCTCCCTCCGCGCCCGCCCCCGGGCGGAGGGGCCCCCGGAGCCGCCCCGGCTCCCCGCACCAGGAGGGCCGCCGTGCCGTTGTCCGACGACCAGCCGCACACTCGCACGCGGCTGCCGGTCGGTGAACAGCCCTCCTCCCTGGCGGCCGCCCGTCAACCCAGGCCGCTGCGCACGCTGCTGACGGTCCTGGTGGTCGTCACGCTCCTGGTGGTCGCGATCTCCATCGCCAACCGGGGCAAACCCGACCCGTCCGGCACCCCCGCGGGCGGCTCCGCCGACCGGGCCACCTCGACCGCCACCACCGGCGCGGGCCCCGCGCCCAGCGGCGACCAGCCCGTCGCCACCACCGCCAACGGCATCGCCGCAGGCTTCCCGCACACCGACCAGGGCGCCCAGTCGGCCGCGGCCAACTACGCGGTGGCCATCGGCTCCGCCGACATGTTCCGCACCGACAGCCGCCACACCATCGTCGCCACCATCGCCGACCCCACCGCCACCCCGACCCTCCAGGCCCGCCTGGACCAGGGGTTCGGCGGTGACACCGTGACCCGCTACGGACTGGACGCCCAGGGCCGCGCACCCAAGGGGCTCACCTTCGTCAGCCGTACCGTGCCGGTCGGTACCAAGTCGGTCGGCTACAGCGAAACGGAGACCAAGGTCGAGGTCTGGTGCACCGGCCTCACCGGCCTGGCCGGCGAACGATCGGTCCTGCCGGTCGTGGCGAACTGGTTCACGCTCACTTTCACCCTCCGCTGGACGGGCAGCGACTGGAAGCTCACCGACTACGCCAGCCGGCAGGGCCCCGCCCCCATGCCCGGCGACCAGCAGGCCGCCACCGCCGAGGAGATCACCGGCGCCGTCCAGCAGTTCGGGGGTTTCCGCTATGCCCGTTGACCACACACCGAGCCTTCGTAGCGCGCGCCGGGGTTCCGTAGCCGCGCCCGGCGGCCGAGCCCCCGCCCGCCGGGCGGGAACCGTGGCAGCCGCTGTAGCGGCCGTCCAGCTCACGGCGCTGCTCGCGGCGCAGCGGGCCTTCGCCGAGCCTTCGCCGTCCTCGTCGACGACACCGACGTCCAACCCGTCACCGACTGGCGCGCCCAACGCGAATTGCCCCGATCTGCCGATCTCGGGCAACGGCATTCTCTGCGTGGACAAACCCGGTGGTGGGGCCTCGCTTCCCGGGAGTGGGACGGTGGGGAGTGTGACCGATCCGCTGGGGTCGTTGGCGAAGGGGTGTGCGCAGGCGGCGGCGTGGGTGGTGCGGAAGCTGTCGGGGGCGATCGACGGGACGACGGAGGTGGACTTCACCAACGCGTCGTTCCTGCAGCAGTACGCGGTGGTGTTCGCCGCGTCGACGATCATCACGCTGGTGCTGTGGCTGCTGGCGGTGACCAAGCGGGCGGTGCGTGGAGCGCCGCTGGCGACGGCGGTGTCGGAGGCGATCGGGTTCCTCTGGCTGACGGTGGTGGCCTCGGCGTTCACGCCGCTGATCCTGTACACCGTGGTGAGTGCGACCGACGGGTTGACCAAGGCGGTCGCGGTGGGGACGAAGTCGGACACCGGGACGTACCTGGGCGGGTTCGCGGACACCCTGGAGAAGGGTGACATGGGCGGCGGGCCGCTGATCCTGATCATCGTCTCACTGGTGGCCGTACTGGCGGCGGCGGTGCTCTGGATCGAGCTGCTGATCCGGGCGGCGATGCTGTACGTGGGCGCGCTGCTGGGGACGGCGGTGTACGCGGGCCTGGTGGACAAGCAGCTGTGGAAGCACGTGCGCCGCTGGGCGGGGCTGATGGTGGCGGTGGACCTGGCGAAGCCGATCATCGTGATCATCCTCGGGCTGGCCGGTGCGGTGGCGGCCGGGGCGGGTGCGGACGACGACTTCGCCCGGGTGCTGTCGGGTCTGGCGATCCTCTTCCTGTCGATCTTCGCGAGCGCCGCCGTGTACCGGTTCGTACCGGGCTTCGGCGACGAGATGGTGAACATGCGCCAGGCCCGGGCCAGTGCGGTGTCGGCCGGGTCGGCGATGATCAACGGGACCGCGAACCTGATGAAGCAGGGCATCACCACCCACGGCGACCGCGGCGGGCAGCCTGGCGGCGGGGGTGGGGGTGCCGGTGGCGGTTCGGTCGCACCGGGCATCGCCGCCCACGCGTCGCGGACGCCCGCGCCACCGCAACAGGCCGGGCCGCCGGCCCAGGCCTCGGGTCCGCTCCGCGACAGCAATCCAGCGAAGGGAGGGTGACGGGTAAGTGAGCAGCGAACCGCTCGGCCAGTACGGGGCCCAGTACGCCCAGTCGTACGTGCACCAGCGTCGTACCTATCTGATCGGCAAGGCCCGCCCCAACGCGCCGATCGGCCGGAACAGGGAGTCCGGCGAGATCGTGCTGATCATCTTCGGCGCCTTCCTCGGCATGGTCTGGGGCCTGATGATGCCGATCCTGCCGTTGCGGATCGGGGGCCTGGTCGGCCTGCCCCTGCTGGCGATCGCGGCGGTGTACGTGCCGTACCGGCGCCGGACGTTCTACAAGTGGGTGGAGATCAACCGCACCTACCGCCGGACGGTCCGCAGCGGGCGGGGTGTGTGGAAGTCGGACGCGATGGACGCGGGGACGCGGCTGGACGGCCGCGAGGTGGAGATCGGCCCGCCGCCGGGAGTCGGACGGCTGCGCTGGCTGGCGGCGCCGTTCGGGCCGGACGAGGTCGGGGTGCTGATGCACCTGGAGCGGCGCACGGTGACGGCGGCGATCGAGATCGAGGGCCCGGGCGTCGGCCTGCGGGACTCGGAGGACCAGGAGGCGCTGGTCGACCGGTTCGGGACGCTGCTGAAGCACGTCGCCAACGGGGACGGCTTCGTGACCCGGCTGCAGATCCTCGCCCGGACGCTGCCGGCCGACCCGGACGCGCACGCCAAGGACGTGGAGCGGCGCGGGGACCCGGACTCGCCGCGCTGGCTGATGGAGTCGTACGACCAGTTGCAGTCGATGGTGTCGACCTCCTCCGAGCAGCACCGGGCGTACCTGGTGGCCTGCATGCACTACACCCGTGACCTGGCGGCCGAGGCGCACGCGATGGGCCGGACCGCGAACGGGCGGCGGACCCGGGACGACGAGGGGCTGGCGGCGGTGATGGCCCGCGAGCTGACCGACATCTGTGCGCGGCTGGCGGAGGCGGACATCCGGGTGCGGCAGCCGCTGGGCCAGGCGCGGCTCTCCTCGCTGCTGCACTCGATGTACGACCCGGACCACCCGATCGACCACATCCAGGCGATGTCGAAGCGGAACGCCTGGCCGGCCGAGCTGGACGCCACGCACCAGCAGTACCTGCAGGCGAAGACCCGCGAGTCGGTGACCCGGGAGCCCTGGTGCCACGCGACGGCGTGGGTCAAGGAGTGGCCGCTGACCCCGGTGGGCGTCAACTTCCTGGCGCCGCTGCTGGTGCACACCCCGGACGTGATCCGGACGGTCGCGGTGACGATGGACCTGGAGCCCACCGACGTCGCGATCGAGCGGATGCTCACCGAGAAGACCAACGACGAGGCGGAGGCCAGCCGCGCCGCCAAGATGAACCGCACGGTCGACCCGCGCGACCTCGCCCACACGGGCCGGGTGGACCAGCGCGGCGACGACCTCGCGTCCGGTGCGGCCGGGGTGAACCTGGTCGGCTACATCACGGTCTCCTCGCGCAATCCGGAGGCGCTGGCCCGGGACAAGCGGACCATCCGCGCCTCGGCCGGCAAGAGCTACCTCAAGCTGGAGTGGTGCGACCGCGAGCACCACCGCGCGTTCGTCAACACCCTGCCGTTCGCCACCGGCATCCGCCGCTGATCCACCTGGAGGCCCCGCATGGCGATCGGTAACCTCACCGACGCGTTCACCAGCCTGATGTACGGCAAGGTGGAGACCACGCGCCTGCCCGTGCGCACCTCCACCGGGCAGGCGCAGGCGGTCTACCTGCCGACCGCCGCGCCCGGACTCGGCGACTCGGGCGTGATCATCGGGCGCGAGGTGTACAGCGGCAAGGGGTACGTCTACGACCCGTTCCAGCTGTACGGGCAGCAGCTGCCGGCGCCGCACTGGCTGGTGCTCGGCGAGTCCGGGAACGGCAAGTCGGCGCTGGAGAAGACCTACGTGCTGCGCCAGCTGCGCTTCCGGGACCGGCAGGTGGTGGTGCTGGACGCGCAGGGCGAGGACGGGGTCGGCGAGTGGAACCTGATCGCCAACGCGCTCGGCATAAAGTCGATCCGGCTGGACCCGATGGCGGCCCGGGACGGCGGGGTGAAGCTCAACCCGCTGGACCCGGCGATCACCCAGACCGGGCAGCTGTCGCTGCTGCGCACCATCGTCGAGGTGGCGATGGGGCGGGGTCTGGAGGAGCGGGCCGGCTTCGCGCTGAAGGCCGCGCACGCGCACGTGGCGGCCAACGTCCTGGACCGGCAGCCGGTGCTGGACGACATCATCGACACCCTGCGCAATCCGGCACTGGCCTCGGTGGAGTCGCTGGGCGTGGCGGTGGACGAGGTGCAGTCGTGGGGTCTGGACGTGGCGCTGGTGCTGGACCGGCTGGTCGACGGTGACCTGAGGGGCATGTTCGACGGGTCGACCACCGACGGCATCGACCTGGACGCGCCGCTGATCGTCTTCGATCTCTCGCACATCGACCGGAACTCGATCGCGATGCCGATCCTGATGGCGATCGTCGGGGTCTGGCTGGAGCACACCTGGATCAGGCCGGACCGGAAGAAGCGGATCTTCCTGGTCGAGGAGGCCTGGCACATCATCAACAGTCCGTTCGTGGCCCAGCTGTTCCAGCGGCTGCTGAAGTTCGGCCGCCGGCTGGGCCTGTCGTTCGTCGCCGTGGTCCACCACCTGTCGGACGTGGTGGACGGCGCGGCGGCCAAGGAGGCCTCGGCGATCCTGAAGATGGCCTCGACCCGGACGATCTACATGCAGAAGGCGGAGGAGGCGCGGGCCACCGGCCGGGTGCTGGGTCTGCCGCGCTGGGCGGTGGAGATCATCCCCACACTTTCGCCGGGCATCGCGGTCTGGGACGTCAACGGGAACGTCCAGGTGGTGAAGCACATCATCACCGAGGCCGAGCGGCCACTGGTCTACACCGACCGCGCGATGACCGAGGACGCCGTCGCCGAACGGGTGCGTGCAGAGCGTCAGTTGGCGTCCGAACCGGGCGTCTGAGCCCGGTTCGCCGGCGGCCCCGACGGGCGCCCGGCCTCGCTCCCCGCGAGCGGCGGCCGGGGTGCGCCGGGGGCGTGCCGGCGGGGAAAGTCCGGCGACGATTCGTCAGTAGGTAACCCTGTCGTTACGTCCAGGGTCCTGACAGCTACGCGCGTTGACTCTAGGCTGCACTCGCGCAACGACACTCAGCGCCCCTACGGACCCGTCCACAGCCGGGCGCTCTCTCTCAGGTGCAGGGGACCCCTTCATGCTCTCCGTCAGATCCCGACGTGCGGCGCTGGCCGTCATCGCCGCCGCCGGCCTGGTGGGCACGGTGGCCGTGCCCACCGCGGCCCAGGCCGCGGACGCCAAGCGTCCCAAGACCGTCAACCTCCAGTTGCTGGCCATCAACGACCTGCACGGCAACCTGGAGGCCCCGGCCGGCTCGTCCGGCACCATCCGCGAGATCGACCCGGCCACCGGCCAGCCCGTCAACACCCCGGCCGGCGGCGTCGAGTACCTGGCCACCGCGCTGCGCGACGCGCGCATACCGGCCGACGACTCGATCACCGTCGCCGCCGGCGACCTGGTCGGCGCCTCCCCGCTGACCTCGGCGCTCTTCCACGACGAGCCCACCATCGAGGCGCTGGACAAGCTCGGCCTGGACGTCACCTCGGTCGGCAACCACGAGTTCGACGAGGGCGCCGCCGAGCTGCGCCGCCTCCAGGACGGCGGCTGCCACCCGGTCGACGGCTGCTACGAGGAGGGGCGCAAGTTCAAGGGCGCCAACTTCAACTACCTGTCGGCCAACGTCACCGACGAGAAGACCGGCAAGCCGCTGCTGGCCCCGTACTGGGTGACCAAGTCGCAGGGCGTGAAGGTCGGCTTCATCGGCGTCACCCTGGAGGGCACGCCGAACATCGTCACCGCCGAGGGCGTCAAGGGCCTGAAGTTCGGCAACGAGGTCGCCACGATCAACAAGTACGCCGCGGAGCTGAAGGCCAAGGGCGTCAACTCGATCGTCGCGCTGATCCACGAGGGCGGCCTCCCGGCCAGCAGCACGTACAACTACGACTGCGGCCCGGCCGGCCAGGGCATCTCCGGCCCGATCGTCGACATCGCCAAGAACATCGACCCGGCGGTCGGCGCCATCGTCACCGGTCACACCCACAACGCGTACGCCTGTACCATCCCGGACCCGCAGGGTGTGCCGCGTTCGGTGACCAGCGCGGCCTCCTTCGGCCGGCTCTACACCGAGATCGACCTGAAGCTCGACAAGACCACCGGCACGATCGTCCGTCCGTCGGTCAAGGCCGAGAACCACATCGTGCGCCGCACGGTCGCGAAGGCCCCGGACATGACGGAGCTGATCGCGCACTACTCCAAGCTGGCCGCGCCGATCGCCAACCGCCCGATCGGTTACATCGCCTCGGACATCAACGGCCGCGGCAACAGCGACCCGGAGAAGCCGCTCGGTGACGTGATCGCCGACGCCCAGCTGGCCGGCCTCGCGCCCGCCGACAAGGGCGGCGCGCAGATCGCCTTCATGAACCCGGGCGGTATCCGCTCAGACCTGGTCTTCAAGGCCAGCGGCGCCGAGGGCGACGGGGTGGTGACCTACGGCGAGGCGTTCACCGTCCAGCCGTTCACCAACATGATGCAGGTCAAGACGCTGACCGGCGCCCAGCTGATCCAGCTGCTCCAGCAGCAGGTGAGCGGTCCCAACGAGGCCTCGCCGAAGATCCTGCAGTCCTCCAAGGGCCTCACCTACACCCTGGACATGCGCAACAAGGGTGCCGAGCGGCTCGTCGTCGACTCGGTTCGGCTGAACGGCGCGCCGATCGACCCGGCCGCCAAGTACCGGGCCGCGGCCAACGAGTTCCTGGCCGGCGGCGGCGACGGCTTCCCTGCCTTCGCGGCCGGCACCGACAAGCTCGTCGGCGCCTCCGACCTGGACGTCTTCGCCGCGTACCTCGGTGCCAACAGCTCGGCCGCCGCGCCGCTTCAGGCGCCGGCGCAGGACCGCATCAAGGTCATCGGCCCGGGCAGCAGCATCGGCTGACCGTGAGCCGGTCGGGGGGGGGGGGGGGGGGGGGGCCCCCCCCCCCCCCGGGGGGAGTCCGGGCGCGGGGGGCCGCGCCCCCCCCCCCACCCGCCGCGACCAGATAAAAAAAAGAAACAGCAGC
>NZ_JBHXDN010000102.1:0-25109 GCF_042726075.1 Kitasatospora sp. NPDC127035 | reverse complement strand
CGCCACCGCAGTCCACCCCTCTGATCCGCCCGATCTCCAGGCCAGGACAGCAGACAGGCACGGGCACAATCAGCCGAAAGGCGACAACACCACTCCCGCCAGTGAAGATCACCAACAGCATCCAGAAATTGATCCAGAACCTCGATTCACCCGTCGCCGAGACAGCGCGCAGGACGGCTGACCCCCGCCTGCGCGGGGACGACGTCCTCTTGACAGGCGGATTGGTCTACTCCACCGGCTGACCCCCGCCTGCGCGGGGACGACCCTTCGTGACCTGCACCGTTCTGGCGGCTTTGCCACTTCTTGACCGGCCTGAAGCAGACTCCGGGCTGGTTTGTTGAGGTGTCAAGGAACAGCGTCCATCGTGGCAGACATCGACGACATCACACCCCGTCTCAACCGACCCCGCCTGCGCGGGGAGGACCTGCTCGTGGGCGGTGCTCATCGGACGGACTCCGGCTGACCCCCGCCTGCGCGGGGAGGACAGCTCTTCCCCCGGTGACCGCCCACCCCTACCGGGCCCGGCTGTCCGCCGAGGCTGCCGTCCTGGTGCGCACCGTCCTGACCGACGACCAGGTCAAGCAGCTCCAGGACGGGCTGGAACGGGCCATGACCGATCCGTGGTTCTGGCCGGCCAGCGACGGCGACGACCTCGACGACAGCATCAGACAGATTGTGCTGCCCGACCTGATCGCCCGGACGTGATCCTGCCCGACCCGCCCGTTCCGTGCCTATGGGTGATCACTCTCACCGTGCTGTAGCGCCGAGCAGGGCCGGCCTCGCGCGGCATCTGGAGGCTGCCGATCGTTCGGCTGACAAACGCTATGAAGGGCTGCCCTGCTGCTGTTGCCGTTCACTCTCATCGAGCCACGTCAGATACCACCGAGCAAACGTCGTCGGCTCGCCGCGCTCGTCCAGCAGTGGAGTGAGGTCCTCGTCGTCCGCCCGGTTGTCGGACCAGATCCGCCCCTGCTCGTGACCGTTGATGATCAGCCACTGGCGGGCGGCGCAGCCCAGGTGCGAGATCACGACGGCGCCGACCGTGCGGTCCGGTGAGAACATCACGGATTCCCATCGCTCGTCCCAGGACTCGATGGCGTCGTCGAAGTCTTCTATCTCCTCGAAGTCCTCCTCCTCCGGCCGTTCTTCCCAGAGCGCCCTTGCGTGCTCCGGGTCCGGGCCCTGCCGGGGGAAGGGCTCGCCCAGCCTGGACAGGTCCGCGAGGTCGGCGCCGTCTCCCTCCCAACGCCAGCGGCCATGGATCCGCCGGACGGGGAAGACGCCATACGCCGGACCGGCGCCGCCGGCTCCGACCTGGAGGAGGAACTCGCGGTACTCCTCGGGCAGGACAACACCTATCTGGGCTTCGAGGTCAGCCACCTCGGCCGAGGTCAGCGGTTCGTCCAAGGCGAACCGGTGCCCCCGAGATCCGAACACGCCGGCACCGGCCGGCCGGACTCACTCCCAGCGCGCGCACGCGCTCCCGAACGCCAACCCAGGTCTGACCAGTCATGGGCCGAGCCTACGGGGCAGGCCCGACAAATCCGGACGACTGCCTTCGGGGCGAGTACCGTCATCGCCGAGCGAGTGGCCAGCTGTTGTGCTCAGTCAGACCCTGGACAACAGATCCCGTGCTGAAACGATTGTTGGCCTGCCGAGTGACAGGGACACGTTTGTTGGAACCAGTTCCTAACATCCCGGGCTCGCGGCGGAGGTGGCTCGACCAGCGCAGCAGCACCTGGGCCAAACTCTCCCGTCCAGGCCGGATCCATCACTTCACGGCACTACGCGGACTCCTGCTCCGGCACGCCGAGCATCTCATCCGAAGTTCGACAGCGTTCAGGCCGACTCGTGGTCCAGCTGCGGATAGCCGATCTCGGAGATGTCCTGGGCCAGGTCCGCCAAGCTGACCTCAGGGTTCAGCAACGATACGAGTTCCTGGCTCAGCGGCCGCAAGGCATGAACCTGACTCACCGCCCCCAGGTCGATGGAGACCTCGTAGTAGTCCTCGGCGAAACGCTGGAACGCTTCCGGAGAACGGTCGACCAGGAGGCCGAACAGGCTCGTCGCCCCGTCAGGATCGACAGCACCTCGGGGAAGTCGATCGTCCCGTGATGCCACCGCTCGTCCGCCGGTCCCCGCCACATGCAGGCCGTCACGACCGGCACGTCGTCCTCGTCGGTGAACGCCGGCTCCTCGACGAAGGGTCTGAAGAGCTCGGGACCTCATCGATCACTCCCGGCCAGGCCTCGCCATCGTTGCCGAAGGGGCTCATCGGCGATTCGTGATCGAAGCCCCGCACATAGGCCCCAGCCGCCGAGAACACGATCGAGTACTCGTCTCCCGACCCGTTACGCATCGACGCCATCTCCTCACCGCCGGCCCAACCGGTGTTGAAGGAGTAGTACCGGCCCTCCCAGTCCGGGCTCAGGATCGCATCGAGCATCGCCAGCGAACGGCACTTGTCCCGCAGGTCGGCGATGCTGGGGAGCTGGCGGGCTACGTCATAGACAGTCACGTGCTCATCCAACCCGACACCACCGACACCCAGGCCCGCCGTGAGCCCTCCAATTCAAGGCTGAGCCGGTACCCAATGCCTGAACACGTCAACTTGTACCTGCCAGGGCACGTGAGTCAGTACACCAACGATTGCTGGCGAGCCGGCGGACGGTGCTGGGGCTGACCCCCGCAGTCTCGGGAGGACTGTTTCGCCACCTACCAGGCCGCTGCATCGACGGCTACCCCCCGCAGGTGCGGGGATGAACGGGCGACGCACACGTCACATGTCGTAGTACTCACCGTCGTCGCCCTGGACCCGGGCCTCCAACGCCTTCGCCAACCGACACATAGTCACGACCAGCGCATCGCTCGGGTGCTTGGCCACAACCCGCCCGGCCCTCCACCACAACGCCTCGCCGTATGGCTTCCCATTCCTCCACAGGACGGTCTCAGCGACCCTCTCCTGGCAGCCTTCCGGCAACGGAACCGCCACGAGGCAGGGATCGGCGGTGACCGCCGCGTCCCACTCCACCGCCCTGATGTGCTCCCCCTCTCTGTCCCACCAGTTCTCCCGCCGCGTGATATGCAAGTCGTAGCCCATGGCCGGCCAGCGTAGAGGGACGCGTAGCACCGCGCATCTACGTTCACAGCCACGCGCTCGTGAGGGTCCCGTGACTCCGCTCAACGGAAAACAGGAACGGCCACCCCCGGTCGCGCGGGGAGGACCCAGACGGTGGGCGGGTGGATCGACGCAGGTGCGGCTGACCCCCGCAGGCGCGGGGAGCAGGACAGTTGGAGCTGGCTGAACTACAAGCCCGTGGGATCACCCCCGCAGGCGCGGGGAGGACGGCAGGTCGCGGGGAGCGGCAGACCCCCGCGCCTGCGGGGAGGACGCATCCGAGGCAGAAAGGCCAAGGTCCCGAAACGGCAGACCCCCGCGCAGGCGGGGGTCAGCCGGCGGATAGCCTCCGTGATCTCGTTGAACCCGAGTCCTCCCCGCGCATGCGGGGAGAACTCAGCGGCCTGCGCATCCGGCTGCTCGCGCAACTCGGGGACGGCACGTTGGGTGATCGCGCTGACCCGACCCGGATCCGACGGGTGCCGTCGGCCTCGTCCAGGTGCGCGCCACCACACTGCTCTCGCAGCCACCCGTGCGGAACGGAGCAGAGCGGGGCCGGTTCCCCATGCTCCCCTCGGCCGCTGTTGACCCTCACCGGGGCCGCGTGACCCGGATGGCTCCGCCACACGCCCGCCGACCGCTACCGTCGACCATGCAGCCCGCCGTCCCGGCGACCACACCACCGAGGAGGCCCACGTGACCACCCAACCCGACCACGACAGCCCTGCCCCAGCAAGGCCGACCACACTGCACGAGCTACGAACCGCGCTCTCCCGCTACGGCCTGCCCGGTGACCGCGAGGCCTTCAAGCGGGCCCTGGCCGCCGCGCTCGACTCCTCCCCGATCGGTGACCTCGCCGCAGTCGCCGAGGTGATCGCCACCTACCGCCACCGCCTGGTCCTGCGCACCGACGAGCACGCGATGGCGTCGCTGGCCGCGCCGATCGGCGGCCAGCAGTGGACCCCGGCCGCCGACGCCTTCGCCCGGGCGCGCGCCGCCGGCGGCGCCCGGTGACCGACCGGCCCGAACCGCCGGCCCCGTTGCACGTGTTCCTGTCCGACGCCGCCGAACGGGCCCTTGCCGGGCTGCGGCCCGGCGAGCTGAGCGCGGTCGAGAAGCTCGTCGAGCGCCTCGCCGTCCACCCGCGGCTCGGTATCCCTGTGCCCGGCGGCACCGACCCCGAGGTCGACGACTACACCGCCCGCACCGACCCGGCCTCCGACACCGGAGACCGCATCAGCGTCGTCTACCGCCTGCACGAAGGTTCCCTAATAGGACCCACCGAGGCTCCATCCGGCAGACTCGGTGCCCGGTAGCCGCCGGCAGGTGAGCACTCTTTGTTCCCTGGACTTCGAGTCCTGTTGACAGATCGTGCCCCTGCCGGTCGGCCAGGAGCGAAATCGCTGATGGGATGTCGTGCCCGCCCGATCGCGGCGTGAGCACAGCCCTATTAGGTCGCTGATGGTTCTCCTGCGGGCTGCTGCCGATCGAGGTCGATGACGGAGGACGAGTTGCTGTTCGTTGGGGACGACTGGGCCCAAGACCACCACGACATCGAGCTGATGGACGCCACAGGTCGCCGGCTGTCCAAGGCTCGGCTGCCGGAGGGCGTCGCTGGCATCGAGCGATTGCACACGATGATCGGTGCGGAGCTCGGCGAGGACAGCAGGGCCGAGGTCGTGATCGGCATCGAGACCGATCGAGGCCCATGGGTGCAGGCGCTGATCGCCGCCGGCTACACGGTGTACGCGGTCAATCCACTGCAGGCATCCCGGTACCGGGAACGCCTGGCGGTGTCGGGGGCCAAGAGCGACGGGGCCGACGCGCACATGCTCGCCGACATGGTGCGCACCGATTCCCACCAGCTCCGCCCGATCTCCGGGGACACCGCCGACGCCGAAGCGGTCAAGGTCGTGACGCGGGCTCATAAGACCCTGATCTGGGAACGCACCCGCACCACGCAGCGGCTGCGGCACGCCCTGCTCGACTACTTCCCCGCCGCTCTGCTGGCGTTCGACGACCTGGATGCCCCCGACACCCTGGAACTACTGGCCAAGGCACCTGATCCAGTGGCTGCGGCGAAGCTGACGACCACGCAGATATCCGCGGCCCTCAAGCGCGCCCGGCGACGCGGCGTCCCCGACAAGGTCACCAAGATCCAGGCCGTGCTGCGCGCCAAGCACCTGGGCCAGCCCACCGCTGTGACGGCGGCCTACGCCGTCTCCGTACGCGCACTCATCGCGATGCTGGTCACCTTGAACGACCAGGTCAAGTTCCTGCACGAGCAGGTCGAGGACTTCTTCGGCCAGCATCCGAACGCCGAGATCATCCGGTCCCAGCCCGGACTGGGCGCGATGCTCAGCGCTCGGGTCCTCGCAGAATTCGGCGACGACCCCCACCGCTACGCCAGCGCCAAGGCCCGCAAGAACTACGCCGGCACCAGCCCGACCACCCGCGCCTCCGGGAGGAAGAAGGTCGTGACCGCCCGGTACGTCCGCAACGACCGGCTCATCGACGCCTTGATCGCCCAGGCCTTCTCCGCACTGCGGGTCTCCGCCGGTGCCAGGGCCTACTACGAGAAGCAACGGGCCCGCGGCATCGAATTCAACGCCGCCCTGCGCCAACTCGCCAACCGGCTCGTCGGCATCCTGCACGGCTGTCTCAAAACCGGCACCCTGTACGACGAGGCGACCGCCTGGTCGGATCGAGCCCACGCACTCGCCGTTTGACACTCCAGCCCATGGGTGAGGCCGTTCCTCTTGGGTCGGTAACGGTGTTGCCGCGAAGTGCGCTTGGCTACAGCTCGGGCAGCCGGTCATCGGGCGCGGGGGACTGTCGCTCCTCCAGCCAGTAGAGATAGATCCGTAGATCAGATGCCAGGTCTCCGGCGATGTAGGACTCGAAGTCGCGGACGGCAGCGGCTACGTCCTGGCCCGCCGCGGCATCGCTCTCTTCCCATGTGCTCCGCTGGTCGGACAGGTACTGCACAACCTGGCCGCGGTTGTGCCACCACTCCCGGACGGTCTCCGGTGTCCATCGCGAGTCGCCGTCACAGCCGTACCCGAGGAATGGGTCGTTGTCTGCCGCTTCGACCAGCTGGGCGGTGTCCGCAGGCGATCTGGGCTGGCGATACACGTACTCGGTGAGGTACTTGCCTCCGTAGAGAACGTGGGCGGGTGCTGAAAGCCGCCCCGTCCAGCAGGTGTCGGTCTCCCCACCGTAGAAGGGCCCGGGGACGTTGAGCCACAGTCGGTCTTCCCAACGGCCCCGAAAGGCCTCGCGGTCATTGCCGAGGATGGTCAGGGGGTCGAAGTAGAGCGTCACCTGCCGAGGCTAGGGCATCCGTTCGGCCTGAGCGACGGCAGCCCTCCGACGGGGCAACCGACTGGTCCCGCCGGGCCCACGCACTCGCTGTTTGACACGCCAGCTCATGGGATGTCTGTCAAGTCAGTGTGTTGAGATGCCAGCCGCTCCCGTTCCCCTGGCCGGGTGCCCACCCAGTCCAGCCGGCGCCACAGGCTTCCCTGAAGAATTCGCCTTCGAGGACTGGCTGTTCCACATGGAGGGCCTGGCCGAGGACGAGCAGAAGCTCACCGACGGTGAGCACGTCAGCGGCCAGGCCGCCGACGCCTACCGCTTTCGGGTGAAGGCGGTGAGCCGCGATTCGACGGGGGCGAGGACGTCCTCGCCCCGGCGGTCGGCGACGTAGGCCGCACGACCTCCAGGGCGAGCACGCCGACTCCCCGGCGCGGGCGGGGCGCGATCCCGCCCCGCCCGCGCCGTTCCCGTTCCACACGGTGTCGGCCGTACGGTCAGAACGGTTGGGGTTCGAGGTCCTGGTCGACGGCCTCCCACCGGAGGACGGCGCAGGTGTGCGGATGGTCGTGGCCGAGCAGGTCGGCGAGGGCCGCCAGCGCCCGGGTGTGCAGGGTGGTCGCCTCGGCGGTCCGGCCGAGGACACGAAGGGCCGCCGCGAGGTTGGCGGCGCTGGTCAGCGTGTCGGGATGGTTCGGGCCGTACAGCTCGGTCAGGTCGCCGAGGGCCCGTCGGTGCAGGAGCAGGGCGTCGCCATGGCGGCCGGTTTCGCCGTAGGCGTTGGCGAGGTTGAGCCGTGCTTTGGCCGTCAGCGGATGGCGGTCGCCGAGGGCTCTGCCGAGGGCGGCGAGGACGGGCTCGCCCTGCTCGACCGCGCCCGCCGGATCACCCTCGGCGCGCAGGTACATGGCTCGGTTGGCCGCGCAGGCGAGGGTGAAGGGGTGGGTGTCGCCGAGTCGGTGCTGGTAGCGGTCGAGTACCTCCGCGGTGAGCGGGCCGGCGGAGCCGTGGTCTCCGAGGGCGCTGTGGGCGGCGGCGAGCGCGAGCGCGCAGACGAGGGTCTCGGGATCGTCCTCCGCGAAGCGTTCCAGGTAGCGCTGGTAGGTGGCCAGGGCCAGGGCCAGCGCCTCGCCCGGACGTCCGACCCGGCGCAGGGCGACGCCGGTCGACGCCGCGGTGCGCAGGTGCTCCGGCAGGTGGGGCCAGGGCACCTCCGCGAGGTCGGCGGTGGCCTCGGTGAGCAGGTCGAGCGAGCCCTGGTGGTCGCCGAGGTCACGGAGGTCCCGGGCCAGGCAGTACTTGGTGCTCAGGGTGTAGGGGTGGCGCGGGCCGAGGATCTCGGTGCGTCGGCGCAGGGTGTCCCGGTCCAGGTCTCGGGCGGCCCTGCTGTCGCCGGCCAGGCGGTGGTCGATCGCCAGGTTGTGGGCCATCGACAGGGCCCGCGGGTCGTCGGGGCCCACGGTGTCGCGCAGGTGGCGGTAGGTGTCGAGGTCGAGGTCGAGGGCGGTTCGGAACGCGCCGAGCACCCGGTGGTCGGCGGCCACCGATCCGGCGGAGGCCAGGGTGGTCGGGTGGTACGGCCCGAAGGCTGTGCGCCGGCGTTCGAGCACGGTCTCGTCGAGGGCCAGCGCATCGCGGTAGTGGCCCATCGAGCGGAGGATGTTGGCCCGCTGGAAGAGCAGGAGCAGGGTCTCCGGGCCGTCGGGGCCCAGGCGTTGCGTCCAGAGCGGTACGAGGGCGGCACTCAGGGTGTCGGCGTCGGTGAGGGCTCCGCGCTTCCACAGGTAGCGCACCCGGTCGATGAGCAGTTGTCGGGCTTCCGGTGCGTCGCACTCCCTGGTGCTGCAGGCACTCAGGTGCGGCCAGATCTCGATGAAGGCCGGCCAGTTGGCGGGGTCGTCGATCCCGCCTGCGGCGGGGCGTGCGCCAGCCAGGACGAGGTGGACGTCGTGCGCGGCCGTGTGTCGCTCGTCGTCGGTCAGGGTGGAGCGGATCACAGCCTGGACCAACCGGTGCAGTTGGACGGTTCGGCGGGTGGTGTCCACCCGGGCGAGCGAGTAGCGGCCGATGGCCCGGATGGCCTCCGCCACCGCAAACGGGCCGTCCGCGCCGGGGTCGTGGCGGGCCAGCGCACGTACCATCGGCTCGCTGTAGAGCAGGCGCACCGCGATGGGTTCGGGGGCCATCAGTGCGCACAGCTGCAGCAGCCGCGCGGCCGCCGGCGACTGCTGCCGCAGTTGGGTGATCGACACGCTCCAGGTCGCGGCGACGGAGGCGGGGTAGTCCACCGGGTGGCCGGTCGACAGGGCCCGGGCGGTCGCCCCGCGGAGTTGGGTGAGGTACGACTCGACCGGGATGCCTGTGGCGGACAGCCAGCCGGCGGCCACCTCGACGGCCAGCGGCAGATCGCCGACCGCCTCGGCCACCGCGTCCGCGTCCGCTCCGGTCAGGCCGCCGACCCGGCGGCACAGGTGCTCGACGCTCTCCCGGCGGGAGAACACGGCGATCGGCAGCGTCTCGGCCACCCGGCTCCAGTCCGGGTTCCGCGAGGTGACCAGGACGTGCCCGGCACCGCTCGGCAGGTAGGGGAGGAGGTCGGCGGGTGCGTCGGCGTTGTCGAAGACCAGCAGCCACCGGGAGGCCGGTTCGCCCCGGCGAAGGGCGGCGAGGGCGGCGTCCGCGGCCTGTCCGACCTCCTCGCCGACCGGCAGGCCGAGTTCGCGGGCCAGGTCGGCGAGGCTGGCGGCGATCGCGTCGGACTGCTCGGCGTCGATCCACCAGACGAGGTCGTACTCGGCCCTGAAGCAGTGGGCGTACTCCAGTGCGATCTGGGTCTTGCCGATGCCGCCGAGGCCGTACAGGCTTTGCGAGCTCGGCAGGACGGCGGTGAAGCCTGTGCCCAGCCGCCGGCTCAGTTGCTCCAGGACGTCCCGTCGGCCGGTGAATGACGGGTACCTGGGCGGGGCCTTGAAGACGGCTCCCAGACGAGCGGGCCGGTGCACGGCGGGCGCGGTACCGCCGCCGTGCATGTGGATGTCGCGAACGCTGCCGGCCACCACGCCGCCCGTGTTGACGAGGTCGCGCCGGGTGCCGATCCCGGCGCTCGGCCCGTTGGGTCCGGCGGTGTCACCGGGAGCGGTCAGCGCGGGTCCGCTCCCGGCCCAGTAGGGCGGTCGGTCGCCCCGATCGTCACCGGGCCGTCGAAGTCCCGGCCGATCACCCCACCCTGGTTGGCGATGTCACCGCCCGCCGTCACCCCACTGTGGTCGGCGTGCACCGCCGCGGCGGGCGCGGCGGCGGCCCCGAGCGCCTCCAGCAGGGCGTGCAACTGCGCGACGGCCGCAGCCTGGTCGGTCGCGTCCAGACCTTCGAGGAAGTCCTCCAGCCGGGTCTGCCAGGAGGCCTCCTGCCGGTCCGCCACCGTGGCCCGTTCCTCGGGGGACGCCGCTTCCAGCGCCCGACCGGTCCGGTCGAGACGTTCGAGCACCGCCCGTTCCCCGTCGGGCGTCCCGCGGCCGAGCAGCCGGGCCACCCGTTCCCGCACGCCCTGCCACATGTCCGTACCGGCGGCCTGGACGATCCCGGCACCGCCCGCCCCCGCCAGTGCACTCAGAGCCTCCACCAGCACCTCGACCCCTCTGTCGGCCTGCGGGGCCCAGCACCCCACAGGAACTGATGCCCATTCAACTCAAGTACCCGGCACCGAGAGAAGGGCACACAGCCCGCGCAGTGGATCGCGGGGAACGGCACGGCGGCGGTCGCGTCCTGACCGGCTCACGGGAGGACGCCGGTTCTGGGTTCAGTCGGTGCGGGGCAGGTGCGCCTCGATCCTGTCGGGCAGCCCCCGGTGGCGGTGGTCGTCGAGGGCGAGAGGGTCGTGCGGGCGCATCGTGGCGCGGCAGGGAGAGCAGGACGGCCGCGGCGAGCGCGGTGCCGCCGAGGCGCAGCGCCAGTCGGAGCGGTTCGGCGGGCAGGTGTTTCGCCGAAGACGACGGTGCCCGCGACGACGGTGAAGACGCTGGACACGGTCGTCGTGACGGGCACGATCACGGAGGCCCGGCAGCGCTGGAGCGCGGTCTTGGACAGCGCGCGGCCGGTCGGCGAGCGCGGCCGAGGTGCCCTTGACGGCGAGCGAGCTCACCCCGTATAGCAGCCCGAGGGCGACCTCGTACGGCACGCCGGAGCTGCGGCGGCGGTGCCGGCGGCCGGCGCGGCGCAGCGAGGCGAGGAAGAGCAAGAGCCCGAGGGCGAGGCAGGGGAGGCAGACGCCGAGCAGGGGTAGGACGGGCGCCGTCGCCCCACCCGGTCGCCGCCGGCCTCCCCGCCGCAGAGGGAGCCGACGACCGCGAGCAGGGCGAGCAGGATGACGCCGATGGCGAGGAGTTCCCGGCGGCCGGGGCGTTCGCCCAGAGCGGCGGCGGAGAGGGTGATCAGGAGCACCGTCCCGGAGAGAATGAAGGACCGGAGCGCTACCGCCGCTGATGGCCGTTCAGCCCCTGGGCACGGCCGCGGGCTGCCAGACTGTGGATCATGACTGACCGTCGTGCCCTCTCCCTGCCTGCCTTCTCCGAGCCCTCCGCCGCGTCCACCTCCGCTCCCTCCGGCGGGCGACGGCAGCTGCCGGTCGAGCAGGGAGCCGACTTCCGCCAGCCACCCGGCGAGCCCGTGGCCGCACCTGCTCCGGCTCGGCGCCCGCTTGCCGCCGGCGGCCTGACGTTCTCTGACCCGGGCCGGCAGATCTGACCCGCTCCATTCGTGCCGCACGGCTCTGACCTGGGCAGGTTCATGGATCGGACCACGGCCGAGCCGCCTCGAAGCTGGTCGCGAATCTATAAGACCCCCCGTCTGGCCTGCGGTTCTACCAGCTGTCCATCGCGCGCGGGTCGCCGGAGATGGCGTAGCGGCGGCAGGCGAGCAGTTCGTCGGTGGTGATGCCGATGTCGTTCGCGAGGCGGGCGAGACCGGCGTCTTCGGCCTGGCGGTCGCCGATGTAGGCCGGGACGACCCCAAGGGCGAGCAGACCGAGCTCGTGCTGGCCTTGGCGGTGCTGGGTGACCGCGTCGCGGCCGGCGGAGACATGGCGGCGCCAGGCCTCGGTGGTGATGCCGTCCGGGGCCGGGCCCATCTCCAGCTCGGCGGCGGGGACGTCGGGGCGGGCGCGTATGTCGGTGACGGCCTGGGCGACGATCTCGCCGACCGCAGCGGCCTCCAGCACGGTGCCACTGGCTTCCTGCTGGGCGTCGGCGAGGCGTTCGGCGATCAGGTCGGTGAGTTCGGCGATTCGGCCTTGAGGTCGACGACCGCGCGTACGGGCAGGACCAGGGCGGCGCTGTCCCACGCGTGGGACGCCCCGAGCTCCCGCTGCACGGTGCCCTCGATGGCTTCGGCGGCGGCCGCCAGGTCGAGCAGCCGGTACGCCGTCGAGCGGCCGATCCCGAACTCCTCGAGTGTGTACGCGCCCCAGCTGGGGTGCCCGAGTGCGGTCCATACCCGGGCCCGGTGGGCGGCGCGCACCCGGCGGGCCAGGACCAGGACGGCGGTGCGGGCGTCCTCGATCGCCGTGCGCAGCTGCTCGGTGAGTTCCCGGGCCCGCGCTTCGTCGACCGGGCCGGCCTGCTCCTGGTGGTGCCCGTCCATGCCTGGATCGTTCCCGCGGCTGGCTGGGGGGAACCGCAGGGGTCGGCCGGGCTACAGGAACGGTCGGGCGAGGATGCGCAGCTGCTGGTCGGCGATGGCGCCCATGGGGCCGGCTGTGCCGAGGTGGGCCACGATGGTGTGCTCGAACAGTTCCAGCATCGACCGTGCCTCGTGCATCGACTGCAGGGTGAAGCCGGCGTGCTTTCAGCGGTCGCCGTCCAGCGCCGGGATGCGGCCGTCGACCACCGCGCTCTGGAGGTCCTCGCTCGTTTGGATGCTGCGGCGGTACTTGGCGCGCAGGAAGTCGACCATCGCCTGGGTGTCGTCCATCGCGTCATCGTGGCGCACCGGCCCGCCGGAGTACACCCCCTGTGACAAGGGAAGTTTCGTGGCACGGCGCTCGGTTCGCCGGGCTGGGACAGGTCTGTCCCAGGCATGTCCCACCCCCGTCTCAGCGTGTCCGGTTTCGGTCGTTTCGCTAGGACGGTCCCAAGCCATTTCCCTGGTAGGAGCGTTTTCGCGCCCGGGCTGGGACAGTGCTGGGACATCTGGTCCGGGCGGTCGGCTACCGGCTCGGTGCGGCGTCCTCGATGGCGGCGAGCAGGTGGGCGTGGACGGCTTCGGCGGCTTCGCGGGTGGCCGGGTCCGGGTCCTCCAGGTGGCCGGCGATGAGTGCGGCGGCCGCGGCGAGGACCGGCACGGGGACGGTCGCCGACCGGAGGTGGAGGAGCTGGGCGGCGGCCTGTTCGCCGGGCGTGGTCTGGGTGCGGGTGGGGATCAGGGAGTTGATGCCGCGCGGCTGCTGAGTGCTGGTCACCCGGCTCATTCTCCCGCGCGGAGGCCGGTGCTGATCACCACGGCCGGTCGGCGGAGGGCTCGGTGGGCACGGTGCCGTGGTGGTGGCGGGCGACGGCCTCCAGCAGCGCGGTGCGGGCCCGGCGCCAGCGGACGTCCTGGGTGCGGCCGGCGTCGGCGGCCCAGTCCGGCAGCGGCCTGTCCTGCGCGGCCGCAGTGAGTGCTCGGCCGAGCTCGCCGATCGCGGCCTGCCAGTCGGCCAGCTGCCCGAGCAGGCCGCGCACCGGCTCGTCGACGGCGCGGGCCGGATCGGTGCCGGAGGTACGGGCCTCGGCGGCGGTCTCGGCGAGGGCGTCCTCGTCCAGGTCCTCGAAGGCCTCCCGCCAGGGCGCGGGGTCCGCTCGAAGCCGTCCAGCACCGTGTGCAGCGCGGTGTCGACAGCGGCCTGCGACCACGGCGGCGGAGTACGGGGCGCCCGGACGGTGTCGGCCAGCACCCGGGCGGCGCCGGGCCCGAGCGCCCGGCGCGTGGTGGTGCTCACCCGGCCAAACCGGTGCCTGCGGCCGCGCGGCCGGAGGCGGTGGCGGCGTCCAGCTCGTCGGCGAGCAGGGTGAGCTCGCGCTCCAGGTCGCCGAGCACGCAGGACGGCAAGGCCGCGGCCAGCGCGCACACCGCGACCAGGGCGAGCCGCTCGCCGCCGCCGAGCTCGGGCAGCGTGCCGATGGTGTGCGAGGCACCGAGCAGCACGTCCGCCGCCAGGGTGTACCGCAGCTCCTCGGACAGCAGGCCGTCGCTGCCGGGGACGACCTCGCGGTTGCTCGCCAGGGTGATTGCCTCGGCCGCGCGCTCCAACGCCGGGTGGTGCTCCTCCTCGCCCTGCCGGGCGGCCAGCTCGCGTACCCACGCGGCCGCCGCCTCCCCCGCGTCACGGCCCCGGTGGAGTGCGGCCAGCCGGCCGGGGTCGAGCGCCTGGTCGTCGGGCTCGGACGCGGGATCGTCCTGGGCGCGGCCGGACGGGGAGGGCAGCGGCGGCCAGGACAGCGGAGAAGTCGTCATACCGGTGCAACCGTCCGGTCCGGCGGGCGGTCACGGGTGTAGCAAGGCGGCCCTTGCTACACCCTGCTGCTGCTTGCGGCGGTGCAGCAGCAGCGCGTGCTGAACCGTCGGGCGCTGCGACTGCGACGGCCCGCGCAACCGCCGGCTGCGCAACGGCCGGGGCCGGGTGCGACTTGCGTTGCGTATCGCAACCGCCTGGCTCGTGATGCGCAAGGGCGGGTGCGGACCCTGCGGGACGGGTGCGAATCAGCAGGTGGGGGCGGTGCGGCGGGGATCGCAGCTGCGGCCGCCGCAGGCCTTCGCCGGGTAGCTGGCCGGGCCGGTTGCGCACCGGGCCGGGTCCGGCGGATGCGCATGCGCATGGTGGCGACCAAGCCGTTGCGCATGCGCAAGGCGCCGTTGCGCAGCGGGTTGCGCATGCGCAGGGACAACCGGGCCGTTGCGCGGGACAACCCCGGACAAGGGGGCGGCGGGTAGTAGGACAAGGGGGTGGGCGGCTACGGCCGGTGACGGGACAACGTGCTGCACCGCCGCTCCGGGCAGCGGGACAACGTGCAGCACCAGGCGCAGCAGCACGTCCGGGTGCCGCACCGCTGCTCCTCCGTGCAGCACCCGGCGCAGCGCTGCGCGGGCTGCTGCACCGGGTGCAGCGGCGGCGAGTTTCGCCCCGGTCCGCAATCCGGATTTCTTGATGGCCGCCCCGGCGGCCGGGAGTTTCGGACCGGTCCGAAATGGGCTGTGACCTGGGTGATCGCCAGGGCTACGATCCGGGCATGAAATACGGATCGGTCCGAAATTCCGGCACCTCTGACGTGCTGTTCGACGTGGCTTCGGGCGAGGTGTGCCTGCGGGTGGGGTGCGGGAAGTCGGTGCCGGCGCCGGAGCCCGGCAGGCGCGGGCGCCGGCCGGTCTACTGCTCGAAGGCGTGCAAGTCGAAGGCGGCCCGGGACAAGCTGAAGGTCGACGCTGTCCGGTCCGGCGAGGGCGCGCGGGCGGAGGTGCTGCGGTGCGCGGAGGCGGCCGTGGACGCCGCCCGCGCGTTCCTGGACGCGGTCGACGAGGATCCGGTGGCTGCGTACGAGGAGTTCCACCGCCTGCACGGGTCGCTGAGCGTCCGGGCGGTGGAGGCTGCGGAAGACGCGCGGGACGAGGTCCGCTGGCCCGACCTGACCGAGCCCCAGCGCGTGCTGCGCCGGGCCGAGGAGATGCTGATGCGCCCGGATGTCCTGGCCCGGGTCGACCCCAGGGTCCTGGCCGAGAGGCCTGTTTCGGACCGGTCCGAAATTCCTGCCCCGGCCACGCCTCCGGCCGGGTCGGCTGTTTCGGACCGTTCCGAAAAGACGCCCGACCCGGCAAGGCCGACGGCACCCGCTGTTTCGGACCGAGCCGAATCGAGGGCGCCCGCGCGAGTGCCGGCACCCGCGGCCACGGCCCTCCAGCGGGCCGAGGACTTCGAGACGCTGCGCCGCGCCGCCTGCACGATCCCGACCGTGCGGTTCGGCGAGCCGGACCGCCTGGACGACCTGAGCGTGACGTTCGGTGAGGACTGGCTGGTGGCCTCCTGGGACGACCTGCGGGCCGAGGACGTCCACCAGCTGTTCCACCGGGGTCGGCCGGTCGGCTGGACCGCTCCGCTGCCGGACGGCCCCTGGGGACAGGCGGGGCACATCGCCGTCGAGCACCAGGGCGAGCAGACCGCCGTGGTCCTCACCGACCCCGCCAGCGGGACCCGCACCCACCGCACCGTCGGCGACGCCCTGGACGCCATCCAGCGCGCGCATGCCGCCCGGGTCCGTGCCGAGCGCGCGATGCCGGGCGTGCCGCACCTGGCCCTCAAGCGCCCGACCGGCTGGACCGTGCCTTCCGCCCGCGGTCTCGGCGACCCCGACCGCTCCGCGCTCGCCAACGGCCTGGTCCACCTCACCTGGCCCGACCACCCGGGCGTCCAGGAACTCCAGCGAGCCGGCCGCCCGGTCGGCTGGATCGAGGAGTACGACGTTCAGCGCGGCACCTGGACCGCCCTGGTCGACAGCAGTATCGTCGCCGACGCCGCCAGCGGCGAACCCCTTCTCTGCCCCGACACCGACGCCGCCCTCGCCCTGCTGCGCCGGGCCCTGGGGGAACACCTCACCCGCTGGTAGACCGGGTCGGCCCCGGGGCGGCCGCGCGCACCGCACCGTGGGGACGGTTCCGCACCGCACCGCGCGGGCTTCCGCACCGCACCGCGAAGCCCGGTGCGGTAGTCGCGCCGCTACCGCACCGCACCGCGCGGCCCGTGCCTGCACCGCGAGCCGTTACGCCTATGGACAGGCTGCGCGGGGCCCGCGCGCACCCGGCCGCGCTTGTTGGCCACGCCGACCAGCGCGGCGCGTTTCCCCTGGACAAGCGGCAGGCCGAGCGAGCCCGCATCCGCGCGCGGCCGCGCACCGCACCCGCGCGCCGCACCGCACGGCCGGTGCGCGTCGCTACCGCGCCGCACCATGCGGCTCGCGTCCGCACCGCGCTGGCCCGCTGCGCCACAGCATCCTCCAGGGCCTGGGCGTGCTGAAGGTCGCCACGTGACAGTCACGTGGAGGCGCAGCTGGGCTCCATGCCAGGGGGCGGGTGTGAGGGGGACGGTGCCGGTGCGGCGCAGGTGGGTGACGGCCTCGCCTGGGGTCACCTCTTTGACGCCGGCCGGTTGGAGGGAGGGTCGCCTCGGTCTGCCAGAAGTCCTAGCGTGGTTGGCCGGCGGGGTTCAGCAGTCCGCCGACGGAATTTCCCGGGACGGTAGCACCGGTGTTGGCGTCGATGGTGACGACGAGGAGCATGGCCTTCTGCTTGCCTTCGGGCGTTATCATGCTGATCATCCAGCGTGGGTGCCAGACGCCGCTCTGATCGGTCTGGGCGAGAAGTTCTGCGCTGGTGATGACAGCCCCTGGGTACGCGGCGGTCGCAGTGCTGCGCGCGGTCTGCTCGGTGACGGTCGCCTTCGGGAGCACAGGAGCTTCGACATGGCGCGCGGAGAACGAGCTGACCTGCCCGCTTCCAGTGACGAGCATGTCCAGGCGCATCGGCATGAGGACGCCGTCGACGCGGGAACGCCACTGGACAGTCTTGGCTCCACCGGCATTGGGCTGCGCGTCCGTGCGGGTGTAGCTGCCGGTGAGAGCCCAGGGAAAGTGGAGCTGTGCGAATCGAGTGGCCGAGGCGACCGCCGCAGCGTCGGTGAGTTCACCCGGAGCCTGGTCGGGAACAGGCCCGACGAGTCCAGTGGTCGGTTCACCGCCCGGCCAGGCCAGGGTCAGACTTCCCGTTTCCCCCGTGGCGCTGATGGTGCCCGGCTGGCCGAAGGTGCCGGCGACGTACTGGATGGACTTGGTCTTGGCCTCGGGTCCGAAGAAGTCCTGGAACGCCTTGATGGCCGCGTCCCGCTGCGCCGGTCCGGCAAGAGTGCTTTCCGTGACGTCGGCGGAGATGACGGTGACAAACGGTACGACTGCGATCGCGAGAACCGCGACTCCGCCCGCGAGAACCATCGATCCGCGTGCGATCTCGTTCCTGGACGTGACAAGCCGTTTGTCGCTGGTCCTGAGGCTCCAGAGGTAGGCGAGGCCACAGCCGACCGCTGCTCCGAGGACGTTGTTCCACAGGTCGGCGGTGTCGCAACTGCGACCGCCCCCGGGGGTGACGGCCTGGAGCGCCTCGACGGCTGCGGAGAGCAGGGTGAGCGCAACGCCCGTGCTGACCGGCCGCCGGACGAGGAGGGCCGTGAAGAACCCGGCGGGCACGAAGAGGGCGATGTTCATCAGCCCCTGGGTGCTCGACATCGCGCTGAGCAGGTCACGCTGAACGGTGCACAGGAGTGGGGCCGGAGCACCAGGGTGGATGGGGTAGAGGGTGGCGGTGAGCACGACGGCGGTCGAGGCTCCGGCGAGCATGGACAGGAGAAGCGGGGCGGAACGCCTTCGGGCGACGGCCGAGGCCAGGGCTGCCGAGGCGATCAGTGCGGCGAGGAGGGCCCAGAGCAGCCCGGTCTCGTTGTTGAGGACAGCGCGGATCATGCTGATGGTGCTCCGGTGGGTGACATGGTGATGGGCCCGGGCTCTTGGGCGCCCGGGCCCATCGTGGAGGCGAGGGAGTAGCAGATGGTGACGGGCGCGTTCGCGAACGTGCTCTGCCCCTGGGCGGCCAACCATCCGACGATGCTGCCGCAGTCGTTGAACCCGAGGCCGTAGAACCAGCTGTCCTTCGTCTCGCCGGCGGACTGGTTGAACCAGCCGTTCTCGTACGAGTAGCCGTGGTAGTTGAACCCGAACTTCGCCGTGATGGCGCCGCCGTGGTTCTTCTTGTAGGTGTCGACGAGCCTCCAGTGGGAGGAGCCGTCAGGCTGGTTGTAGCTCTCGGAGTAAATGCACGTGGTCAGCTCCCCGTTGGAGAGGCTTGTCCTTGAGCAGTTGTATCCGATATTTCCGCCGGCCACGGCCTGGGAGGCTCCTGTGCCGACCAGGAGCAAACCCGCCAAGGTGGTTCCGATGACCCGTTTCGCGTTTCGCATGCTCTCCCCTGACGGATAGTCATGTTCGTTGCGTGGGAAGAGTCTTGCACAATCTGTTACATGGGGCCACCGTCTTGAATTTATCGAATATCTAGCTTCTGATGAAACCGCAAAATTTGACACTAGTGCCAAATGAATGCCAATTCGGGTCGATATGGTGACAATCCCGACGCTTTGGCTGTCTGGCTCAAATTCGACTGCTGTAGTTGACCATCTTTCCTGCCGTTGCATTCCGGTATCGCGCAGGACGGATCCACGCCCCGACACCGGCAATGCATGGACCAGCTGGTTCACGACGTCCTGGCGGCCACCTGAACGTCGGCCGCAAACACGACCGGCCCGGAGCGAAGCGGCTCACCCCGCAGCCGAAGGCAGAGAAGGCCAAGCGGGACGGTGCTGAGGATCTGAACGAGCCGAACACGGTCGTCCGCCTCGGCCGGCGAGGCCGTCCAGACGCTGCGTACTCTTCAGGACGAGGCCAATCGCCTCGCGGCGGCAGTGGCTCAGCCTGGCACGTCTACCGCGGCAGTCGTCACCGACGGCCGCAAGCTTGTGCTGCTGTCCATGCAGATCGCGGGTGGCCCGTGGACGAGGGAGGCTGCGGTCGGCGCCCTGTCCGGTTCGGACCATGCCATCCTCGACTACGTCAGAAATGACCGTCGCCAAGCCCTTGAGCAGGACGAACGGGAACGCGTCAACAGTCTCGCGCTGAACTCCGAAATCGCTGCGGTACGGACCGCCGGACCGATCGGCAAGAAGGTCATCGCCTTCCTGGAGAAGGTCTAAGCCACGGTCTCCGGAGCCTGTCCGTTCGGCAAGAAGAACAGTTTCCCGGTCGGCACCGGCGTCCTGATGGGCGACGGAAGTCGGAAACCCATCGAGGCGGTCAACGTCGGCGACACCGTTCTGGCCACCAACCCGAACACCGGTGAGATCGCCGCCAAGGCGGTCGAGCGTGAAATTTACACTCCTGACGACCGAAACTTCACCAGCCTGAGCATAATGGGTGATAGTGGCAGCGGCAGTCTGGTCACTACTGACCACCACCCGTTCTGGTCTGAGAATCAGCATGCGTGGGTTGACGCTGTCGACCTTGAGGTGGGTGACCAGCTAAGTACTTCCACTGGTTCCACCGCGAAGATCAATGGAATTCAGCGACTTACCCGCGCTCAGGGTGCGTACAATCTTACGGTTCGAGATCTCCACACATATTATGTCTTCGCCGGTGAAACGGCTGTGCTTGTTCATAATGAAACCTGCCTGGATACTGTTGTTGAAGGTTCGAAGCGAACCATCCCAGAATGGGCAGGACGTGAGACCGCAGGATTCGCGCGAGGCGACAAGGGGGCGGAAAAGGGGTATGACCTTGTCAGTGGCAATGGGAAGGACGATGCCAGTCTGATTGATTTGGTCAACGAGAAGCTTAAGGATGGTGGTCTCACACTGGGAGCTTCCAAGTCTACTCGGAGTGGCGATGTGGAGCAGAAGTTTGTCGCGATCATGCACAGGTAGCAAATGACGAAGGCTGAGATTGTAATCAACCACCCGGGAGGGCCTTGCAAGGATTCTCGCCTAGGATGTGATGCGGTTCTGGATTACCTCCTCGGTGAAAAGTCATTGCTGGTATATTGGCCGGACCCTGTCGAAGGGTGGGTCGAAAAGGCGTATGGGGCAAAGAATGAGATGTGGCAATGACAAAAGGTGTCGAAGTGCGCTACAGGTCCGGACACGGAGCGAATTCGTTGATCGTCACGACAATTGACGGACTGGATGCAGTCGTTGACGACTTGCTTGCAGGTGGTGATATCTACTGCACCATGGCTGAGGTATACTCCCTTGACCGGGAATTGATGCCTTCGGGATTCCCTGATCATTTCTTTGCGGTCTGTGTTAACGCGGACCTCGGAGTGGGACTTGTCTCATATGCGGATGAGAACGGTAACGTGACATCTGTTGGATCCCCCGAGACTCGCATCCAGCCGGCTTATCACATGGTGGGTCACATGACTTCATTTGCCGATCACTCCGAGATTCCGATTCCACTTGTCCGTCAGGCTCTGCGAGACTTCTTTACCTCGGGAGGGCGGCGACCCGAGTGCGTCGCATGGCAGCCCGATCGATAGAATGTATTGGTCGACTTTGGCCTTGAACCGGTGGTCTGGTCGGGTGATCTGATTTCGGCCTGACGTGAAGGTCTCGGCTTGGACACTTCAGACCGCTACGACGAAATTAGATTTCTGAGGGAGGCCAATAGGTTTCAGGAGGGGGTAAGTTGGGAGGGGCGGGCCGTATGGTACGCCCCTCCCCTTGCGATGGACCACTTCTCTACGTGGGCGGCGCCAATCGGGCCGGCGGCTGCTGGGGTGAGGCCCTGTCGTCCTGAGCCCAGCCTCGGCCTTGATGGCCTAAAGGCTGCGGGTGCTTCGAGGCCTGAAGATACTTATCGGGCATTGATTTCTGGATCTCGCGTTAATGCTAAATCTCCTTGCCATCTCGGCGAATTCATTTGTCGAGGCGGCAAGGTATTGAGTTCCGGAGTTAAAGGATCGTAATTACTAGACGCGATATAGGTGAACAGCGCCAGGTCGGCGTCGGCCGAGCAGGCGTTGGCCGAGGCCGACCTCGGTCCCCATCCCCAGGGCGTCGTCCGGTGAGCGCCCGCCGGTTGACCGGCGGCAGGGCGCTGGCGGCTGTCGCGGTGCTGTGGGCCGCCGCGGGCCACCCGCACACCGTCGTCCCGATGACGTACGACGACCTGCTGAAGCTGACCGGCGGCACCCCCTCGGCGGTCGTCCCCGAGGAGCGGCGGGTGCTCTGACCCGTCCGGAGGTCCTCCCGGCCGCTGCCCGGCGCCGGGAGGACCTCCCCCGTCCCGTTCCGGCTACCAGACCTTGTGCAGCGTGAACAGGTCGGCCTGGAACTGCATCTGGACGGCGTGCGCCGCCCACCACCCGCCCTGGACGGCCACCCAGCTGTTGCTGTGCTGGGCCTGGAGCGCGACCAGGTCGGTGCCCGGGACCGGCTTGCTCCAGAACACCTGCCGCGTGGCCGTGCTGCACCCCTCGGTGAGGAGCGGTGCGAGCCCGTGCCGGCGGCGATGTCGGTCAGGCCGTCACACGGCGACCAGGGCTCGCCGCTCGCTGGCGGGGCTCGGGCGGTGTGGCGGTGAGGGTGGTTCCCCCGCTGGACGGTCTTCACGCTCCCTCGGCCAGTTCGGGGTGCCTCGGCGGGCGTAGGGTTCGACGACGGTGGTCGTCGCCGTCCTGGGCCGGCGGTGGCTGGTCGAGAGGTGTGACGGCCGCAGCCTGACGGGGTGCCGGTACCCGTGGTCCCGGTGCCGATCAAGTTGGTCGACGAAGGGGTGTGACGATGGGGCGCAACGACGATCGGATGAGGAAGATCGTGTCTTCGGGGGGTCCGTTCGAGGGCGTCTACGGTTACAGCCGCGCGGTGAGGGTCGGCGGCCAGGTGCATGTCTCCGGCACGACCGCCCAGCCGCCGCACCTGGACGGGGCGGACGCCTACGAGCAGGCGAGGGCCGCGCTCGCGATCATCGAGGCCGCGTTGGGTGAGGCCGGTGCGAGCATGGCCGCGGTGGTCCGCACGGTGACCTACGTCACCGACATGACGGACGCGGAACTGGTGGCCAGAGCCCACCATGAGGCGTTCGCCGAGGTACGCCCGGCGGCCACTCTCGTGGAGGTGTCGCGACTTCTCGACCCGCGGATGAAGGTCGAGATCGAGGTCTACGCGGTCGAGCCGGATTGAATCGGTCCGTTGGCTCGGGAGGCGTGAGACCTCCGGGGGTCTCGGATCAGCTCGGCGTGGCTGCGGCGTGCACGAGATCGGCGACGGTGTCGGGACCGATCGTCCACGGCCAGTGATGCTCGATCGTCAGTCGGTGGTGCGTCAGGCGGTTCTTGGCCAGATACTCCCGGGTGGCGGGCGGGGTCGTGGTCCGCGACCACAGGTAGTCGGCCGGACAACGCACAGCCGCGAACTCCTGGCCGAAGCCGTCGGCCGCGCCGCGCCGGGCCGCGTCACGGCCGAGGGCCCACATGCTGTACGGGTCGGCCACGGCTACCGAGCGGGCGTAACTGGCCGGCGCCCGGCCATCCTCGACAAGCTTGCGCACCTGCCCCGAGAAGTCGTCCTTGAACGCGCCCGGAACCTCGTGCCGTGTCGCCTGTCCGGAGAAGTACCCGTCCTGCGAGGTCAGGTTTCCCTCGATGGACACGACAGCCGCGCATCGCCCGTTGAGTTTGCGGGCGGCCCTCACGGCCAGGACCGACCCCAGAGAGTGTCCGACCAGGGTGACGGGGCCGGACCAACAGCGCCGGACTACCGCGGCGATCCTCCCCGCGAAGTCCTCCAGGGTCACCCCCGCCTCCAGCGCAGGAGCCGCACCGAACCCAGGAAGGTCCAGCACGGCCACGCAGTGCCGGGCCTCCAGCGCCTCGGCCAGCGGCAACCACGACTCGGCCGAATCGGCGAAGCCCGGCACGCACAGCACCGGCGCGCCGGCGCCCAGCCGATGAACCGCGCAACCCTCAACGATCTCCGCGACCATGGTGCGTATTGTCACCCCTCCGGACCGCACGCTCCAGAGGTTGCCGCCATCACCTTCAGTGGGATCGTCCATATCTCCCGCTCTCCGAGCCCGCCTCCGACACGCACGCCAGGGCCGATGAGCTGACCGGGCACGGTTGCTCGCGGTCGAGTGGGCCCCGTCCCTGGCTGGAGCCGGCCCCCGCCCTGGGACACGTCTCGGTGAGGAGCGGCGCGAGCCCGTGCCGGCAGCGGTGTCGGTCAGGCCGTCATCTCTGCGACCGCGGCGCGTCCGGTGGTGATGGCGGCGTTCAGCTCGTCGGCGAGGATGGGCAGCTCGCGCTCCAGGTCGCCGAGCACGCAGCCGACGACCAGGGCGAGCCGCTCGCCGGCACGGAGCTCGGGCAGGGTGCCGGTGCGGGTGGCGCCGAGCATGACGTCGGCCGCCAGGTGGTAGCGCAGTTCCTCGACGAGTTGGCCTTCGCCGCCGGGGATGACCTCGTGGGCGCTGGCCTGGAGGATCGCGTCGGCCGCCTGGCCCAGCACCAGGGCATGGCCCTCATCGCTCTGGCGGGCGGCGAGCTCGCGCACTCACGCGGCCGCCGCTTCCCCCGCGTCGGCGGCCACGGCGAGTGCCTCGCGAACGGCGTGCTCGCGTTCCTCACGCGCGGCCGCGGCCTGCTCGGCTCGCTCGTGGCCTGGCCGCGCCCGCTACGCTGCCGTCAGCGCCCGCCGGACCCGAGACGCACATCCGGGCCATCACCGGCGGGCGCCACGCCGCCACCGGCCTGGGACCAGGCCGGGACGCCCCGGCACGGTCCCATCCGGCCCGTCATACCCCGACCTGGGGCGGCCCTAGAACAGGCCCATCCCATTTCCCCAGGCAGCGGCGCTCTGCGGCCGGAGCTGGACAGGGTGGGACAGGCGCAGACTGGAAGAAGAGCGGGCAAGGAGGCGATTTTGGTGCGGGCGGCGTAGGTGCGGGTCGGGGAGACCTGCCTGGTGCGCGTCCCGGCCCGACTTCCGTACGACCGGTACCCGCCGGACACCACCGACCCGGACAGCGTGCTGCTGCACCGGAGCCGCTGGATCCGCGCCGGCGCCGAGTTCGAGCCGGCCGTCACCGACCTCCCGGAGCCGGACGGCGAGCACATGGTCGCCGGAGTCCTGGTCGCCCCGCACTCCCGGGTCCGGGTCGAGCTGACCGACGACCAGGCCGCGGAGCTCGGCCTGTCGCCCGGCGCCCAGCTGCCGGAGCGGCAGCAGGCGGCCGTCCGGCAGGCCCGTGAGGGGCAGCGGCAGCGGCACCGCCCGGTCTGCACCCGCTGCCGGGCGAAGTTCTCGGATGAGCGGTGGGCCGAGCAGGAGCAGGCCGACACCTGGGACGATGACGGCCTTTTCGCTGGCTGCCGCGGCCGCCGCTGAAGCTGCGGCCATCGAGGAGAAGCGGACCAGTTCCTGGTGGCGTCGGACCTGACCCGCTGTCCCTGCCGCAGGCTGCTGACCTGCTGCCAGGAGTTTGGCACTCCTGCCGGTGGGTTCAGGATCCGGGGCCTGATGAGTTTCACGCCCGGGGCCTTGGCGGTGTCGAAGACGGCGCGCACTATGTGCACAGCCCGATTCCGAGTGGAGACCCGCCTATTACTTGTCGTGACTACCTCAACTTTTCCTCAAGTCTTGCCCGTGTTCTGTCTTTTGGCGCCTAGGGTCCTCTGTAGTCGACCTGATCGGGGTCGGTGCAGGAGGGGGATTCGATGATGAGGAAGGCCATTGTCGGCATGTTCGCTGGTGCTGCGGTGGCTGGGGCGCGGGGGGCTGTGCCGGCGAGTGCCGCTGATGTGGATCCGGGCTGGAGCGGCAATTGCTGCCGGCCCGTGGCCGACCGCTCCTGTGGGCGGATCGGCTGGGAGTGGGGCGAGTGACAGTGGCACCGTCTCGAACAGCTCTGGGTCTCGATCAGCCGGGCGATAGCCCGCACGAAGAGCACGACGCTGACTGTGGCCGCCATTGCCGAGATCTCGGCCACCGCCCAGGTGCAAGGCGTCCAGACGTTGTATTCCAATCGAAGCAGGAGGAATTGTGCGGAATTTGATTTCTCGTATT